>NZ_JBMDKQ010000014.1:0-107420 GCF_057809795.1 Sphingobium sp. FG125
TACCGAACGCTCCCATTAGGCAGCGCCCCGTCCGGTGAACAGCCCTCTAGGTAAGGCCAGAGATTCGGTCAACAGGAAAAATGCCTGCGGAACGATTTTTTGTTGAGAATGTTCACGAAAATGACGCCAAACCCCCTCAAACATCGGAATTTCCACCGGCTGAAACGGAGAATGGCGCAGGCGGCTTTCCAGCCTGCCCACGCCATTCTCGTCGCCCGATCCTGACTGAAGCAGCGAACCCTGCCCCTATAGTGGCAGGCCCACATAATTTTCCGCGATCGTCGTCTGCGCCGCCACCGACGAAGCAATATAGTCCAGATCGGCGACCTGCATCCGCCGGTCGAACGCATCGCTGTCGGGAAAGCGGTGCATCAACCGGGTGAGCTGCCAGGAAAAACGTTCCGCCTTCCACACACGCGCCAGCGCCTTGGCGGAACAGCCTGCCACCCCGTCACAATCCCCGCGCCGGAAATAGCCGATCAGCGCCTGCGACAGATAATGCACGTCCGATGCCGCCAGGTTCAGCCCCTTCGCCCCGGTTGGCGGCACGATATGCGCGCTGTCACCCGCCAGCATCAGCCGCCCGTGCCGCATAGGCTCGAACACGAAGGAACGCAGCGGCGCAATCGACTTTTCCAAAGCCGGGCCGCGCACCATCTGCGCCGCGGCCTCCGGCCCCAGCCGGATCGCCAGCTCGTCCCACAGCCGGTCGTCGGACCAATCCTCGACCTTCTCGTCCAGCGCCACCTGCACATAATAGCGGCTGCGCGTTTCCGACCGCATCGACGCCAGCGCAAAGCCGCGTTCGTGATTGGCGTAGATCAGCTCGTGATTGCAGGGCGGCACGTCGGCCAATATGCCCAGCCAGCCGAACGGATAGACTTTCTCATAGGCGGTTGCCACCGATGCTGGGATCGCCTTGCGCGAGGGGCCATGGAAACCATCGCAACCGCACAGGAATTGCGCATCGATCCGGTGGGTCGTGCCATCCTTGCTATAGGTCAGATAGGGCGCATCGCTGTCGACATCATGCAGCGTGACGTCGCCAGCCTCATAGATGATCTCCAGCCCACGTTCGGGCGCCGCCTCCATCAGGTCGCGGGTGATTTCGGTCTGGCCATAGACCATCACCTGCTTGCCAGTCAGCGCGGCGACGTCGATGCGGATCAACCGCTCGCCATCGGCCAGATGAAAGCCGTCATGCGGCAGGCCTTCGGCGTGCATCCGCGCGCCCAGGCCCAGCTGGTCCATCAGATCGGTCGTCGTCCGTTCCAGCACGCCCGCCCTGATGCGGCCCAGCACATAATCGGGCGCAGCGCGCTCGACGATGACCGTCTCAATCCCCTCGGCCCGCAGCAAATGGCCGAGCAACAGCCCGGCTGGCCCAGCGCCGATAATCGCAACCTGCGTTTTCATGATAAGCCTCTCCTGCCGAACCAGATTTGCGCCGATCATGGCCTTTTGCAGGTCGTCATCACAGGGGCGGACCAACCATATAGTTGGACGATTCAGCAGCTTCTTTGAGCGAATGCAGCGCAAACTTGACCGGTATGGCGGATTATCGCATGAAATAGCGCAAGAACCCATAATGGACGATCCGACAGAGACGCGAGAGGAGAGACATGACCGATCCCCTGCCCCGCCGCAGCCTGCTCAAGGCGATGCCGGGCCTCGCCCTCGCCGGCGCTGCCGCTCCCGCCATGGCCGCTCCCTCCGATGCGCTGGCGACCCCGCCGCTCACCCTTGCCATGCGGTTGCGCGTGCTGATCGGCGCGCCGCAGGAACTGGGCACCGTCGATGGGGTGCGCAAGCGGGTCATCCCCATTACCGGCGGCAGCGTGGATGGCCCGCGCCTGACCGGCAAAATCCTGCCCGGCGGCGCGGACTGGCAGTCCATTCGCTCGGACGGGACTGCGGACATTCTCGCCCGCTATTCGATAGAGGCCAGCGACGGCACAATCCTGTCGATCGTCAATCCTGGCTATCGCCACGGCCCTGCCCCGGTGCTGGCGCGGATCTCGGCGGGCGAAGTGGTCGATCCCGCGCTCTATTATTTCCGCACCACACCGCGCTGCGACGTGGCGAGCGATGGCCCGCACGCCTGGCTCGGCCGCACGGTCTTTCTCTGCACCGCTGCGCGCTATAGAGACCATGTACGGCTCGACATTTTCGCGGTCGGCTGAAAACAAAAGGATTGAGGATGGGAGAGCAGGCAACGGACGTCCGGCGGCGACTGGATGAAGCGCCCATGGGGCGGCTTCAAATCATCGCGATCATATTGTGCGTCCTGCTCAATGCACTGGACGGGTTCGATGTGCTGGCGATCAGCTTCGCCTCGCCCGGCATCGCGAAGGAATGGGGCGTTGATCGCGCCGCTCTTGGCCTCGTCCTCTCGATGGAACTGATTGGCATGGCGGTCGGCTCCGTCCTGCTCGGCAATGTCGCCGACCGGATCGGCCGCCGCCCCACCATCCTCTTCTGCCTCATCGTTATGGCGACAGGCATGGGCGCCGCGACGCAGGCATGGGACGTCGTCTCGCTCTCGGTCATTCGTCTGGTCACCGGCCTTGGCATTGGCGGGATGCTCGCCTGCACCAATGCCATGGTCGCCGAACTGGCCAATGCCCGCGCCCGCAGTCTGGGGGTCGCGATCATGGCGGCTGGCTATCCGGCGGGCGCGATCCTTGGCGGGTCGGTCGCCTCTCATCTGCTGGTCGCGGGCGACTGGCGCGACATCTTCCTGTTGGGCGGCGTCGCCACCGCCCTGTTCCTGCCCTTCATCTGGTTCCTGCTACCTGAATCGATCGGCTTCCTGCTGCAAAAGCGGCCCGACAACGCGCTGGTGCGGGTCAATAATGCGCTAGGCCGCCTCGGCCAGCCCCCGATCGACGCCCTGCCGCCGGTTGACAGCAAAGCGCTCAAACCCTCCTTCGCCGCGCTATTCGCGCCGGGCCTGGCCCGCACCACCATCCTACTGACGCTTGGCTATTTCTGCCACATCATGACCTTCTATTTCATCCTGAAATGGGTGCCAAAGATCGTGGTGGACATGGGCTATGCCCCCTCGGCCGCAGGCGGGGTGCTGGTCTGGGCCAATGTCGGCGGCCTGCTGGGCGCGCTGCTCTTGAGCGCGCTCAGCTGGCGGATCGCGATCCGGCCGCTGGTCATCATCGCCATGGTCGCCTCCACCTGTCTGGTCACATTATTCGGTCAGGAACAGACGACGCTGGCGGGCCTCAGCCTGATTGCCGCCGCCGCCGGTTTCTGCACCAACGGCGCGGTTGTCGGTCTCTACGCGCTGGTCGCCCAGTCATTCCCGACCGCCGTGCGCGCCGGTGGGACCGGTATCGTCATCGGCGTCGGACGTGGCGGCGCGGCGCTGGGACCGATATTGGCAGGCTTCCTCTTCAGCCTCGACGTCAGCCTACCCTGGGTCGCCTTCGCCATGGCGCTTGGATCGTTGGTCGGTGCAGCGCTGCTGATCCCGTTGCGCGCCCGCCCCGGCTGACGCCGCCCATGACGATCGCCCCCGTCCCCAGCTTCTACCTTTATGGCGAACCGCAGCGAAGCGTAGCGGAAGGGTTCGTCCATGTCGAAAGCCTGGACGACCGATCCCGCCCCAGCGAATGGACGATCAACCGCCATGTCCATCGCGACCTCAACCATATCATCCTGATAGCGCAGGGCGGCGGCGCGATGCAGGCCGAAGCGAGCGAGTTCCGGTTCGAGGCGCCCTGTCTGCTGCTGGTCCCGGCCGGGATCGTCCATGGCTTCACCTGGCACCGCGAATCCAGCGGCCATGTCACCACCATCGCCGCGGCCTATCTGCGCCACTTGGTCGCCCGCGACGCCGATCTCGCCCCGCTCTTTGCCCACCCCCATGCCGTGATGCTGCCACAGGCGGAGGGCGACGCCGCCGAAGCCGCGATCGCGCGCATGGCGCAGGAACTGGGCTGGTCCGGCCCCGGCCAGCGCGCTGCGATCGAATCCGCGCTGCTCGCGCTCATGGTGCTGGCGCTGCGCCACGCGGCCCTCACGCAACAAGTACTGCCCGGCACCCCGCGCCAAGCGACGCTCGTCGCCCGCTTGCGCGAACGGATCGAGCAGCGCTTTCGCCAGCGCGAACCAGTGTCGGACCATGCCCGCGCATTGGGCGTCAGCCTCACCGCCCTGCGTCAGGCCTGCGCCCGCGTTGCCAATACATCCCCCGCCCAGATGCTCGACGACCGCGCCCTGCTGGAGGCGCGCCGCCTGCTGCTTTATTCGCAAATGTCGGTGGCAGAGATCGCCTATGCCACAGGCTTTGAGGACCCGGCCTATTTCTCGCGCTTCTTCGCCCGCCATATCGGCCAGCCACCCCGTGTCTGGCGCGCTGCCAGAGACGGTTGAACCTGCGCCCGCCCGGCCCTATGCACAGGCGATGACCGTGGATAAGCTGACCGATCTGCTCGTGGCGAAATTGCTGCGCGACCATGGCAAGAGCAAACATCATTGGCGCAAGCTGATCGGCCCGATCCGCCTCTACAGTCGCGCCACCCATCCCCATTGCAACTGGTCGGTGACACCGACCGGTGCCTTTGCCGATGTCGCCAGGCTCGAAACCCTGCTCGACGATCTGCGGCTGGCGCACCCCTTCGTCACCGCCTGACGCAAAAAGGGCGCAGCGGATGTTTCCGCCGCACCCTTCCTTGCGACCCCGAAGGGATCTCCATTACGCCAGCTGCTGCTCCAGCTCGCCCAGCACGCGATAGCAATCGAACACTTTGGCGACACTCGAATTGGGCTCGCGGCCTTCGCGGATCGCGCTGATGAACTCGCGGTCCTGCAACTCGATGCCGTTCATCGACACGGCCACCTTGCTGACGTCGATCGGCTCTTCCTTGCCATTTACCAGGTCGTCGTAGCGCGCAATATAGGTGCCGGTGTCGCCGATATAGCGGAAGAAGGTGCCGAGCGGCCCGTCATTGTTGAACGACAGCGACAGGGTGCAGATCGCCCCGCTCTCGCTTTTCAGCTGGATCGCCATGTCCATCGCAATGCCAAGTTCCGGGTGGATCGGTCCCTGCATCGCGTGCGCCGACACGATCTTGCCTGCCTGATAGGCGAACAGGTCAACCGTATGCGCGGCATGGTGCCACAGCAGATGGTCGGTCCACGACCGTGCTTCCCCCTTGGCATTGATATTCTTGCGGCGGAAGAAATAGGTCTGCACATCCATCTGTTGAATGTTCAGATCACCCGCCGTGATCAGATTATGGACATATTGATGGCTGGGGTTGAACCGCCGCGTATGCCCGACCATGCAGGTGAGGCCGGTTTCCTGTTGCTTGGCCAGCACCGCCTGCGCATCCGCCCAGCTGTCGGCCAGCGGAATTTCGACTTGGCAGTGCTTGCCAGCATTCATGCAGGCAATGGCTTGCGCCGCATGCATCTGCGTCGGCGTACAGAGAATTACCGCATCAACATCATCGCGCGCCAGCGTGTCTGCCAGCTCGGTGGTTGCATGGCCAATGCCATATTTGTCGGCAATCGCCTGCGTCGCATCCAGCCGCCGCCCAACCAGCGACGTCACGCTCACGCCATCGATATTCTTCAGGCCATCCAGATGCTTTTCGCCAAAGGCGCCCGCACCAGCCAGGGCAATACGCATGGAAAACTACTCCATAATAAGCCCCTCCCTTTTAAGGGAGGGGGAAGGGGTGGGTGCGAGCGAAGCGAGCCTGCGCCCATCTTGAAGGGGGTCTACTCCGCCGCGATAGCGCTCACCGTGTCGCTACCGGTCATGTCCAGCCCTTCGCCATTATCCGGGCGCAGCACCATATGGCCGATCGCGGTGTTGGAGCAGGGCACATGATAATGGCGGTGCAGCGCACGGGTTTTCTTCCCCAGCGCGCCGCGCATCACCAGCCACATCACCATCTCGATGCCTTCGCTGCCGGTCTCGCGCAGATATTCGATATGCGGAATCCGGCGCAGATGGTCGCTGTCACCGACCAGACCGTCCAGGAAACGGTTATCCCATTCCTTGTTGATCAGGCCCGCGCGCGGCCCCTGCAACTGATGGCTCATGCCGCCCGTGCCCCACACCTGCACGTTCAGATCCTCAGGGAAGCTTTCGACCGCCTTGCGCACCGCCTCGCCCAGCGCCCAGCAGCGATTGCCCGACGGCGGCGGATAGGTGACGACATTGACCGCCAGCGGCACGACCTTGCATGGCCAGGCGTCAGGCTTGCCGAACATCATGGAAAGCGGCACGGTCAGGCCATGGTCGACATCCATCTCGTTGATGATGGTCATGTCGAACTCGTCCAGCACCAGGCTCTGCGCGATATGCCAGGCGAGGTCAGGATGCCCCTCCACGTCCGGCACGGCGCGCGGCCCCCAGCCCTCGTCCGCCGACTTGTAACGCTCGCCACAGCCGATCGCGAAGGTCGGGATAATCTTCATGTCAAAGGCGGACGCATGGTCGTTATAGACCAGGATGATGACGTCCGGCTTTTCCGCCTTCTCCCATTCGCGCGTCCAGTCATACCCTGCAAAGATCGGGCCGAAATATTCGTCGCGATCCTTGTCGAAATCCGACGCCACACCCAGCAGCGGCACATGGCTCGACGCCACGCCAGCAGTAATCCGCGCCATATCAGCGATCCTCTTTCTTGGCCGCAGCCGCATTGGCCCTGATCGACCGCAGGCCTTCGGGCGAGCGGCCACCATTCATCATCATCTCGCGATATTGCGGAAATTCCATGTCGGTCATGGTGCTGACCGCTTCAGCGAACGGAATGCCATCGGTCGAAAACAACTTCGCCAAAAAATAGACATTGCCGCCCAGATCCAGACAGCGATTATAATCGCGCGCCAGCAACGCCTGCTTCATGTCCTCAGTCAGCGGCCATTCGTCCATATAGGCGCGTTCGTCAGCCTTGAACTTGGCGCGATTCTCGTCCTTCATCAGGCTCATCGCAAACTGGTTCATATGATAGCCCTGCCGCGCCCGCTTGGCGGTAAACACGCGGGTGCCGGGAATATCCTCCATCTCGGCGAGATATTCGTGAATATCCTGATGCTTGGGATCTTCTGTAATCATAGTCCCCTCTCCTTCAATTGCGCATCCAGCCGGGGAAAGACGCGGCGGGCATTGCCCTCGAAAATGGCGGCGCGCTCGGCATCGCTAACATCCAGCGCATCGACATAGCGTTTGGTGTCGTCGAAATATTGCCCGGTGGTGGGATCGATCCCGCGCACCGCGCCGACCATTTCCGACCCGAACAAGATATTCTTGTTGTCGATCACGTCGGCCAGCAGGTCGATGCCCGGCTGGTGATAGACGCAGGTGTCGAAATAGATATTGTTCATCAAATGGGTCGCCAGGTCGGGCTTTTTTAGCATGTCGGCCAGACCCCGGTAACGTCCCCAATGATAGGGTACCGCGCCGCCGCCATGCGGGATGATGAAGCGCAGCGTCGGGAAATCCTTGAACAGATCGCCCTCCAGCAGCTGCATGAAGGCGATCGTGTCGGCCGCGATATAATATCCGCCGGTCGCGTGCATCGCCGGGTTGCAGCTGCCCGACACATGGATCATTGCCGGGACGTCCAGCTCGACCATCTTCTCGTAAAAGGGATACCAGTAGCGATCGGTCAGCGGCGGATGGGTGAAATGCCCGCCGCCCGGATCGGGATTGAGATTGCAGCCGATAAAGCCCATTTGCGTGACGCAGCGCTCCAGCTCCGCGATCGAATTGCTCATGTCGGCCTTGGGCGACTGGGGCAACATGCACACGCCAACGAAGGTTTCGGGGAACATCGCCACGACCCGCGCGATCAGATCGTTGCAGCGGATCGCCCATTCCTTGGCCATCGCCTCATCGCCGACATGCGGGGCCATCGCCGACGCGCGGGGGGAAAAGATCGTCAGATCCGCGCCGCGCTCCTTGATCAGCCGCAACTGGTTCGCCTCGATCGTCTCGCGAATTTCAGCGTCGCTAATCTCAGGATAGGGCGGGCACGGCGTCCCGGCCTTGAAGGCGGCCTTCTGTTCTTCGCGCCACGCGTCGTGCCCCTTGGGCAACACCGTATAATGGCCATGGCAATCAATAATCAGGCTCATCCGCTCTCATCTCCACCAACTCACCGTCGTCCCCGCGAAGGCGGGAACCCATCTAGCCCCAACAGCCTTGCAACGAGCCGCCCAAAACCTGTCCCGCAACCCCCGTCATTCCCGCGCAGGCGGGACACGATAGTGCGCCGAAGGCAATCCATCTCCCACCGCTTCAGCCATCGCCAGGACCGGAGTTGGATCCCCGCCTTCGCGGGGATGACGAGGTGAAGAAACCCCAATCTTCGCCCCCAACCCCTCCGGCACCGCCGTCACCCCCAACGCGCCGATCGCCCGCTGCCGCTCGACCGTCCCGCGCGTCATCGCCGCACCGGTGCCAAGGCCTTCCAGCGTCTTGACCACTTCCTCCATCTCGGCCGCACGGCGCAGGCCATGCACCAGCATCCGGTCCAGATTATAGTCCGCCCGCGCGTCCCAGGGCCTCGCCTTCTCGCTCGCATCGAGCGACGCCAGAACCTCGTCCAGCACATCGGCCGCATCCGCCGCCAACACACATTCGGCGGTCAGCGCCTCTATCCCCTTGACCATGACCGACCGGATCATCTTGATGGACGACGCGCGCCCCACATCCGCGCCAACAACGCGCGTCTTGGCAAAGCCCAATGCCTGCAACCGCACCTCTGCAACTTGCGCCTTGTCACCGCTCAACAGCAACGGCACGTTCAACCGCGCCGGATCGACCGGGGCCATGACAGCGACATCGACATAATGCGCGCCCGCCGCCTCGATCGCCCGCGCCGCCGCCTGCTTGGTCTGCGGCGCGACACTGTTCATGTCGCAGAAGATCGCTCCCGGCGCGATCAACGCTGCCGCCGCCTCTGCCACGACAAGCGCCTGATCCGCCGTCACCAGCGACAGGATCAGTTCCACCCCGTCCAGCGCGTCTTCCATGAAGCGCGCAGGCAGCACACCCGCCTGCGCATAGGCGGCCAGCATCGCATCGCGCGTGGTCACGCATTCCGTCTTGGCATCATAGACATGGGCGGCTGCCGCCCAGTCCCCTGCCAATGCAAAGGTGGACCCCGCTTCGCCAAACCCGATGAGACCGACTTCCTGCTCCATGCGAATGGGATGCCGGATTGAAGCCGCAGTCGCCAATCATATCCGGGGCCTTACTATAAGATTTTACGAATTCATCTCTACTACAGCCCGCTCGATCGCCACCATGAACTGCTGTTGCAGCCGCGTCGGTCGCCAATCGGCCCGGCTGGTGAGGCCAATGGTGCGGCTGATCTCGCCCGGCGCCGGGCCGATATCCGCCAGCATCCCACTGTCCAGTTCGACCCGTAACTGATCGACCGACAACAAGGTCAGATAGTCGCCGCTCACCAGCAATTGCCGCACAGTCATGACCGATCCGCATTCGATCGGCACCGCAGGCAAGTCACCCCCCAGCGCCGCGAACATAGCCCGCCACAATTGGCGCAGCGGCGTCCCTTCGGGCGGCAATATCCAGGGCAAGCGCCGCAGATCATCGCCATCCCAGCCCCGCTCCAGCGGGTGGCCCGCCCGCGCAAAAATGGTCGGTCGGTCCTCGAACAGGGGCAACTGGACGAGATCCTGCCCGATTGTCGCATCGCGCAAGGCACCGACCATCATGTCGATCTCGCCATCGCGCAGCGGCCCCACCAGTTCAGCGTGCGAACCTTCCACCACGGATATGTCGACCTGCGGAAAATCGCGGCGGAATCGGGTGATCGCCAGCGGCAGCAGTCGCGCCCGGCTGAGCGGCATAGCGCCTACCAATATCCGCCCGCTTTCCTGCCCCCGCAGTTCGGCAATCTCCTCCAGCCCCTGTCGCAGTTCCGCCAGCGCCAGCCGCAACCGCCGCGCCAGCGCCACGCCCGCGCGCGTCAGCATCAACCCCCTACCCCGCCGCTCAGCCAGCCGCACCCCAAGCGCCAGCCCCAGATCGCCCACCGCCCGGTGCAGCGACGGCTCCGCCACCCCGACCAGCGCCGCCGCCGCCGCGTAGCTGCCCGCCCGCGCCAGTGCGACAAAGGCGCGGATTTGCGCTGCCGTCACCCGGCTGCTGCCGATCAGCCGCAACGCGACCTCGACCCGCGGCTTGAACCGCAGTGCCACGTCGGTCGGTGCCATCCCGCCCGGTCGCCGCTCGAACAGCGCCGCGCCCAGTTGCGCCTCCAGCTTGGCGATGCCCTGCGTCACCGCCGGTTGGGTCAAATTCACCGCCCGCGCCGCCAGGCTGACGCTGCCCTGATCAACCACCGCGACCAGCGCGGCCAAGTGCCGGATATTGAACTGATCAGCTTCCATTTTTGACAATTAGCAAAATTTTATGTGTCCGCGCCAGAACCGATTTGAGCATTGCGTTACATATGTCCATGTCACTGTCGGCTTTAGGAGAAGGAACAGCGCCATGTCCGGCATCGTCGTCCAGAATATCGAACGGGCGGAGATTTCCGTCATTGACGGTCTCGCTCAATGCGGCGTCGCCACCGTCCATGAAGCCCAAGGCCGCACCGGCCTGCTCGCCCCCCATATGCGACCCATCTATCCCGGCGCCCGGATCGCGGGCAGCGCCGTCACCATCTCCGCCCCTCCGGGGGACAACTGGATGGTCCATGTCGCGATCGAACAATTGAAGGAAGGCGACATCCTCGTCCTCGCTCCCACCAGCCCCTGCACCGACGGCTATTTCGGCGACCTGCTCGCCACCTCCGCCCAGGCCCGTGGCTGCCGCGGCCTCATCATCGACGCGGGCGTGCGCGATTTGCGCGACCTCAAGCAGATGAACTTCCCGGTCTGGTCAAAGGCGGTCCACGCCCAGGGTACGATCAAGGGGACGCTGGGATCGGTCAACGTCCCCATCGTCTGCGCCAATGCGCTGGTTAATGCGGGCGACGTTGTCATCGCCGACGATGACGGCGTCTGCATCGTCCCCCGCGCCGACGCCGTGTCGGTGCTGGAAAAGGCCCAGGCCCGCGAAGCCGCCGAAGAAGCCAAGCGTGTCCGCCTCGCCGCAGGTGAACTCGGCCTCGACATCTACAATATGCGCCCGCGCCTCGAAGAGATGGGCCTGAAATATGTGTGAGTGGCGCGAGCCTCATAACCCGTTCGCCCTGAGCCTGTCGAAGGGCTGTTCTTCTTTGGAAGAAGGGCTGGGCTTCGACAAGCTCAGCCCGAGCGGAGTATAGTTATGACCGTGATCAACTCCGCCCGCGTCATGTGGATGCGCGGTGGCACGTCAAAGGGTGGCTATTTCCTGGCCGACGACCTGCCCGCCGACACCATCGCCCGCGATGCCTTCCTCCTGCGCGCCATGGGGTCGCCCGACCCGCGCCAGATCGACGGCATGGGCGGTGCCGACCCGCTGACCAGCAAGGTCGCAGTCGTCAGGAAATCGCAGCGCGACGGCGTCGATATCGACTATCTCTTCCTGCAAGTGTTCGTGGATCAGGCGATCGTCAGCGACGCGCAGAATTGCGGCAATATCCTGGCTGGCATCGGTCCCTTCGCGATCGAGCGCGGCCTGATCGCCGCACAGGATGGCGAGACGCGGGTATCCATCTTCATGGAAAATACCGGCCAGATCGCCATCGCCACGGTCCAGACCCCCGGCGGCATTGTGCGCTATGACGGCGACGCCAAAATTGACGGTGTCCCCGGCAGCGCCGCGCCCATTCCGCTGGAATTTCGGGACACCGCCGGTTCGTCCTGCGGCGCGCTGCTCCCGACCGGCAATGCTTTCGATATGGTGGAAGGCGTGCCGGTCACCATGATCGACAATGGGATGCCCTGTGTCGTCATGAAGGCTGCCGATGTCGGCATCACCGGCTATGAGGATCGCGACACGCTGGACAAGGACAGCGCGCTGAAGGCCCGGATCGAGGCCATCCGACTCGCCGTCGGCGAACGCATGAACCTGGGTGATGTCAGCGAAAAGTCAGTACCCAAGATGATGCTGGTCGCCCCGCCCCGCGACGGCGGCGCCGTCACCGTGCGCAGCTTCATCCCTCACCGCGCCCATGCCTCGATCGGCGTGCTGGGCGCGGTCAGCGTCGCCACCGCCTGCCTGATCGAAGGGTCGCCCGCGGCGCAAGTCGCCAATATCCCCCCCGGCAATCGCAAGACGCTGTCGGTCGAACATCCGACCGGCGAAACCACCTGCGTCATGGAACTGGACGAAAGCGGCAATGTCGCCAGCGCCGCCATGCTGCGCACCGCCCGCAAGCTGATGGATGGCACCGTCTTTTCTTAACCCGTTCGGGCTGAGCCTGTCGAAGCCCTGCATTTTTCTTCAAGAAAGAACAGCCCTTCGACAGGCTCAGGGCGAACGGAGTTTTAGGATATGACCCGGATCGTTTCATGGCACGGCAACCCATCCAAGCCACTTTACACCCCGCCGCCGGGCGCAATTGACGCCCATTGCCATGTGTTCGGACCGATGGCCGACTTCCCCTTCAGCGCGAAGGCGAAATATCTGCCGGAAGATGCCGGGCCGGACATGCTGTTTGCCCTGCGCGACCATCTGGGCTTTGCCCGCAACGTCATCGTCCAGGCCAGCTGCCACGGCACGGACAATAGCGCGACGCTGGACGCCATCGCCAAATCCAACGGCAAGGCACGCGGCGTCGCCGTAGTCGATCCGGCGATTTCCGACGTAGACCTTGTCGCCCTCCATGAAGGCGGGATGCGTGGCATCCGCTTCAATTTCCTCAAGCGCCTGGTCGACGATGCGCCAAAGGACAAGTTTCTGGAGGTGGCCAAGCGCCTGCCCGCGGGCTGGCATGTCGTCATCTATTTCGAGGCTGATATTCTTGACGAATTGCGCCCCTTCATGGACGCCATCCCCGTGCCGCTGGTCATCGACCATATGGGCCGCCCCGATGTGACCCAGGGACCGGACGGCGCGGACATGAAGGCATTTCGCGCCTTCCTCGACAGCCGCGACGACATCTGGTTCAAGGCGACCTGCCCCGACCGCCTCGACCCGAATGGCGACCCATGGAACAGCTTTGCCGACGCCGTCGCGCCGCTGGTCGCCGACTATCAGGACCGGGTGCTGTGGGGTACAGACTGGCCGCACCCCAATATGCAGGACGCCATCCCCGATGATGGCCATCTGGTCGACATGATCCCGCGCATCGCGCCCAGTGCCGATCTGCAACGTAAGCTGCTGATCGACAATCCGATGCGCCTCTACTGGCCCGACGAGGTCAGCGCCTGACCTGGGTCGGGGTCAGGCGGACAGGCCGACCCCGACATCCTGCCCATCCCACGCCCGCCAGCGATCGACCTCCGGTCGGGCTTCGATCCGGTCGGCCAGGTTGAATACCATAACCTGCCCTTGGCTCTCGTCATAAGCAGGCCATGCGGCTTCGGGCCGACCATGGTGCACGAAATGCGCGATATGCCGCGTCATCCGCTGCCCCAGCGCCGCGCGGCGTCCGGTCATCCGCCCGCCCCGCGCCAGCGCCGCGCGTAATCCCCGCATCGGCCAGGTCAGTGTCAGGTCCAGCCCATGGGTCGCCCCGGCAACCGGATGAGCATAATCGAAGCGATAGAACCAGGTCGGGCTGTGCGCGGCATGGCGATCGGCGAAATGACGGGTCGACATGACGAAGGTAAGGTCGCTGGCCAGCGCCCGACGTCCGGCCTTGGTCCGCGGATAGGTTGCCAATATGGCCTGCGCCTGCTCTGTCCCCAATTGTTCGTGCAGCAGCGCCTCCAACTCAGGCCATCGGGTCGGCAATATATCGCCAGGCAGAAGTTCAAAAAACCGTATCTCATCGCGCGTTGCTCCTGCCAGCAACGGCACGGGCGCTGTCTGCGACTGCCGCACCGCCTCCATCGTTCCCGGCAACAGATCATCGTCCAGCCATGGAGCGGCAGCAATAGTGCGGGGGTTCGCCGCACCTACCACCGCCTGCGCCTCGAACAAGCGGCGCAATTCTACCGCCTGCAACGTTGCAAGGCTCCGGGCATCATCGCCCAGCACAGCCTTGTATTGCCGCCCGATCGCCGCACTCCGTGCCTTACTATGGATCAGGCTGACCGCACCACTCTGCATGATCGCCTGCTGGAATAACGGCCGCGCTGATGGCATATGCATCAACAGCGATACCGACATGGAGCCTGCCGACTGGCCACCAATGGTCACCCGGTCAGGATCACCGCCAAAAGCCGCGATATTCGCCTGCACCCAGGTCAAGGCGGCAATCTGGTCACGGAGGCCCAGATTAGACGGAATATCCGATGTTTCCATTGTAACACCGAAGTTGACGAACCCCAGTATACCCAAACGATAGTTGATGGTGACGACGATAATCCGCCCATCGCGTGCGAGGAGGGAGCCATCATAACCATTGCCGCTGCCACCGACAAAGGCACCGCCATGAATCCACACATAAACAGGCAGACATTCACCATCGCCCAAATCGTCCGGGGCGTAGATGTTGAGGGTCAGGCATTGTTCGGCAAAATCGGGTTCAGCGAACCGCGCGCGTTTGGCGTTGTTACCAAACATTTGCGGACATTGTGGCCCCGCAACGCTTGCGTCTCGGACGTCGACCCAGGAGGCGGCAGGCGCCGGCGCGGCGAACCGGGCGGCATCAGCGTAGGGGATACCCAGCCAGCGCCGTGCGCCATCGGCTTTTGTTCCCCGAACCAAACCTGATTGCGTAGCGACGATCAACGCGTCCATGCCCTTGCCTCCCCCGGCTGCTTCACGCCGCTTGTCTATCAAACACTATCGCAGCCACACTGCCGACCCAACAGCGATTGTCAATCAGCCCGATCGCCACCCCGTTATCGACAATTGACGGCCATGCGGGGTGCCGATCCGGCCTGATTGCGACTAGCCTTGCCCGACATAGCAGGAGAGGCAGGCATTGGCGCAACTGGTTGCGAAGGACGAGATCCGAGAACTGGCGCACCTCTATGCGCGGGGAATTGATCGCAAGGATATGGGCCTGCTGCGCATACTCTACACCGACGATGCCGTCGACAATCATGGTGCCTATTATAGCGGTGCGGTGGAGGGATATTTTGCCTTTCTGGAAATGTCGCTGCCACACATGCACATCGGCAGCCACAATATCTGCAATCACCTGATCAGTGTCGACGGCGACCGGGCAACCGGCGAAGTCTATGCCATCGCCTGGCACTTGGTTCCCGACGGCAAGGGCGGGCTGGCGCACGACGTTCAAAGCGTCCGTTACGTCGATAATTATCGCAAGGAAGCCGGACGCTGGCTGTTCTCGCGGCGCGACGTGACAGCTGCGTTCAGCCCTGTTCGCCTGCCATTAAGTCCCGCGCCCGCTTCGCTCCCGCGATCTAAGCCCGGCTTTGCTTGACAGTCGGAAGCCCCAAGTTGATCACCCGTTCAAACACAGGTCCGGTCCAGAGGGACCGAACGACAGGAAGGATTTGGCGATGACACGCTCTCTCAATGGCAAGGTAGCAATCGTGACGGGCGCCGGGTCGGGAATTGGCCGCGCTATCGCCATCCGGCTGGCAGAAGATACCGCGAAGATCGCGATCTGGGACATTAACGCCGAAGGGGCAGCCGAAACTGCCCGCCTGGTCGAGACAGCGGGCGGCACCGCCATCGCCATTGGTGTCGATTGCTCCGACAAGGCAGCGATCCACGCCGCAGCGGAAGAAACCCGCGCAAGGCTGGGTCCGGTCGCGATTCTCGTCAACAATGCCGGGATCGCCCCCTTTACCCCGTTCATGGATATTGACGATGATCTGTTCGACAAGGTCATCCATATCAACCTGCGCGGCCCTTATCTTCTGACAAAGGAAGTGCTGCCCGACATGCTGGCAGCCGGGTGGGGCAGGGTGATCAACATCACCTCCTCCTCGGTCCAGTCAGGGTCCTTCGCACAGGGCCATTATGTCTCGTCCAAGGGTGGGCTGATGGGCATGACCAAGGCGCTGGCGCTGGAATTTGCCGCCAGCGGCGTGACATTCAACATGGTGCCGCCTGGATTTGTCGATACGCCGATGCTGCGCGCCGCGCCGATCGATGTTGATGCCTTCGCCCAGACGCTGCCAATGAAGCGCATCGGCAAGCCGGAGGATATTGCCGCCGCCTGCGCCTATCTGGCGTCGGAGGAAGCCAGCTACATCACCGGCCAGACGATCAGCACCAATGGCGGCCGCTATATGGGGTCGCATTAAGAAAGGGTCGAAGGGACCAAATCCATGCGGCTGGCGGGCAAGATCGCGATCATCACTGGCGCGGCGGGCGGCATGGGGGAAGCAGCGGCTTTGCTATTCGCGCGCGAGGGCGCGAAGGTCGCTGCGGTCGATTTGGATGAGGCCAAGGTCGCGCCCGTGGTGGACGCCATCCGGGCGCAAGGGGGTGAGGCGATCGCCATCGGTGCCGATGTCAGCAAGACAGCCGACATCTTGCGCATCATCGCCCGCACCGAGGCGGAACTGGGCCTGCCCACGATTCTGTTCAACAATGCGGGTGTCGATACAGAGAATAAGCAGTCGATCCTGACCATCGACGAGGCGGCGTTCGACAAATGCATCGACGTCAACCTGAAGGCCGTCTGGCTGATGATCAAGCATGTCGCCCCGCGCATGATCGCGGCAGGCGGCGGCTCGATCGTTAACACGGCCTCCATTGCCGCATCGATCGTCGCTGGCACCGCAGGCTATTGCGCGTCCAAGGCTGGTGCGGTCGCGATTACCAAGGTCGCGGCTGTCGAACTGGGTCGCCACAATATCCGCGTCAATGCGCTATGTCCCGGTGCGACCGAGACACCGATGGCCAAGCACCAGCGACAGGAAATGGAGAAAGCTGGTCTGCCCACTTCCACCGTGCTGATGGACCGGATGGGCGTGCTGGGGCGCATGGCGCAGCCAGAGGAAATGGCGATGATGGCGCTGTTCCTGGCGAGCGACGAGGCCAGCTTTGCGACCGGGGGCGTGTTCAACAATGATGCGGGCTGGACGGCGATGAGCGGCATATCCGTCCAGGATTTCGCCCGGTGACCGTCCGGGTGGCTAATAGGCCATCCGTTGCGCGCCCTTGCGCGCCCGCCAGCGATACCTATGGTCGGCCCATGGTCCAGAAACGTCGCATCGGGGCGGAAAGCTCCGAAACCCGCGCCCGCATTGTCGAAGCCGCCGAACAGGTGATCCGCGATGAAGGCTATGCCGCTGCCAGTTCCCGACGCGTTGCGCTGCGCGCCGAACTGCCGCCATCGCTGGTCCATTATTATTTCCCGACCACCGATGATCTGCTGCTGGCGGTGTTCCGCCGCGGCGCGGCACAGAGCGACGCGATGATCGAGCAGGCGTTGGCCAGCGACGATCCGGTTCGGTCGCTATGGCGCTTTTTTTCCGACACCAGCCGCACCGCGCTGGCGATGGAATTTGTCGCGCTGGCCAATCATCGCAAGGCGATCCGTGCCGAAATCGCCCGCCACAGCGAAGCGATGCGCGCGCGCCAGACCGAATGCTTCGAACGCCTGCTGGGCGACCGGCTGGCGCAGCGCGGCGTCAGTGCGGCGGGCCTGAGCTTGCTGCTGGCCAGCGCGGGGCGTGCGCTCGTGATGGAAGGGGGACTGGGTGTTGCAGCCGGCCACGCCGACGCGCGGCGGGCGGTTGAACAGTGGCTGGACGATCTGCTGGCCTAAAAAATGAGAGGTGTTGACTTTTTGCGCCCGCAGTGCTGAACAAGTGTTCAACGTACAGGCTAGACTGAGGAGAGTCGGACCATGGCAACCACCGCGATCACGCGCTTTGCGCATGAAGAGATTAAGCCGAAGATCGGCAGCCGCATCCTGAACAGCAAGGAAGAGTTGCTGGCGGGCGATCTGGGTCCACAGATTCGCGAATTGCTGGAACAGCGCGGCGTGCTGGTGTTTCCCAAGATCGACTTTAACGACGATGAGCAGATCGCCTTTACCAAGACGCTGGGTACGTTCGCGCCGGAAATGCAGGACGGCACGAACCACAAGATCCACAAGATCACGCTGGACGTGAAGGAAAACCCGCAAAGCGCCGAATATCTCAAGGGGTCGCTCTACTGGCATATCGACGGCACGATGAACGACACGCCGATCCTGGCGTCACTGCTGTCGTGCAAGGTCAAAGCGACCTGGGGCGGCAATACCGGCTTCTGTAATACCTATGCTGCCTATGATGCGCTGAGCGACGAGCAGAAGGCGGAATATGAAAAACTGCGTGTGATCCATTCGGTCTGGGCGACGGTCTTTTACTATGAACCCGAACCCAGCCTGGCCAAAATCCAGGGGATGCAGCGGATCGGCGAGAATGAGCTGCCATTGGTGTGGAACCACAAGTCCGGCCGCAAGTCACTGGTTCTGGGCTGCACCGCACATCGGGTATTGGACGTAACCCCAATGCGGAGCGCGGAAATCCTCGTAGGCCTGCGCGAATGGGCGACGCAGGAAGAATTCAGCTACAGCCACGACTGGAGCGTCGGCGATCTGGTGATCTGGGACAATACCGGCACTATGCACCGCGCCGAGGCGTATGACCCAACCTGCAACCGCATGATGCACCGCACCAAGTTGCAGGGCGAAGAGCCGTTTGAATAGGCGGAGATAGTTTGGATGATAGGGAGGCCCGCTACCGTGAACGGTAGCGGGCTTTCTTGTTTGGCCCCGTGTCAGGGAAGATCGGCGCGGAAGCGATCCATCTGGTGCGTCCGTTCGTGGAGGATCGTGACGATCCCGACCGTGCCGTCCGGCAAAATCCGCCATTGGATATAGTGATGCTCGAACCGGCAACAATAGCCGTCTACGCCGAATTCGGTCGGAATTAATCGCCAAGGCACGCCGCGCGCGGTGATCGCTTCAAATTGGGTGAACAGCGCGCGGATATAATGTCCAGCCTGCGCTTCGCCCCAGGTGTCGTGGGCGTAGATATAGATTTCGTCCAGCCGACGACCCGCCGCTTCCTGTACCCGGAATGTAGCCATCGGTTTCAGGAACGACGGTTGCGGGCGATGACCGTTTCGGCATCCAACGTCTGATAGCTTGAATCCGGTGCGGCAAAGGCGCGCGTCAGTTCGGCTTTCAATCGGGCGAAATGATCGGCTTCCACTCGCTCCTTGTCGCGGCGGATCAGGTCGCGGACATATTCGCTGACATTGTCATAGGCTCCGGCGTCACTGACATTGGCGGCTACGAAGTCGCTGAGCGCGCCGCTTACCCGCACGTTGAGCGTCATCGGTTTGGACATGGCGCATTCTCCCTGTCCTCAATATAATGAATATCGAGGACGGGACAAGCAGGTCAATCGATCAGCCTCGGCGCGCCCGTCCCCATATAGCGCGCCAGATTCTGGTGCAGGCTGGCGACAGATCGTTCCATATAGGGGTTGGGCTGGGTGCCGCGAAAGCCGATATTTTTCATGCCCTGCTGAACCGCCGCCATGTTGGTGAAATCCTGTTGCAAAACCGGGGGCCAGGCTTCGGGCGGGGTATATTCCCACTCGGTCGCGGGCGCTTCGCCTTGCGGGAAGAGTTCATAAACCGCTGCTTCAAAAATGCATTTGTCGGGGTCGCCCTGATAGGGGCGGGCGCAATAGCAGAGCATGTTGTTGACCGCATGGCCGATCTGAAAATTGGGGAATATCTGCCAGGCAGTGCCGCTTTTGGCGGTATGGGCGGGTTCGACCACCGGCCAGAATATGCCGCGCTTTTCGTCGTCAGCACGGGCTGTGGCGAGCCAGTGTTGCAACACCTGCGGCGCGGGCGTGCCTTCGGGCAGTTCGTCCTTCAGGCGCGTGGCGGCGTTCACCAGCGTCATCGTCGTATTGGTGTTGGCATTTTCCCAGGTGAAGAGCTGCATTTCCGCTGTGGACAGGCGCGGGTCTTCGCCTGAGCCGATGCGCAGCTTGGCCTGGTTTTCGTCCATATTTTTGGGCGCGTCATAGCCGATATTGCTGTGCAGGCCATGCTGGCGCGCCCAGCCGCGAAATTCGCCGAAGGCGTTGAATTCGGGGTGGGTAGTCTGGACATGATAAGTTTCGCTGAACGCTTCCAGCGCGACCTTCCAGTTGCAGTCGAAAATGATCCACTTGCGCCAGCGATAGCGCATATTCTGGAGGCCGAACGGGTCAAGCATCTCCGGCACGACGCCCAGATAGTCGGCGAGTGATTCCGCATCGGGATTGAGCGTGATCCAAGCCCAGCCGCCCCATGTATCGACCCGCACCTTGCCGAGCGCCGTGCGCTCCGCCGTCAGCTTGCCCTGCCAGTCGTCCTGATGGTTGACGAAACTGCATTGTCCCTGTCTGTCGAAGGTCCAGCCGTGGAAGCCGCAGATGATGCTCATACGGTTGCCACGCGCATTGCGGGCGCCGGGCGGCGTGTCGATCAGGCGGCGGCCGCGATGGGGACAGACATTGTGGAAAGCGCGCAGCTCGTCCGGAGCGGTGCGCATGACGATGACCGAGTCTTCGAGGATGTCATAGGTGACGAAATCGCCGACATTGGGGATGTCCTCCAGCCGGGCGGCCTGTAGCCAGACCTTGCGCCAGAGGCGGTCCTGTTCGGCGCGAGCATAGTCGAGCGACACATAGGCTTCGACCGGAACGGTGACCGGCTCTGTCAAATCTGTCATGGCATCCTCGCTTGTCATCTATCGGCCCTGCCAGTTGGGCTGGCGCTTTTCGGCAAAGGCGCGCGGGCCTTCTTGCGCGTCGTCGCTCATATAGGTGTATTCGGTGGCCGCACGGGCCGCCTGGAGCGCGGCGCCGCGGCCCATTTCGGTGGCCAGCATCACCGTGTCGCGCCCCGCCTTCACCGACAAAGGCGCGCCGTCGAGTATCTCGGTGGCCAGAGCGATTGTCGCGTCCAGCAGCGCTTCGGGTTCAGCCAGACGGTTGACGAGACCGATCTCATAAGCGCGCTGGGCAGTGATCGGTTTGCCGGTCAGGATGATTTCCATCATGATCCGCTGCGGGATCATATGGATGAGCGGCGCAGCCCAGGGGGAGGAGCGACCGACCTTTACCTCGGTAATGGCAAAGCGCGCGCTCGTGCTGGCGACGCAGAGATCGCAGGCCTGCGCGATCATCCACCCGCCCGCGAACGCCACGCCGTTGACGGCGGCGATCGTGGGCTTGGTCAGTTCGATCGTGTCGTAAGGCAGCGGAAACATCGCGCGCGGCGGGACGGTCATGCCGGTTTCGACCATTTCCTTGAGATCACCGCCCGCGCAGAAGGCCTTGTCGCCCGAACCGGTCAGGATGGCGACGCGCAGTGCAAGGTCGGCTTCGAACCGCGCCCAAGCTTCGCGCAAGCCTTCACGCACTTCATGGCTGAGGCAGTTGCGCTGGTCGGGGCGGTTGATCGTCAGGATAGCGATGCCATCGGCGCGGGCGTCGAAGAGGACGGCGTCGGTCATGATCAAAATCCCCTTTGCGCGATGATGTGGGCCGCCCGGTCCAGTTCCTCGCGGAAGTCGGGATGGGCGATGGCGATCAGGCGGCGGGTGCGTTCGGCGAGGTTCTGCCCCTTGAGTTCCGCTGCACCATATTCGGTGACGATGACGTCCACGTCGGTGCGGGCCGTGGTGACCGGGCCGGACAGTTGGGCGACGATCTTGCTGAGCGTGCCGCCCTTGGCCGAGGCGGACAGGGCGATGATCGAGCGACCGCCGGGCGACCGGCTGCCTGCACGGACGAAATCGACCTGGCCGCCGGTCCCGCCCAGATAGGCCGCGCCCGATTGTTCGGCATTGACCTGTCCGGTCAGGTCCACTTCCAGCGCGCTGTTGATGGTGACGAGGCGCGAGAGGCGGCCCAGCACCGCCGCGTCATGGGTGTAGCTGGTGGCGCACATGCGGATCGCCGGGTTGCGATGCGCCCAGTCATAGAGCCGCCTCGTGCCGATCAATGCGCCGTTGATCGAGATGCCGGGATCGACTTCCTTGCGGGCATTGGTGATGACGCCTGCCTCCACCAGATCGACCAGGCCATCCCCCAACATGCCCGAATGGACGCCCAGATCTCGGCGGTCGTGGAGCAGGCGCAGGATGGTGTCAGGGACCGCCCCTACCCCGGTCTGGATGACGGCGCCGTCGCCGATATAAGCGGCGCAATGGCGGGCGATGGCTTCGTCGGTCGGGCCGATGGCAGCGGGGGCGACTTCGACCGGGGGGCGGTTGACGGGAATCGCGACGTCAATGGCTGAGGACGGGATGGTTTCGCCCGGTGTGAAGGGGACCGCTTCATTGATTTCGGCGATGACGACCCGCGCCTTGTCCACGGCGGCACGGACATAATCGCTAATCAGGCCGCAGCTATGATTGCCATGTTCGTCGGCGGGGCTGAGCTGAATCATCGCGACGTCGCAGGGGATGATCCCGGCGGTGATGAGCGGGCCGACCTGGCTGACATGGACGGGGATGACCTGGAGCTTGCCTGCCTTGGTCATCGACCGCAATGCACCGATCGCGCCCATGCTGGAGAGGGCGAAACTGTCGGCGGTGGCGGGGGTGAAGAGGCCGGAGAAACTGGTGGCGATGAAAGCGGACAGGCCGGAAATATCCCGGCCCTGTTCGATCAGCGCCTCCACCAAAGTGGTGGGTTCGCCGCAGGCCTGGCCCAGGACGATATGGTCGCCGGGCCTTAAGTCGACACCGAGCTGGACATATGTGGTCATGTAACGCCGGCCTGTTTGAGCAGTTGTTCAGCACGGCTGAGATAGGGGCGGTCGAGCATCCCGCCCTTATAGCCAATTGCCCCGACGCCCGGATTTTTGGCAAATATATCAACGATTTCCTGCGCCTGCGCAATTTCGTCGGCGGTAGGGGTGAAGGCGGCGTTGATGACGTCAACCTGCGCCGGGTGGATCGCCAACATGCCGCGATAGCCGTCGCGACGGACCTTTTCGGCGCGGGCCTTGAGGCCATCGAGATCGCGGAAATCGCCCTGGATCGTTTCGATCGCGGTCACGCCTGCCGTGGCAGCGCCGAGCAGGCACATGGAGCGCGCCAGTTCATAGGTGAAGCCATAGCTGCCATCGGGATTGCGATTGTTACTGGCACCGATCGAGTCGGCCAGATCCTCCGCGCCCCAGGTCAAAGCGACGACGCGCGGCGCGCCCTTGTAGCTGCCGGTGTGAAACATGGCCTCGGCGGTTTCAGTGACCAGCACGATCAGCGGGGTGGAGCCTTGCTCGATGCCGTTGGCGACTTCGAGTGCGGAGAGATAATGGTCGAGCCGATCGACATCCTGCCGGCCATAGACTTTGGGCAGCATGATGCCGCCGGGCCGGGCGGGCATGATCGCGGCAAGATCGAGCAGCGTGTAAGGACCATCGAGCGGATTGATCCGCACCCAGAGCCGTTCGCGGCCTTGCGTGCGGCTGGCGAGAAAATCGTGAACCATTTGGCGCGCAAGCACCTTGTTTTCGGTCGCAACGGCATCTTCCAGATCGAAGAGTGCAATGTCGGCGGCGCTGTCGGCAGCCTTAGCCATCTTCTTGTCGCTGTCTCCCGGCGCAAACAGCCAGGAGCGCATCTTGATCGAAAGGTTGGCGGGGGTGGACATGATCGTCTCTCCGGTCAGTAGGATTTGGGCAAGTCCAACACTTTTTCGGCGAGAAAGTTAAGGATCATATGCGGGCTGACCGGCGCGGTGCGCGGAATCAGCACTTCGCGCAGCAGCCGTTCGACATGATATTCCTGCGCATAGCCCATGCCGCCCAGCGTCAGCATGGCGGTATGGCAGGCTTCGAACGCGAATTCGGCAGCGAGATATTTGCCCGCATTGGCCTCGACGCCGCAATCCTCTTGCCTGTCGAATTTGGTCGCGGCCTGCATCACCATCAGGTTGGCGGCCTCCAGCTGCGCCCAGCATTTGGCAAGGGGATGCTGGATTCCCTGATTCATGCCGATCGGTCGGTCGAACACGATGCGTTCGCGGGCATAGCGCGCCGCGCGCTGGATCGCGTTGCGGCCGATGCCGATCGCTTCGGCGCCCAGCAATATGCGTTCGGGGTTCAGCCCTTTGAGGATGATGCGGAAGCCTTGGCCCTCTTCGCCGATGCGGTCCTCTTGCGGGATGAAAAGATCGTTGATGAACAGCATGTTGGAGCCGACCGCGTGGCGGCCCATTTTCGGGATCAAGCGATGTTCGATCTTCGTGCGGTCAAGCCTGGTGAAGAAAAGCGACAGGCCATGGGTCTTGTTCTCCACCTCGTCGATCGGGGTGGTGCGGGCGAGCAGCAGCATCTTGTCAGCGACATGGGCGTTGGTGATCCAGATCTTTTCGCCATTGACGCGGTAGCCGCCAGCCTCCCGCACGGCGCGGGTCTTGAGCTTGGTCGTATCCAGCCCCGTATTGGGTTCGGTGACGGCAAAGCACATCTTCTCTTCGCCCGACAGGATCGGCGGGATCATCCGCTGCTTCTGTTCCTCCGTGCCGAACAGGTCAATCGGCTCCAGGCTGAACACCGGGCCGTGGATGGTGGACGCGGCGGTCATGCCGCCGCCAGCCTCAGCCACCGCCTGCATCATGATCGCCGCTTCGGTGATGCCAAGGCCAGCGCCGCCGACCGATTCCGGCATGGCGACGCCCAGCCAGCCTGCCTGCGCCATCGCCCGGTAGAAATCGACGGGGAACTGGGCGTCATGATCACGCGCCAGCCAATATTCGTCGCTGAACGCGCTGCATTGGGCCAGCACGGCATCGCGAATATTCTGCTGGTCGTCGGTAAAGGCAAAATCCACGTTTCTGGCCCTGCTTGCCGCGCCGTTGCAGCGCCTGTTTTCCTATGTTCGGGCTATCAGTGGCGGGCCGAACGCACAATCGAACGGGTGTTCAGCATTTGACATATCGGTGGGGCGAAGTGGTTGCCCATGGCGTCGGCCCGCACCTTGTTTTAGCCCGATGGCATGAAACAGGAGAGTGAAATGGGCGAGCCGAAGGCACATGGCGGGCCGCTGACGGGGGTGCGGGTGGTCGATCTGACCGCGATGGTCTTTGGTCCCTATGCGACGCAGATCATGGCCGATATGGGCGCGGACGTCATCAAGGTGGAGCAGCCGGGGGGCGACCAGACCCGGTTCATCAACATCGGCAACGCGCCGGACCTGGGCGGGGTGTTCACCAACGTCAATCGCGGCAAGCGCAGCATCGTGCTGGACCTGTCCCAGGAGGCGGACAGGCAAGTGCTGCGCGCGCTGATCGCGACCGCCGACATCTTCATCCATTCGATGCGAGGCAAGGCGATCGCCCGGCTGGGGTTCGATTATGCGGCCGTCAAGGCGATCAGGCCCGACATCGTCTATACCAATTGCTATGGTTACAGCCGCCGTGGGCCGGACTGCGACAAGCCCGCCTATGACGATACGATTCAGGCGGAATGCGGCATCCCGCATTTGCAGGGATTGATGACCGGCAAGCCTGACTTCATGGCGACGATCATCGCCGACAAGGTGGCGGGGCTGACCGGCCTCTACGCCACGATGATGGCGCTGTTCCACCGCGAGCGCACCGGCGAGGGGCAGGAGGTGGAAGTCGGCATGTTCGAGACGATGGCGTCCTTCATGCTGACCGAACATGCCAGCGGGATGCTGTTCGATCCGCCGATGGGACCGGCCCATTATCACCGCGTGGTGGCGCGCAACCGCAAACCCTATGCGACCAAGGACGGGCATATCGCCGCGCTCGTCTATAATGACAAGCATTGGAATGCCTTTATGGGCGCGGTGCAGCCGGAATGGGCGAGCGAGGAATTTGACAGTCTGCCCAAGCGCGCCAAGCAGATCGACCGGGTCTATGGGTTGCTGGGCGGGACATTTGCGCAGCGGACGACGCAGGAATGGCTGGATTTGCTGGAATCCTTGCATATTCCGGCGGCGCCTTTGCGGACGACTGACGAGCTGTTCGAGAATGAACATTTGAACGCCATCGGCTTTTTCGAGACGGTCGAGACGGAGCGTGGCGCGGTGCGCTTTCCGGGGGTGCCGACCTGGTTTTCAGCGACGCCGGGGAAGGTCGCAGGCGGTGCGCCGGGGATAGGCGCGCATGGGGATGCGATCAGGGCGGCGGTCGGCAGGCCTCCCTTATAGGACGAGACATTTCCACCGCCACGGCGATGATGCGGGGCTAGCGGCCAATCCGTCTTGAACGCCCCTTCCCAGCCTTTACCCTTCGCCCTCAAAGCTAATAGCGGACAGGGTGATATGGCAGAGGTTATGGCAGCGACGACATCGGTTCCGTTCGAGATTACCGATCCCGAACGCATCCCCACGCCGCGCTATTATGATGAGGGCTTTTACCAGCGTGAGTGCGAGGAGTTGTGGCCCCATGTGTGGCAGATGGCCTGCCGCGTCGAGCAGGTGCCGGAGATTGGCGACTGGATCGAATATAGCAACCTCGGCCAATCAGTCATCATCGTGCGGACCAAGGACGGGATTCGCGCCTTTCACAATGCCTGCCGCCATCGCGGCGTGCCGCTGACCGAGGGGAGCCACGGCAATTGCAAGGGCAAGGGCTTCATCTGCCCCTTCCATGGCTGGCGCTGGAATATCGAGGGGAAAAACACCTTCGTCTATGGGCGCCATATGTTCAGCGAGGGGCAGCTGGATGAGGGCGATCTGGCGCTGCGGCCGTGCCGGTCGGAAATCGAGATGGGCTGCGTGTTCATCAATTTCGATGATGATGCACCGGGATTCCGGCAGCAGCTGGGTCCGCTGGCAGCGGGGCTGGACGCCTATCATGCCGACTCGATGCGCGCCGAATGGTGCTTCGCCACAGTGCTGCCCGCCAACTGGAAGATCGCGATGGAAGCCTTCATGGAGGGCTATCATGTCATGCGCACCCACCCGCAATTGCAGCAGAAGGTGCCGATCCTCTATAATATGATGTATGGCATGGACACGGGCGGGATCGGCGTGCCGATCAATCCCAACCGGTCGATGCGCGACAATATCGTTGATCAGGTCGATCATCTGCAATTGCTGAGCGATGGTATGGCGGGCATGTGCCATGCCAAGGATGTCGCGGTGGCGCGCACGCTGATCGACGTGGAACTGCCCGACGATCCGGGTCAGGCGATCATGCAATGGTTCGGCACGCTCAACCATTGCGTGACGCAGGCGGGGCTGGCGCGGGGCGAACCGGCGCCCGACCTTAATCACATTGCGGTCAATACGCCGGTGAAGGCGGTGGAATATATCTTCCCCAATTATTTCCTGTTGCCTTTCCTGTCGAGCATGGCGGCCTATCGCATCCGGCCGCTGGGACCCGAAAGCTGCCTGTTCGAGCTATGGTCGTTGACGCATTTCCCCGAAGGACAGGAGCCGCCGCCGGTGATGGAGGCCGTGATGCTGCCCCATGACAGCGATCAGTTCCCGATGATCCCGCGCCAGGATTACAGCAATATCCCGCTCCAGCAGAAGGGACTGCACGCCAAGGGATTCGATTTCATGCGGCTGTCGAAGGATATTGAGGGGCTGATTTCCAACTATCAGCGGATCATCGACGGCTATCTGAAGGGCGTGGAGCCGGAGAAATTGAGCGCAGCGACACAGAAGCTGGCCGGGAATTTCGACGGGCCGATTTTGGACCTGGGGTTTTAAGGCCAGAGCACGGACGCGGCGGCCAGTGCCTGCCCGCCGCGTCCGCGCAGGTCGCCGATGAGCGCCTTGAGGCGATAGGTCCACAGGTGGAGCGGATGCTCCAGCGTCACGCCCATCGCGCCGAAAAATTGGTGGAAATCATAGACGGTGGCGCGGGCCGATTCCTGCGCGTGGAGCGCGGCAAGCGCGGCGTCGCCGGGGTCGAGCGTGGCTGCGGCTTTCAGCGCCAGCCAGCGCACGCCGTTGGCGCGGACCTGTGCTTCGGCGAGGCGGTGGCGTAGCGCCTGGAAGGTAGCGAGCGGGCGGCCGAATTGCTGGCGGTCGGTCACATGGGCGACCGTGCTGTCGAGCGCGGCGGCGAGCAGGCCGGCAGCTTCGGCGGCGAGGGCGATGCGCCAGCGGGTCAGGACTTCGCTGGCGGGGACGGCGTGCGGGGTGCGGTCGGTTGGCACATCGAGCAGCGTGGCCATGGGGTAGCCGTAGAGGGCTTGCGCTTCGGCACGGACCTGCGCGGCGGTGGCGGTGAAGGTCGAGACGCCGGACGGGCCGACGAGCAGTACGGTGGCCCCTTCGCGCAGGAAGCGGATGGGGCGGCTCAAACGGCCTTCCTCCACAAGACAGAGCGGGCGAGGCAGATCATCGCCGAGCAGCGGGCGGATCAGCGCGCTGGCGGCGGCTTCGACCGTTTGGGGCAGGCGGGCGAGGCGTTCGACCACCAGCGCGGCCGAGACTGCGCCCAGATCGGGATCGAAACCAATGTCGAGGAAGCCGCCTTCGGCAAGATCACGGTCAAGCTGCGCGTCCGGCAAAGCGAAGCCTGCTTCGTGCAACGAGGCACCCGCATAAGGGCGGGTCAGCGTGTCGATCGCGTCGAGGATCGCGACCTGATCGTCGGTGAGGGACAGGTCCATCAACGCGGCTCCCGTGGCAATTTGAGGACATCGGTGGCGATGATGTTGAGCTGGATTTCTGCTGCGCCTGCCGCGATGCCCGCAACGATGCCGCGCTGGTGGTGCATCTTGAGATAGGGGTGGGCGTCGGCCAATGCTTCGGGCAGATATTCGACGATAAATTCGCACACGCGTCGTTCCGCCATGACGGTGGCGAAACGCGCGGAGCTGGATTCCGCGCCGATCGCTTCCCCCTTGGCGCGGCGGTCGACAATGGCATAGCTGGCCATGCGGGCGGCTTCGGTGAGGGCGGCGGCGTGGGCGGCTTCGATACGGACCGCTTCACCGTCAAACTCGCCTTGCGCTTTCAGCACGGCAACGGCACGGTCGAGCGCGGCGCGGGCCAACGCATAGCGCGGGATGCCGAGCCGTTCATTGGTCAGCGAATAGCCGATGATGTCCCATGCCTGTCCTTCGTCGCCCAGGCGCGCGGTGACGGGTACGGTGACATCATCGAAAAACACTTCGTGAATGTCGCCTTCGCCGATCAGCGAGGGGATTTGGCGGACGGTGATGCCGGGCGTGTCCATCGGCACGAGCAGGATGGAGATGCCGCGCTTGCGATCGTCACTGGTGCGGCAGACGAGAAAACAGGTGTCGGCGAGGCCCGCATAGCTGGTCCAGATTTTCTGGCCATTGACGCGATATGTGTCACCGTCTCGCTCTGCGCGGGTACGCAGCGAGGCAAGGTCGGAGCCGGAGCCGGGTTCGGAAAAACCCTGGCACCAGAGCGCGCGGCCTTCCGCGATCGGGGGCAGGTAGCGCGCCTGCTGGTCGGGGGAGCCGTAGCGGATCAGCGTCGGGCCGATCCAGTTGACGTTCATATATTGGCCGCCGCGCGGTTCGCCCGCGATCCACATTTCTTCGGCGAGGACCGTCTGGTGCCACGGGTCTAGCCCCTGCCCACCCAGCGCTTCCGGCCAGTGGGGGATCAGCAGGCCTTGTTCCGCCAGCGTGCCGCAGAAGGTTTCGGCATATTTGGTGAGCGCAGGCGAGGCCGGGCCATGCTGCGAGAAACGCTCCCAGTCGTCCGGCAGCGTATCGGCGAGCAATGCGCGCAGCCGGGCGCGGAAGGCGGTTTCCTGTTCTGTCCATACAAAGTCCATATCATGGTGATTAAGTGATGCAGCCGGGCGAGAACAGCCGTAGCCCCAAGAGAACGCCCCGGTGATATGGCGCAGGCGGGCTTGGACAAGCGCGGCGCGGCGGTAAAAATGGAGGGCATGGATATGGACGATGCCCGCTTCACCCCCCTGCTGCCGCTGGACGATGTGCCGGACGGCAAGACCGTAGCTGTCGAGGCAGGCGCGCGCGCGATCATGCTCTGCCATTTTGAGGGGCGCGTCCATGCGCTCGACAATCTCTGTTCGCATGCGCAGGAACCGCTGGCGTGCGGGCGGATGCGGCTGGGCTGGATTGCCTGCCCCGCCCATGGCGCGCGGTTCGATCTGGAGACCGGCGAAGCGCTGACCGGGCCAGCGCGCGACCCGATCACGACCTATGCCGTGCGGGTGGTGGATGGGATGATCGAGGTGGCGCTGTAGCGTATCGCCTTGGGGATATTGCAGATGCGCCCCTTGCGCGAGACGGTCGAAGTGCTGCCTAGCTGATCCATAATGACTGGAGGCACGGGACTTTGAGCGACGCACTGGACAGCTTGCGGCAGGAGGTGCGCGACTGGCTTGCCATTCATGCGCCCAAAAACTGGCGCGCGCGCAGCACGAGCGAGGCGGCCTTTCTGGACTTGCAACGCAGCTGGTTCGCGACGCTGGCCAAGCGGGGCTATGCGGTGCCGCACTGGCCGGAAAACTGGCCGGGCGGCGGGCGGTCGCTGGCCGAGCAGAAGGTGATCTATGAGGAGTTTGCGCGGGCCGACACGCCGCGCCTGCTCTTGTCCTTCATGTCCACCTATCACGCTGCCTCCACCCTGTTCGAATGGGGCAGCGAGGAACAGCAGCAACGCTATATTCCCCGCATATTGGAAGGCGAAATCTGGTGTCAGGGCTTTTCCGAGCCGGGCGCGGGGTCGGACCTGGCGGCGCTGCGCACGCGGGCGGAGCGCAAGGGCGACGTCTATGTCGTCAATGGCCAGAAGCTCTGGTCGACCATGGGGCAATTTGCCGGTCAATGCCTGTTGCTGGTGCGCACGAGCAGCGAGGGCGTGAAGCAGGCCGGGCTGACCTATTTGCTGCTGGACCTGAAATCGCCGGGCGTCACCGCGCGGCCGATCCACCAGATTCATGGCGACGAGGAATTTGCCGAAATCTTCCTCGACAATGTCGAGATTCCGGTCGCCAACCGGCTGGGCGAGGAAGGCCAAGGCTGGGCTGTGGCGCAGTCGACCCTGTCGTCCGAGCGCGGGCTGACGCTGCTGGAGCTGAGCGCGCGGATGCGCGGGGCGTTGTGGCGGATCGGTGACCTCATTCGCGCGAACGGGCGTAGCGAGGATGCGGGCGTGCTGCGCGATTTCGGGCGACTGGCGAGCAAGGTCGATGCGACCTGCGCGGTAGCCGACCAGTTTCTGGCCAATCGTATCGCGGGCGAGGAACGGGTCGGCGACGCATCCATCGTCAAGCTCGCCTATTCCCGCACGCTGCGGGAATTCACATCGCTGGGGCTGCAGATCGACGGACTGGAGGCGCAATATCATGCCCCGATTACCTTTGGCGGAGGCATGGAGACGGGCAACTGGATGGCCGATTTCATGAACAGCTATGCCTGGACGATCGCGGGCGGCAGTGACGAGGTGCAGCGCAATATCATCGCCGAACGGCTGCTGGGGATGCCGCGTGAACCCAAAAACTGGGTCGTGAAGGAGGGCGCGGCATGAGCATGAGCAAAGCCGAATTGCAGGACGCCGCCGCTAAGGCGTTTGACGGCAACCTGACCCCCAATGCGGCGCATAGCTGGAACCTGATCGCGGAGATGGGATGGCTGATCATGGCCGTGCCTGAGGAGCAGGGCGGGCTGGGCCTGGGGTGCGAGGCGGTGGGGGTGATCCACCAAGCGCTGGGGCGGACATTGGTGGCGGGTCCGGCAATCGCGCAGATGCTGGTGATCGAGGCGCTGAGCGCGGCAGGCGGGCAGGTTGAGTTGCTGGGCCGGGCGATGGCGGGCGAGATCATGTCGGCATCGCTGGCCGAGGGGCTGCGCGCGGTGCCGGACGCGGACCGGGCGAGCCATGTGTTGCGGGTCGAGGCGGGGCGCATATCGCTTCTGCCGGTCGAGGGGCTTGCGCTGACGGCGCGGGCGACCTGGGACAAGACGCGGCGACTGTTCGATGTCGATGCGGGCGATGCTGTTGGTGTCGTGCTGGCGCAGGGGGATGCCGCAACGGCGCTGGCCGATCGGCTGTCGGCGCTGCGCAGCCTGGCGCTGGCGGGCGATTGTCTGGGCGGGGCCGAGGCGGCGCTGGCGATGACGATCGACTATCTGGAGACGCGACGGCAGTTCGACCGGCCTTTGGCGTTGTTTCAGGCATTGAAGCATCGCGTCGCCGACATGAAAACCGCGCTGGTTGCGGCCGAGGCGCTATTCTGGGCGCGGGCGGGTGATGAGGCGACGGACGCGGTGATAATGGGAACTATGAAGGCCCATACCGCCAGCGTCTATCGGTTGATCGCCGAGGAGGCGATCCAGCTGCATGGCGGCATTGGCCTGACCATGGAGCATCCCTGCCACCTGTTCCTGAAACGCGCGACGCTGAATGCGGTGCTGGGCGGGGATGGCGACCAGTGGGAAGAGGCAGCGGGGCGACGGGCGCTCGACGCCTGATCACTTACTCAAGCGGTTCGCCTTCCCAGGTTTCTGTGTCGATCTGCGCCTGAGCGGCGCGGGAATAGCGCGGCCCTGACACGGCGCCGAAGCTGAACAGCGCATCGACCGCCGCCAGCGTATCGGCGGACAGGTCGATCGTCAGCGTCGCCATATCCTCGTCCAGATGGGCGATGCTGGTGGTGCCAGGGATGGCAACGACATAAGGGCGACGCGACAGCACCCAGCCAAGCGACAGTTGCGCCATGGTGCAGCCTGCGTCCGCCGCGATTTGGCCGAAGGCGGCAGCAAGTTGAAGGTTATGCGCCAGATGGGGGGCGTGGAAACGCGGCATGGAGGCGCGAACGTCGTCCGGCTGCACCCCGTCCGGTCCCACCCCGCCCGCCAGCACGCCGCGCGCGACCGGCGAGAAGGCGACAAAGCCGACACCCAGTTCACCGCAGGCGTCCAGCACCGCGACTTCGGCATTGCGGCTCCAGGGCGAATATTCGGTCTGCATCGCCGCGATCGGGTGAACCGCATGGGCGCGGCGCAGCGTGTCGGCGGACATTTCCGACAGGCCGATCGCGCCGATCTTGCCCGCTTCGACCGCACGCGCGAGCGCGCCGACCGAATCCTCGATCGGGACGTGGGGGTCGAGCCGGTGGAGATAATAAAGGTCGATATGATCGACATTCAGGCGCTGGAGCGAAGCCTCCAGCGTGGCGGTGATGGCGGCAGGCGACCCGTCCAGCCCGCGCTGCCCATCCTTGCCGCCCAGCACGCACTTGCTGGCGAGAGTAAAGTCGTCGCGCCGGTGCATCAGCGTGCGACCCAATAGTTCCTCATTGGCGCCAAAGCCATAGAGGGCGGCAGTATCGAAGAAGTCGACCCCGACGTCGAGTGCGTGGCGCAGCAGTCGTTCGGCCTGTTCTGGCGCGGGCCGGGGCAGATAGGCGTGGCTTAGATTCATACAGCCAAGGCCGATGGCCTTGACCGTGAAGGGACCGATGGTGCGGGGCGACAGCGGGGCGCTCATATCGGGGGCAATATCCTGTGTCTGTGGGGTCGGCTCCCCATAGCGAGGCTTTGCGGTCTGGGGCTATGAGTTTTTCTTGGCTTGGTTGCGAAAGGCGGCAATAAACCGGCTGTAGCGGGCAGGATGGAAGGACAGCGACATGACGCAAGATGCTGACAGGAAGGGAGCTGCCGCCTATCCGCGCGCGGTGCTGGATTTGTTCGATGCCTATGTGCACGGCGCGATCGACCGGCGCGGCTTTGTGACCCAATGCGCCGTCCATGTCGGCAGCGCAGCGGCGGCAACCACAATGCTGGCGGCGCTCAGCCCGGATTTTGCACTGGGGCAAGTGATCAAGCCCGACGACAAGCGGATTGTCATCAGCCATGTCGATATAGCCTCACCCGCGGGCAACGGAACGGTGCGCGCCTATGTCGCGCGGCCTGCGGCCAAGAAGGCCGCAAAGCTACCGGTCGTGATCGTCGCGCATGAAAATCGCGGGCTTAATCCGCATATCGAGGATATAACCAGGCGGCTGGCGGTAGATGGCTATATGGCGGTCGCGCCCGACGCGCTGACGACGATCGGCGGCTATCCGGGCGATGAGGACAAGGCGCGGACCGCCTTTGCGACGCTGGACCGGGCCAAGATTGGCGAGGATTTTGTTGCGGCGGCGACCTATGCGCGGACGATGGCCGGGAGCAATGGCAAGATCGGCGCGGTGGGTTTCTGCTTTGGCGGGTGGATTGCCAATCTGCTGGCGACCCGCCTGCCCGATCTGCGCGCTGCGGTGCCCTTCTATGGCAGTCCGCCGACGCTGGCCGACGTTCCGAAGATCAAGGCGCAGTTGCTGATCCATTATGGCGGCAATGACGCGCGGACCAATGCGGCCTGGCCCGATTATGAGGCGGCGCTGAAGCAGGCCGGGACGCGCTACAAAGCCTATATCTATGATGGCGCGGAGCATGGCTTCAACAATGATACCACGCCGCGTTTCGACAAGGCGGCGGCGGATCTGGCCTGGGCGCGGACTTTGGCGCTGTTCCGGCAGACGCTGGGGTGAGCGAAGGCTGTCCCGCCCATCGGGCGGGACAGCCAATCACTTATGCCATCAGTGCCTTGACCGTTTCGACCACCTGATCGGGCGAGACGATATAGGCGTCCTCCAGCACCTTGGCGAAAGGCACGGGCGAGTAAGGCGCGCCAAGGCGGCGGACCGGGGCCTTCAACTGGCCGAACAGCTCCTCGCTGATGGTGGAGGCGATTTCGCCGCCGGGGCCGAAATGGCGCACCGCTTCATGGGCGATGACCGCGCGGCCCGTCTTGGCGACCGAGGCCAGCACCGCTTCCTTGTCCCAGGGTGATACGGTGCGCAGGTCGATCAGTTCGACCGAAATGCCCGCTTCTGCCAGCGGCGCCAGCGCCTGCTGGCAGCGAATGACCTGCGATGACCAGGAGATGATGGTGACGTCACTGCCTTCCTGCACCACCCGCGCCTTGCCCAAGGGGATGGGGGCGAGATCGTCGGGGACTTCGGCCGGGATGAACAGGGAGCCTGCGGATTCGATGAAGATGCAGGGGTCCGGGTCCTGGATGCAGGACAGGAGAAGCCCCTTATAATCCACCGGGTTGGAGGGCGCGACCACCTTGATCCCTGCGGTATGGGCGAACCAGCCTTCCAGATGATCGGCATGTTGGCCTGCCGTCTGCCAGCCAGCGCCAGTGAGGGTGCGGATAGTGATCGGCACGGTGCTTTGCCCGCCCGACATGAAGCGCAACTTGGCAGCATGGTTGAAGATCATGTCCATGGCGACAGCGGTGAAGTTCATGAGCATGATTTCGGCGACCGGCTTGTAACCGGCCAGCGCCGCGCCGATGGCCGCGCCGATGATCGCCTGTTCCGAAATCGGGGTCGATTTCACGCGATCATCACCGAATTTGGTCGACAGGCCAGCGGTCGCGCCGGTGACGCCGCCGCCTTCGCGATCGGCGATATCCTCACCCAGCACGATCACCTTGTCATCTTCAGCCATCGCCTGATGCAACGCCGCGTTGACGGCCTGGAGGCTGTTCATCTTCTTCGCGCTCATGCCGGGATCTCCTGCGCAAAAACATCGCGGCGGAGTTCGTCCACCGATGGCAAGGGGCTGGCGAGACCGAATTCCTGTGCCTCCTCAATCTCGGCTTCGATGGTGGCCTGCATCGCGGCCAGCGACTCCTCGGTCGCGTGGCCCTGTTCGACCAGCCAGGCCTTGTAGGCGGGCAGCGGGTCCTTGGCGATCGCCGCCGCTTTCTCTTCCTTGGTCATATATTTGTCGTCGTCGCCCAGCACATGGCCGTGGAAGCGGAAGGTCTTGCACTCCAGCAGGGTCGGCCCTTCGCCTTCACGGGCGCGGGTGATGGCTTCATGCGCGGCAGCGAACATCGCCAGCGGGTCATTGCCGTCCACGGTGTGGCCCGGCATCCCGTAGCCGATCGCGCGCTTGGCGATGAAGTCGACCGAGGTGCCATTTTCATAGCGCGTATGTTCGGCAAAGCCATTATTCTGGCACACGAAAATCACCGGCAGCTTCCACACCGACGCCAGATTGAGCGATTCATGGAAGGCACCGATATTGGACGCGCCATCGCCGAAATAGGCGATGGTAACGCGCTTGCTGCCATCCAGCTTCGCCGCCCAGGCCAGGCCGTTGGCGATTGGCATGGAGGAGCCGACAATGCCTGTCGTGACCATGACGCCGCTTTCGGGGTGGGTGAGGTGCATCGGCCCGCCCTTGCCCTTGCAGGTGCCATCGACCCGCCCGGCAATTTCCGCCCAGAGCGGACGCAACGGCATGTCTTTCGCCACCATGTCGTGGATGCCGCGATAGATGGTGCAGATCTTGTCATCGTCGGTCATCAGCGATGACAGGGTGGCGGGGATCACTTCCTGCCCACGCGCCGAATAATAGGGCATTACCAGCCGTCCCAGACGGATGGTCTTGCGAATGGCGTCGTCGTTGCGCTCGATACGGATCATGCGCCGGTAGATGTCTACCAGCTGGTCCGGGGTAGGCGCCGGGGCGTTGCTCAGCTGTGCCATGATGTCCTCAAGATGGCCAATGGGATGCCCCCTGAATTGGCGTTCAGGGACCAATGGTCAACTCGCCGGGGCGATATGTGGGCGGTGCCTTGCAATGGCGGAAATGCAGCCCAATCTGGCGGGACGGAAAGAGGCGCGCATGACCGACAAGAGTGACACGATCAAGCAGGCAACCGAGCGGGTGTTGCAACTGGAACGCGAACTGGAGGCCGAGGGCGCGGCATCGACGCAGGGCGACGAACTGGCCCATGCCCGCGCGATGCTGCACCAGTGGGTGGACAGCGTGGTCGCGGTCGTCTCGTCGCCCGGCGTGGGCCGTGTTTCGCTGATCCATGACGATGGGACGGAATCGCGGATAGCCTCACCCGGCCTGCCATTCCGCCTGTCCCGTCCAGCGCGCTTCGACAGCTAGCGGGACGCGAAACTGGCCCCGTCGAAATGGTCGAGCGGGGTCAATGGCGCCGCGGTGAAGTCTATCACCTTGCCGACGCGGATCGCCTTTGCCGCATTGTCGGGCTGGAAGGTGAAGCAGTTGGGCGGCACCCGGCTGGCGGTGGATTGCCGTTCCATCGGGATCAGGCGGCCATTGGCCAGGATCGCGCCCCATTGCAGCAATTTGGCGGCTTCGCGGTGAGGATCGTCAAGACTTTCGATCCAGTCGCGCAATTTCAGGATCGACAGGCCCACAATGTCAGCGGGCGCTTCCATCAGATGATTGCGGTGGGCGACCTGTAGCAGCGACACGCCATCGCAGCGAATTTCGGCGATGGCGAGCCCGTCGACGGGGTCGCACGTCACAATCTCATACAGGATGGCATCGGTTTCACCGGCATGGGCAGCGGCCAGCACGGTCAGGTCGTGGAGATGGGTGCAATTCGCCTTCTTCTCGCCGCGCGCTGGCACGGCGGCCAGCGCAACGCCGGTGAAGGTTGCCGCCAGCACAGCAGGCGCGCCGGGGCAAGTGGTCCAGGGCACGCGCTCCATGTCCGATTCGATGCCCGTGACGTTCATACCGTCATGGCGCAGCGTTACCGCCATGCAGTGATAGTCATCCTCCAGCGCGGCGATCACCTGTCCCGGCGACGGGGTGACCCGCAGGCGACGGCGGAAGCCGGGCAGCGTGTCGAGCGTGGCGCTGTCCATTGCGGTCAGTCCTTAGCCAGCAGTAGCGCCGCCGCCATGGGTCCGCCGCCCGACGTGGCGATGGCGACGCGGGGATCGCCGCCGATCTGGCGCGCGCCGCCTGCCCCACGCAACTGGACGACCGCTTCATAAGCAAAGCCAAAGCCGTGGAGGCGGCCCCAGCCCAGCTGACCGCCGCCGGTATTCATCGGCAGCGCGCCGTCGCGGGCAATGCGGGTGCCGCCTTCCAGGAACTGGCCGCCCTCCCCCACGTCGCAAAAGCCCAGCCCTTCAAGCCAGGTGATCGGCTGGAACGCGAAACCGTCATAAAGCTGGACGGTATCGACGTCCTTTACCGTATAATCGGTGTTGCGCCACAGGTCGCGTCCGGTGGGATAGGCACCCGCCCATTCGGCCTGATCCCAGCTATAACGTTCGACCGATCCCGCGCTGGCGGCGATGCGGATAGGGGTGGCCGTCACATCCCCCAGCGCATCACCCGCAGACACGATCACTACGGTGGAAGCATCGGTGAAACGGTCGCAATCATAGAGGCAGAAGGGCGTGCTGATCATCCGGGCGGACATATAATCGTCCATGCTCAGCGGCTTCTTCACCAGCGCGCGCGGGTTGATCGCGGCATTGGCATGGTCGTTGAGCGCGACCTGCGCCAATTGTTCGCGGGTCAGGCCGTAGCGTTTCATGTGGCGCATCGCGAATTGCGCGGTCCAGTTCGCGGCCGAGAAAGCGCCGAAAGGCGACACCCATTGGGAGTTGCCCGACACATCCTTACGCCGTTCCATCGGCGGGAATTCTTCCGGGCGGGCCAAGGCGGCGGCTTCGTAGACGGTGCGGAAGCAGATGACATGGCGGGCCAGCCCCGCTTTCACGGCATTGGCGGCTTCGATGATCGCGCCCAATTGCGCGGTCGATTCCGCGGCGCCGATATGCCAGCGAGTCTTGAGCCCCAACACCTCGATCAGATCGTCGGAACTGACAGGGGAGAAGCCAAGGAAACTCGGCATTTTGCCGGGATAGGTGGCAACGCCGTCAATCTGGTCAAGAGGGAGGCCCGCGTCGGCAATGGCTTCGCGCACCGCATCGACTGTCAACAACAAGGGCGAACGGGTCAGGCGGACGCCGACGTCGGACATGCCGATGCCGGTAATATGGGCTTCGGGTTGCGCCATAGTCAGGCGACCTTTTCAAACAAGGGGAACCAGATGCCGTCCTGCTCCTCGAACAGCACCCGCACCTTATCATCCATATCCACCGCATCGACCGGACTGCCGACGATATTGGTGGTGAGGTAAACGCCCGGCGCATCGTCCAGCTTCACCCGTGCGATGACGAAGGGGACGTCCATATCCTTGGCCCAGGCCTGATGATTGACGGTGTAGGTGTCGATCGTGCCGGTCCCCGCCACGGCATGGGGGGCGACATTTTCCGACTGGCAATGGCGGCACATCTCGCGCGGCGGATGGGTATATTGCCCGCAATCGCCGCAGCGGGTGATGTGCAGTTTCCCGTCCGCGCCCCCGGTCCAGAAGGCGCTGTTTTCCCGGTCGAGGCGCGGACGGGAGCGTTGCCATGCCATGGGTCAGACGTCCCAGACCAGATGCAGGCTTTCAATGCCGATGACATGACCGCCATGGAATACCGTAGGATGATCGGGGTCGAGCCGGAATTCGGGCATCCGTGCCAGCATTTCTTCATAGAGAACCTGCAATTCCACGCGGGCAAGGTGCGACCCAAGGCAGCGATGCGGGCCGACGCCGAAGGCGATATGGACGTTATTTTCGCGGTCGAGATCATAGTCGTCGGGCTGCGGAAATTCCTTTGCATCCAGATCGGCGGCGGGCAGGAAGAGTTTGAGCGTTTCGCCGGGCATCAATGTCGCACCGGCCAGCTGCGCTTCCTTCTTGATGATCCGCATCGGCACGGTGAAGGTGTAGCGGCGCAGCATTTCTTCGGCGGCTTCGGCGATCAGCTTTGGATTTTCGCGCAGCTTGCGTTGCAGCGGCAGGTCGGTGGCCAGGCCACGCATGGCCAGCCCCATGCCGTTCATCACCGTGTCGAGGCCAGCGATGAACAGCAGCACGCCGTAATTTTCCATGTCGGCCAGCGTGGTCGGCTGGCCGTCGATTTCCAGCTTCCACAGCATCGAGAGGATGTCGTCGCGCGGATTGTCGCGGCGGTCCAGCACGGTATCGCGCATGGCCGCCGCGATTTTTTGCAGGCGGCGCATGGAGCCTTCGCGGTCGCTGTCGATCGCCTCCATATGCTCCTTCACGATGGCGCGATATTCAGGCAGCCTGTCGAGCGGCAGACCGAGCATCTTGAGGAACACCTGCACCGGCAGCGGTTCGGCGACAGCAGCCATATATTCGCAGCGGCCCGCCGGTTTCATCTCCTCAATCAGGTCAGCGGCCAGCTCACGGATGCTGTCACGCAGCGCCGCGATCGTCTTGGGCGAAAACACCTTTTGCAGCGGCTGGCGATATTTGGTGTGTTCGGGCGGATCGAGCGTGATCGGAATCGGCTGGGGAATGTGCGGCGCGCCGGGCGGCAAGGATGCAAGCAGCGCCTTCATCTTGTCCTGCGGCACGAACTCGCTGGAATAGGTTTCGGTATCGCGGGAGGCTTCGTGATTGGCCGCATGGGTCAGCGCGACCCAGCCGCCGCCGTTGCGCGGGGTCCAGAATACCGGCGGCGCGCTGTGCAGAAGGTCGAGCATGCGGGCGTGCGGATCGGCCAGCAGGCCCGGATCGGCATGGATGTCGAAATCATAGACCAGCGCGTCCGGCACATGGGCGGGCTTGGGGGCGGCGGGGCTTAGGGCGGCGTGGACCATGTGAATCTCCGGCAATCCTGCATCTTGTTACAACCGGTGTCGCGCGCAGCGCCGCCAAAGGCAAATGTCGGTCGTGCATCGACCCACGATACCGCACCGACGATAGACGCGCCCGCAGTGCCGCCGCCGTATCGTGGCGGCGATTGAGCGGATGGCCATGTTGATCGACACATCTTTCTCCTTTCTAAGGACAGCAAGCTTTGCGGGAGAGACCCCATGAAAATTCGTATCGAAAAGGCCGGTTGCGTGGGCAATGCCCGCTGCGCCGCAGTGTCGGAAACCCTCTATCCGCTCGATGACGATGGCTACATCGACACCGAAGGTTTCGACGTGCCGGAGGGCGAGGAGCGCGCCGCGAAAAATGGCGCGCGCGCCTGCCCGGAACGGATCATCTTCGTCGAGGAAGATGATGGCAGCATCAGTTGGCCGCCCGCAGCCAAAGCCTGACAACAGATAGTGGAGAGCCGAAAATGAGTGACCTATTGGGCTATCGGGGCAAGCGCGTCATCGTGAGCGGCTGCTTTTCCGGCATGGGGGAGGCGACGGCCAAGCTGTTGCTGGAGTTGGGCGCGGAAGTGCATGGGCTGGATTTTAAGGACAGCGCATTGCCGCTGGCCTCCTTCCAAAATGTCGACCTGCGCGATCGCGCCTCCATTGATGCCGCGGTGGCGGGCATTGGCGGCAAGGTCGACGCGCTGTTCAACTGCGCGGGCCTGCCGCAATCCTTCCCGGCGATGGACGTGATGAAGGTCAATTTCATCGGCCTGCGCCATCTGACGCAGCAGGTGCTGCCGCTGATGGGACCGGGCGGAGCGATAGCCAGCATCGCGTCTACCGGCGGGCTTGGCTGGAGCCGCCGGATTCCGACCAATATGGAATTTGTGACGACCAAGGGCTTTGACGAAGCAGTCGCCTGGTGCGACGCCAATATGGATACGGTCAAGGAGGGCTACAGCTTCTCCAAGGAGAATGTGATCGTTTGGACCCAGTTTATGGGCGCGCACCTGATCAAGCAGGGCATCCGTATCAATTGCACCCTGCCCTCCCCCACCCAGACGCCGATGATGGCCGCGTTCGAGGCGACGTCGGGCAAGGATGTCATCGCCGCGGCGGCTGAACCGATGGGCCGCTATTCCACGCCACAGGAGCAGGCCGCCGGACTGGTGCTGATCAACAGTGATCTGGCCAGCATCGTCAATGGCGTGGTGTTCCCGGTCGATGGCGGCTTCATGGGCGGGGTCGCCACCGGACAGGTGGACCTGAGCGTCATGATGCGCCGTTCCGCGCCCGCGCAATAACCCCCTGGAGCCCTAGCCCCATGAATTTCGACCTGACCGACGACCAGGAGATGATGCGCGACACGTTCGCGCGTTTTCTGGATGAACATAGCAGCATGGCCCGCGTGCGCGAGGCCGCGCCGTCGGGGTTCGACCCTGCGCTGTGGTCGGGGCTTGCCGAGCTGGGGGCGCTGTCGATCCGGGTGCCGGAGGAAGGGGGCGGGCTGGGCCTTGGCCTGTTCGATGCCGCAATCCTGATGGAGGAAGCGGGCCGGACGCTGGCGTCGGGGCCGTTGGCCGAGACTTTGGTGAGCGCGCGCCTGCTCGCACAACTGGGCGGCGATGCCGGCGCGACGCTGCTGGGCCAAGTCGTCAGCGGCGAGGCGGTTGCCAGCCTGGCGTTCCACGATGTGGCGGTCGAACCGGTCCAGTGGATCGGCGGCGGACAGGTGGCGCAGGCCGTGATCGGGCGCATGGGCGAGGAGATCGTCCTGATCAGTGTGCCCGATAAGGGGCGGATCGCGGAGGATAATCTGGCCTCCACACCGATAGCGCAGATCGACCTGCTGGCGCACCCGCGCGTGACGCTGGCATCGGGTGCACAAGCTCTGGCAACCTTTGCCGCCGGGGTCGAGGAATGGAAGCTGCTGATCGCCGCTGGCCTCGCCGGGATCGGACGCGAAGCGTTGAAACTGGCGGCAGCCTATGCCTGCGAGCGCAAGCAGTTCGACCAGTATATCGGCCAGTTCCAGGGGATTTCCCATCCGCTCGCCGATCTGCTCTGCGATGTCGATGGCGGCAAATTTCTGGTGTGGAAGGCGATCCGCGATCTGGCCGATGGTGCGCCGCAAGCGGGCGCTGCAATCAGCATCGCGGCATGGTGGAACAGCGATGCGGCAGGCCGGGCGGTGGCTCAGGCGCTGCACACGTTCGGCGGCTATGGCCTGACCACCGAATATGATATTTTCCTGTTCAACCTGCGGGCCAAGGCATGGCCGCTGGTGCTGGGCGATCCGCACGCCTTGATCGCCGAGGCCGGTCGACGCCTTTATGGCAGAGAAGCCGCCGCCCTGCCTGACGCTGGCGCGATACCGGTCGACTTCGATCTGGGCGAGGATGCGCGGGCGATCACACAAGAGATTGAGGCGTTTTTCGCAGCGAACGTCACGCCGGACATGCGCGAGACATTCCACTATAGCTGGGAGGGCTATAACCCCGAGCTCAACCGCAAGTTGGCAGAGCAGAATCTCCTCTATCTGGGCCTGCCCAAGGATGTGGGCGGACGCGGCCTGTCCGCCTATGAAAAGACCGCCGCGATGGATGCGTTCGAGGTGCAGGGCTATAACAACCCTGCCGCGGGTGTGACGCAGATGGTGGCGCTGATCATCCACCGGTTCGGCAGCGAGGAACTGAAAGCGGCGGTCCTGCCGGAAATCATGCGCGGCGAGGTGATCTGTTCGCTGGGCTATTCCGAGCCGGGATCCGGATCCGACGTGTTCGCGGCGCAATGCCGCGCCACGCAGGAGCCGGACGGCAGCTGGCGGATCGACGGCACCAAGATGTTCACCAGCGGGGCGAACCTGTCCACCTATGTGCTGATGCTATGCCGGACGAATACGGAAGTCGCCAAGCATAAAGGGCTGACCATGTTCATCGTGCCGTTGAAGGCCGATGGCGTGACGATCCAGCCGGTTTACACATTTCAGGACGAGCGCACCAACATCACCTTCTATGACGGGGTGAAGATACCCGACAGCTGGCGGCTGGGCGAGATTGATGGTGGCGTGCGCACGATGAGCGCGAGCCTTGAACTGGAGCATGGCGGCGGCTTTGCCAAATATCAGCGCGCCATGCTGCACGCGACCGAAACATTGTGCCGGGAGATACGCCACAAGGGCAGGCCGCTGATCGAAGATGAAGGCGCGCAGGCACGGCTGGCCCGCACTACCGCCAATCTTTGGGTGTCGGAACTGATAGCCTTCCGCGCCAATTGGGCGAGCATGGAGAAGAAGCCGAACCTGGCCTATGGGCCGATGGCCAAGATGTTCAGCTCCGAAAAATTCCAGAGCGATGCCCGCGACCTGCTGGACCTGACGGCGCCGCTGTCTCTGTCCAAGCGCAAGGGCGCGGCGGCGGAGATCAATATGTTCTACCGCCATGCCCAGGGCGCGACCATTTATGGCGGGACAAGCGAGGTCCATCGTTCCATGATCGCCGAGCGTGCGCTAGGCCTGCCGCGCACCCGCGCCTGAGGATGATGATATGAGCGACACCCCGCATCTGTTGAGCGAGGATCAGGACGGCATCCTGATCGTGACGCTGAACCGGCCCGACAAGCTCAATGCGCTGTCGGCGCAGACGATGGCGCTGTTCGAGCAGGCGCTGTTGCGGTTTCGCGATACGCCCGATTTGCAGGTCATGCTGATTCGGGCGACCGGGCGCTATTTCTGTTCGGGCGCGGACCTGAAAAGCGGGGACGCCCCCGCCTATCCGCGCACGCCGTCCGGCATTCGCGAGAACCACCGGCTCAATCTCAACGGGATGCAGCGCATCTATGACGAGATGGAGCATATCGAAAAGCCGATCGTCAGCGCCATTCATGCGACCTGTGTGGGTGGCGGGCTGGAAATGGCGCTGTCGTGCGATTTCCGACTGGCGGCCAAGAGCGCGGCGTTCTCCTTTCCCGAAGGATTGTTCGGCGTGTTGCCAGCGTCCAACGGCGTCAGCCGCCTGACGCGCATTTGCGGCCCGCATTGGGCGCGCTGGCTGATCATGGGCAACCAGCGCGCTGACGCGGATCGCGCACTCATCATGGGGCTGGTGCATGATGTGCTGCCCGATGAGGGGTTTGACGAGGCAGCACTGAATTTCTGCCGTCACCTGACCAAGCAGAATGCCGAACAGATGGGCGCGGCCAAGATCGCGATCGAGCTGGCGGCGGAAGTCGGGCCGTCCATGGGCCGCCATGTCGAGCGGATGGCCAATAGCGCGCTGATGCTGAACCCGGCCTATCTGGAAGGGATGGAGCGCTATCTGAAGGGTGTTGGCGGCAAGTAGGATTAGGACGACGCGGCGAGCGTCCGGTAATCGCGAATACCCAGTTCCAGCAGTCGCGCTTCGGCACGCAGCAAATGGGTGCGGCCCAATGGATTGGGCGCGTGCAACGTATTTTGCAGGGCAACGTCCGTCGTCACCGTGACGATACGTTCCAGCCCCGTCATCAGCGCGGTCGCCATGCTGAATACCGGCGATTGCGGCTGGGCCAGTTTCCCGTCCATCTGTTCGACCATCAGCCGCATGACCGGCTGGGCCGCGCGGACACGATGCATCATCATGCGCTCATTCTGCGCGTCAGCCATGCGGTTACGCAAATGGAGCAGGCGCGAATGTTTGACCCAGAAGCCATGATAGGCGGTGACGAACGCCAATGTCCGCTCACCCAGATCCCCGTCGTCCCAGCGGATGCGCAGCAGGCCGACATATTCATCTTCCGCTGTCGCCATCACCGGTTCCAGCACTGCGAGCAGCAATTCTGTGAGGTCGTTGAAATAATTATAGAGCGAGGTCATGCCGAGCGATGCCTGGCGCGCGACTGCGCTCAGCGAAATCTCTACATCGGGGGGACCGGCCAGCAATTCGTTGGTTGCGGCCAGGATCCGGTCGCGCGTGTCGCGCCCCTTGCGTCCCAGCCGCTGGCCATTGAGATTATGACTGAGCGCCTTGGTCGCGGTGGATGCGCGCGCGCGGGATGACTTGGCCGTCCCCTGCTCCGCCGTCGCGTCCGCCTTGCCGCTCAAAATCCGGTCCTTTACTTGTCCGTCAGGCACGCCATGCGATCAGTTTGGTTTCGAGAAATTCCTCGATTCCTTCCAGACCCCATTCGCGACCGATGCCACTGGCCTTGTAGCCGCCAAAAGGCAAGTCCCCCGCGATGCACATGCCGCCATTCACACTGACCGACCCGGTGCGTATCCGCCTGGCCAGCGCCTTGGCGCGATCCAGATCGGCGGAAAAGACACCCCCGCACAGACCATAGGCGCTTTCATTGGCGATGCGCACGGCGTCGTCATCATCATCGAACGGGATGACGACCAGAACGGGGCCGAAAATCTCTTCCTGGGCGATGCGCATGTCGTTGGTCACATCGGCAAAGCATGTCGGTTCGATGAAATAGCCAGTGCCTTTGTCGGGCCGCGCCTTGCCGCCCGCCAGCAAAGTCGCGCCTTCGGCAACGCCGATGTCGACATAGGACAGCACCCGCTCCATCTGCCGCTTCGACACGACCGGACCCATGATGTGGGCGGGATTATCATAGTCGCCCCAATTGTCGCCGAAGCTGGCATAGGCATGTTTGAGGACCGCCTTGGCTTCCTCATAGCGACTGCGCGGCACTAGCAGGCGCGAATGGACGGCGCAGCCCTGTCCGGCATGAAACACGAGCATCGACTGGGCGACGTCCATGGCGAAATTGACGCTGTCCTCCAGTACGATCTTGGCCGACTTGCCGCCAAGCTCCAGAAATACGCGCTTCAGGGTTGCGGCACCCTGTTCCATGATCCGCTTGCCGACGCCGGTGGAGCCGGTGAAGGAAATGAGATCGACGCGGGGGTCAGTCACCAGCATTTCGCCCGCAAGTGCCGCGTCACTGCCGAAGATGACATTGAGGACGCCAGCGGGGAAGCCTGCTTCGAGCGCCAGTTCGCCGAAGATCGCGCCCATGCCCGGCGTATTGGGCGCGGGTTTCAGGATCACGGTGCAGCCCGCCAGCAAGGCCGCAACGACCTTGCCCACATTCACATAGAGTGGCACGTTCCACGGCGTGATCGCGCCGACGACGCCGACCGGTTCGTATACCGCCTGCCGCTGGGTTTCAAAGCCATAGCCGGTACGTCCGCCATAATCCTTGTCCCACTTCAATTGCGGGAAGAGGCGCAGATAATCGTCCCAGCCATCGAGCGCCATATCGACATGCGCGCGCCCGACCGCGCCGATCGCTGCGCCTGCCTCATTACGGGCCAGGTCCGACAGCCGTTCGCGATTTTCCTCGAATAGCGCGCGCAGCTTCGTCACCAGTTCGACGCGCATGGCGACATTGGTGGACCAGTCGGTCGTGTCGAAGGCGCGCCGGGCAGCGGCGATCGCTTCATCGACATCGGCGGCCGACGCATCGGCGGCCTTGCCGACCGGCTCGCCGGTCCAGGGGCTGATGACGTCGAAGGTGGTGCCGCCCTGTGCGTCGCGCAGCGCGCCGTCGATGAAGAGTTTGGCGTCGGGAAGAGTGGCCATGGCGTGTTCCTGTCGAAAGGCTTGGGAAAAGGGGAGATCAGCGCTTGCGCGCGTTGAGGGCGACGATGCCCATGTGCAGGTCGGCGGGCATGTCGAGGATGGCGCGGAAAGCGTCCGTCACGCTGTTATAATGGCTGATGCCACGTTCGCGCAGGTTGATGCCGACCTTGGCATTTTCCTGGCCAAAGCGCATCGACACGTCGACCGGCCAACTGCTGCCGGTCTTGGTTTCATCCATCATCATGCCCGCCTGCACGGTGGTGACGCGAATGCCCTCTGCATCCAGTTCGCGCGACCACATGGCGGACACGAGTTCCAGCGCCGCCTTGCCCCCGGCATACATCCACAGCATCGGCATTTTGAGCGCGACGGATTCGCTGCTGACATTGATGATATGCCCACCGCCGCGCAGCAGCGGCAGTGCCTCGCGGGCGCAATGGATTGGTCCGGCAACGTTGGTCATCAGCGACATGGCGATCTGATCGTCGCGCGCCTCTGCCAGGGTGAAGGGTTCATAGACGGCGGCGTTGTTTATGAGGACGTCGATGCGTTCATGCTGCGCAGCAATTGCGGCAAATGCGGTGCGCACCGATTCCGGGTCGCCGACATCGCATTGCAGGGCGAGATGCGGTGCGCCCAGTTCCGCCGCGACCGCTTCGACCTTCGACAGGGTCCGGCCAAGCAGGATGACGGTTTCGCCATCGCGCGCAAAGCGGCGAGCGAGTGCGCGGCCAAGGCCATCGCCGGCTCCTGTGATCACGATCGTCTTGGCCATATCCTGCTCCGCTTGTCCTGATTGTCGCTTCATTCCTTCCCGCACCGGCGCGCGCGCGGCAAGGGGGCTGGCCATCGCGCGCGCGATAGCTGCTTGGCGCTAGCCCGCCGGGCGCGCAAAGTCGGTCGGATAGACGGACAGGTCGCCATCATAGGCGATGCCGCCGGGCCAGAATGTCGTGCCGCTGGCCTTGGCAAAATAATGGACGGTGCGCGCGACAGAACCGGAGGCCGAGCGCGGCGCGAAGGCAACGCCGCTGGGGCTGACGCCGCGGGCGCGGGCACTGAAATCCTTGACCGTGAAGAGCAGATCATCGGTCTGCTGCGCGCACAATACCAGGTCGCTGCCGGGGCAATAGCGCCGGGGTTCCAGCTGCACCGGCGACAGGCGGCCGCGCTTCATGCCGACCTTGCCGGGCACGCGAGTGACTTCGGGGGAATGCACATTGTCATACCAGTGATGATATTCCGCTTCGCGCCCGGCGACGAAATTGGCCAGAATGATGCTGACCCCGGAGAAGGGATGGTCGGGACGATGGTTGGGACTGAACGCCCAGTCGGCATACATGGCGTAGCTGTGAATGCGCTCGCTTTGGTCGCTATCGTCGATCAGCCCGGCGTCGCGCGCCTGCGCCAGCAAGGGGGCAAGCGCGGGCAGGTCTATTTCCGGGGTCGCCGTGCCATGTTCATAGACGCTCAGGAATCGCCAGGGCTGCGGAATGTCGGGCATGATCTGCTGCGGCGTGACTTCGTAGCGATCCGCGCTGCGGAAACCGCGCAGCCGGGTCAGGTCATCGCGATGCGGGCCGTCGAACCAGGCCGCATAGTCGGCCTCTCGCCCGGCGGCGACATTATGCAGGTGGATGGTGGTATGCAGGTTCATTCGTCAATCCTCTGCCGCCTATGGCCTTTGCGCCAATCCAGCATGGACGGATGCCAGGCGCCAGAGGCCGTCGCGATTGATCGCCGGGGCAATGCCATCAGAAACGAAAGCCGCGCATCTGGTTGCCGCCGTCGCACAGGATGACCTGATTATTGACGAAACTGCCTTCGTCGGAGGCGAGGAACAGGGCGAGGTTGGAGATGTCTTGGGCCGTCCCCTGCCGCTTGACCGACTGCATGGCTTTCAGCCGCTCCCAATTGGCAGGGTCGACCCCTTGCAAGGCAGCCTCGGTTTCCATCAGGCCCGGCGCGATGCCTACACAGCGTATCTCGTCAGCGCCAAATTGCTGCGCCATGGCGTGGGTAAAAACATTGAGCGACGCTTTGGTGATGCCATAGGCGGTCGCGGGATTATAGCTGGCCATCGAGCATTTGTTGATGATGACGCCCTTTGCATTCGCCAGCGCGGGGCGCAGCGCTTCGGCCAGCAGCATCGGGCCGAACGTGTTGACCGCAAAAAAATGCTGCCATTTCGCCATGCCCAGGCCGAAGAAGCCCCGCGCAATTTCACCCGCGTGCAGGCCTGCATTGTTGATGAGAACGTCGAGCCGGTCATGCGCGGCCAGCACCGTGGTGGCAAAGGCGCAAATGTCGGCTTCCTGCCCCATGTCGACACGGTGGACCGAGGCACTGCTGCCCAGCCCCTCGACCAGCGCCTGGCTTTCCGCCAGCCCCGCTTCGTTGATGTCGGCGAGGATCAGATGTGCGCCTTCCCCCGCGAACGCCAGCGCATGGGCGCGGCCCAGCCCGCCTGCGGAGCCGGTGACCAGCACGGTCTTGCCGCTGAAGCGATTGGCCATGATCCTCTTGTCCTTTTTGATTATTGCAGGCGGGTGAAGGTCACCCGCTCGATCCGCCAGCCCGTTGGGGTCAGGCGGAAAATGTCACTATAGCGGCCCACGACGCTGTCGATCGCGCCGGTAGCGCGCCGCTTCATATGGCCCAGCACGGTCCAGTCGCCCGTCGCGCTGTCGCCGTCTATTTCGATGCGGGGCGAATGGAGCATATGGATCATCCATTCGCTGTTCGCGCTGATCGCGGTGCAGAGGAAATCGGTGATCGCCTGTCCGCCATGGAGCAGGCCAGCACCATAGTCGCCGACGAAATTGTCCGCGAATATATCGGCAAGCAGCCGGCGCGCCTGATCCGGGTCGCTGGCCGACAGGTCGGCCGCGGCGCAATAGCGGGCCTTCAGATTGGCGATCGCCAGCGCCTGATCCGCCTGATCGCTCATCAGGCGGCTTCGGCGGCCAGTTGTTTGATGACCAGCGCTTTCAGGTCCGCCGTCTTGATCTTGGCGCTGCCGGTCAGCGACAGGTCGTCCTCGTTGAAGAACAGCACGCGGCGCGGCACCTTGTAGCTGGCCAGTTGCGCCTTGGCGAAGCTGCGGATCGCCTCCTCATCCAGTGGCGCGTCGAGATGGGGGACGATGCAGGTGACGACCAGTTCGCCCAGCGTTTCGTGCGGCACACCCACGGTCTGGGTGACCTTCACGCCGGGGCAGCTTTTGATGACGGTATCGATCTCGATCGGGGAGACATTCGCGCCGCCGGTCTTGATGATGTCGTTGAGGCGGCCTTCCCAATGAAGGCGACCCTCAGCGTCAAACCAGCCGCCATCGCCGGTGTGGAAGAAGCCGTCGGCATCGACGCTTTCGTCCAGCGGCACGCCGATATAGCCCAGCATCAAGGTCGGTCCCTTTACCGCGATTTCGCCGCGCTCGCCAAGCGGCACGACCTGGCCGGTCAGCGGATCGAGGATCTTGAAAATATTGCCGGGCAGCGGCGCGCCATGGGTGTCGGCGATCCGTTCTGCCGGCGTGCCGGAATCGAAGATGGTGCTGATCGTGAAGGTTTCGGTATTGCCATAGGCGCTCATCGGCTCGTGCCAATCAGTGCTGACGGTCGGATGGCGACCAAGCGGATTGGTGGGATTCACATAATAGAGCGACGACAGATCGACATCGTTCCAGTTGGCCGCCGCCTCCAATTGGGTCCATTGATGCGGCCAGGCGAAGGCCATTGTCGCCCGCTCCCGCTCCATCAGGGTCAGCGCCTCTTCAGGCTGGAAGGTGGCTTGCAGGATCAGGCTGCCGCCCGATGACAGCGCACCACCAATGGCCATGGCGAAATTGCCCGACCAGAAGAAGCCATTGGCCGACCATGCGCGGGCATCCTCCTTCGCGGCGAGAAAACGTTTCCAGCGCCACAGTTGCAGCGTGACGCCGCGATGCATCGACAGGATGCCCTTGGGCTTGGCGGTGGAGCCGGACGAGAAGAACAGGACTCCGGGATCGGCGGGGGTCACAGTGGCGGCGGTCGCATCGACCAGCGCCTGGTCGACAGCGTTGCCGCGCGACAGGAAATCGTCCCAAGGCTCGATCATGCCATCACCGCCGCCGACGCAGGCGATGTGACGCAGGAAGGGGAAATGCGGGGCAGCCAGCGCGCCGGGGCTGGCCGTCGCGATGGCCGGTTCCAGATCGGTCAGGATCGCTGCAAAATCCTTCTTGAGGACTTTGCGCTCCATCAGCAGGACGTGGCAGGCCGACGATGCGAGCAGATGGTCCAGTTCGGCGGGCGTGGAAAAAGTGCTGAAGGTCGCGGCAACGCCGCCCGCCAGCGCGACGCCGAACACCGCCGAGAGAAATTCTGGACGATTTGTCATCAGCATGCCGACGCGGGTGCCTTTCCCCACGCCACAGGCGATGAGCGCGCGGGCGACTTGGTTCGCGCGCGCCCACAAATCATCATAGGTCCAGCGGGTGACGCTGTCCCCTTCGTGCATCACCAAAGCTTCGGCGGAGCCGGAACGGGCCGTGACTTCGCGCAACCAGCCGCTCAATGTCAGCGTCCCCAGCCCCGGCTCCTCACTGAGCGGGGGACCGGCGACGATCGAAAGCGGCTGGGCGGTCATGATGCGGTCTCGCTTTGTCGCTTAGCGGTTCACATTGACGATGATGCGCCCGCGCACCTTGCCGTCGATCAGGTCGGCGGCGGCGGCAGGCGCTTCCGACAGGGGGATTTCATGGGCGATGACGCCCAGCAGCGCGGGATCGAGATCGCGGGCCAGCCGTTCCCAGGCAGCGAGACGCGGTGGCTTGGGCGCCATCACGCTGTCGATGCCGAGCAAGCGCACGCCGCGCAGGATGAAGGGCATGACGGTGACGGGGAAGTCCGCGCCCTGGGCCAGACCGCAGGCCGCAACCGCGCCGCCATAGCGGGTCTGGGCGCAGGCATTGGCGAGCGTGAAGCTGCCGACCGAGTCGACGACACCGGCCCAGCGTTCCTTCTGCAGCGGCTTGCCTTTTTCGGAGAGTTCAGCGCGATCGATGACGCCCGCCGCGCCCAGCTGGGTCAGATAGTCTGCCTCCGACGCCTTGCCGGTCGATCCGATGACTGTGTACCCCGCCTTGCTCAGCAGGGCGACCGCGACGCTGCCCACGCCGCCAGTTGCGCCGGTCACCAGGATTTCGCCCTGGTCGGGAGTGACGCCCGCCTTGACCAGCGCCTCGACACAGAGCGCTGCGGTATAGCCGGCCGTGCCGATCGCCATGGCCTGCGCGCCAGTGAAGGCGGCGGGCAGCAGCACCAGCCAGTCGCCCTTAAGCCGCGCGACCTGGGCCAGACCACCCCAATGGCCTTCACCCACGCCCCAGCCATTAAGGACCACCTTGTCGCCCGGCTTCCAGTCGGCATGGTCGGATGTCCGCACGGTGCCGACCAGGTCGATGCCAGGCACCATCGGGAATTTGCGGACGACCGGCGACTTGCCGGTGATGGCCAGGCCATCCTTGTAATTGAGGGTCGAATAATCGACGTCGATGGTCACATCGCCTTCGGGCAGCTGCGCTTCGTCCATTTGGCTGAGCGAGACGCTCTGCTTGTCGTCGCTCTTGTCGATCACAATGGCTGAAAACATGGATTAGTCCTTTTTGGAAAGGGAAGGTGAGGAAGCGGTCGTAGCCACGCCCTGACGGAGGCGTTCGGCAACTTCGGGGAAAGATTCGGCGCGCAGTGATCCGTACATGCACAGGCGCAGCGCCTCCTGCGCCATGCGGCGCGCCAGATGGCGGCGCTCGTCATCGTCGCGCGCGTGAGAGCGCGCCCATACCGGCCATAGGAAAGAGCCAGCCAGCATCATGACCGACAGCACTTCGACATCGATCCCAGGCTGCGCCAGCTCAGTGTCGGCGAAGCGTTGCAGCGACCCTTCATATTCGCGCCAGAAGGGATCAGCCATCGGATCCGGCGAGGCCAGTAATTGCAGCAGCCAGATGCGGCAGAGTTCAGGATTGTCCATCGCGAAAATGGCCAGCCGATCGGTCGTGTCGGCAATATCAACCTGCTCGACCCGCCGCTCGCCGATCGTTTCAGGATCGCCGAACACCGCGCGAAACATGCTGTCGGATACGCCGTCGGCGGTGGCGGCGATCAGCTTGTCGCGCGTTTCAAAATGCTGATAGGCGGTGCCGCGGTTGACCCCGGCGAGGGTTGCCACTTCCGCCAGGCTGATGCCCTCAGGACCATGTTTGGCCAGCAGCGCCTGCGCCGCCTCCAGTATCGCTTCCCGCGTTGCCGCGGGGTCACGAGAGCGTCTTTTGCGAATGTCCGTCATGGGTTGTGCCTCAATTGTCCTTCAGGCTCCCCGGTCCGGCACAGAATGTACCGGGCGGGGACGCCACCGATGTAACAGCATAAATCAACGTCCATGTTGTCCATCAGGCGAGGGCACGTCGTCACCATCTTTTTGTCGCCCCCTAATCCCTGCCTGCGTACCTGAGAGAGTCAAGCAACCAGGCGTGTCTGTGGCGGATACCAGGCCGATCATCGCTCCAGCGAAGAACGACACCAATTTTTCAAGGCCATGAAAGCAATCGGCCGGACAACCCAATGGGCTGCCCGGCCGATCCCAAAGCCCTAAATCGACCGTTCCGCGATCAACGCGAGCCGAACGCGAAGCGCACGTTGACGCCGAATTCGCGCGGCGGTGTGACCGTACCACCGGTATAGGGGCTGTTGACGGTGGTTGCCGCCGTCGTCGCACCGGTGGCGGTGAAGCCGGTAATCTGCTGATAGCTGGTAAAGAGCTGCGCGGTCCGCGACAGAACTTTGGTTGTATCAAACAGGTTCTTGGCGAACAGAGCGATTTCCCAGCCGCCATCGGGCGAGCGGATACCGGCATAGAGGTTGGCGAGCGCATAGGCACCGACCTGATCGAAACTATTGCCCGGATCACCCTGTGACTTGCCATTATAGTTGACCAGGCCGCGAACAAAGCCGTCCACCTTGCCCGAAAGCGCGGTTTGATATTCGCTCTGCAACGTCACCGTGACCGGCGGCATGAACGACGCACGCTGCGACACGTTGCAGGACGCCAGATTGTTCGCGCCGACGGCGGCCTGCAGTTGCGCCAGTGTTGGTGCCGCGCTCGACGCATCAGGTATGCCATCGCCGTTCAGGTCGTTGCAGGGGATGTTGCCGCCCTTGATCTTGCCGATCGAGTAGCTGGCGCTCACCCCGACATTGAACCCGCGGGAGACATCGAAACTCAATTCGCTTTCGATACCATTCACTTCCACCGGTACGGCGCCGACGAAGTTGAAGGCAGCAACCTGCTGCGCCGTCCCCGTAACCGCGCCTGTGGCGTTACGGACGGCCACGGTGTTGACATAATAGACGCCATTATTGGGGACGCGGAACGGGAAATTCTTGTAGGTCTGGTGATAGGCCGACACGTTGAACCGGGCACGGCCACCCATCAATGTGCTCTTGAAACCCAGTTCATAGGATTTGGACGTTTCGGGCGGCAGATTGAGGAAGCTGTTTTCCAGCGCCGATTTCACGATATTGAAGTCACCCACCACGTTCAGACCCGGCCGCATCGAGCTGCCCGTTGCGGCATAAACCAGGAAATCGGGCGAGAAATTATGCTTCACCGACGCGCTGTAGATCAGCTTCTTGAGATCCTGCGTGTCGTTGGCGATGGTGTTGCCATTGACCGCCAACTGGCTGAGCGAGTCATATTTGATCTGGCGCAGACCACCCGACAATTCGGTCTTTTCGCCCAGATGGGCGGTCAGGTTGCCGAAGAAGGACTGTTCATGCGTCCGATTGCCACGGGCAACATTGGTCGTCACGATCGATGCGATGCCGCCGTTGAACGGACTGACAGGGGGAAACCGCACGACCGTCAGCTGGCTCAGCGCTGTCGGTGATTTGAGCTTGCTGTCGAAGAAGCCGACTACATAGTCGAACATACCGAACACCCGCTCCTCATTCTGAAGCCGGATTTCGTGCGACGTGCCCTTGGCGACGCTCTGGGTGATCTGATTGATATCGCGGCCGATAAAGACATTGGCATCGTCCGAATTGTCGGTCGAATAGAATTGCTGCTTACTGTGCTGGCCCTGATAGATCAGCCGCTGACCCCACTGCGCCAATTCAGCGCGCCAGTTGTAGATGTCGAACGTCTGGTTGACGATGCGCGGTGTTTCCTGGATCGACAGGCGATCCTTGGCCGTCAGCAGCACGGGGCTGACAGGTGCCGCCGGATTGACTTCACTGAAGGAAATCGCCTGGTCATAGGTCCGGGCATCCCGGTCCATATATTGATAGGTGCCTTCCAGCTTGATCCAGTCGGCCGGTTCGATCGCGCCGATAACGCGATAGCTTTTGGTGCGCGAATGGGGGTCGGGCGCACCGGCGGTGCGAACGAGCGGGCGGACGCGGTCCGCTTCATTTTCGTCCCATACGCCCGACACGCGGATCGCCGCGATGCCTTCGATGATCGGAACGTTCAGGCCGCCCTTGAAATTCAGCGTGCCGATATCGTTGCCGGTCCAGTCGGCAAAGCCACCAAACTGGTTGAGGTCGGGCTTGCGCGTGCTGATGGTGATCGAACCCGATGGCGAAGCGCGCCCGCGCAGCGTCCCCTGCGGCCCGCGCTGCACTTCGATCTGGCCGATGTCGTACATCTGCTGGAGGACGACGCCAGCCGAAATCGGCGCGTCGTTATAATAGAATTCGACCGTGCCGTTGTTGCCGCTGGCGTTCACATCGAAATTGACGCCGCGCAGGCGGGCATTGCCGCCGATGCCATTCGCGTTGGTGGTCAGTTCCAGACCCGGCGCAAGCGATTTGACTTCGGTGAATTCACGGAAGTTGAGGTTGGCGATCGACTGCGCGGTGACAGCGTTGATGACGGCCGGCACGTCCTGCACATCTTCTTCGCGGCGGCGGGCCTGGACGATGATCGTGGGCGCGTCGAACGAGGAGTCCTGCGGTGCCTCCTGCGCCATCGCCTGCATCGGCAGCGTCAGGGCCGCCATGCCGGCGCCCATCAGATAATAGGCTGTCATGCGCTTCATAGAAATGTCCTCCCCAAATGGGCGCCGCGCCGAATCATGCTGTCCGGCTGGGCGCGATCGTCATTGTGCTTTTGTGAGGGTTGTTATGCCCGATAATGTCGGCTTGCGGAGTCGCTAATGAACAGGGGTGTTTATATATCGCCGACGCGATTCTGACGCGATTTGTGGCGCGTTTTCTAGTGCCTAGTTGGGAGGGCCGAAGCGGAAGATGACCAGCTTGTTGCCATCCAGGTCGCGGAAGTAAGCGCCGTAGAAGCCGTTGGGATCATCGCCCCGGATGCCGGGCTTGCCTTCGCACTGCCCGCCAAGGTCAATCGCTTTGGCGTGGACGGCATCGACCAGCGCGCGGCTGTCGGCCTGAATACCGATCTGGTTACCGTTGCCGGGCGATGCTTCGCCAGCAAAGGGCTTGCCGATCAGCAACATGCCGCCGTCGGCCGCCTTATAGGCCACGACGTCGGGCCGGTCGAAGGCGCGGACCGCGCCCAATAGCGCGGCCAGTTCGTCATAGAAGCTTTTGGCGCGATCAAGGTCGCTTGTGCCGAAGCGGGCCAGGGTGATCATGCGGGTCGTCCTCCCATTGCGGCCCAGCGATCCGGGACCATCCATACATATTCGGTATAATGGCCAAGCCATGGCCGGGTATCGAGATAGAGAAATTCCAGTATCCCCGGCGTGCCGCCTTTCAGGACGACGGGAAAGGGTTGCTGATCAACCCGCGCCAGGAAGGCGTCCCAGTCGTCCACCAGCTGGCAGACATGATGGAATGTCAGGCTGTCATCGGCGGGCAGCGCGTCGCGATAGAGCGACAGGACATCGCCTTCGATCGGCTGGATCAGTTCAAATTGCATGTCGCCGACCCAGACGAAGGCGAGTTTCTGGACGCCGACGCGTTCGCCCTGCGGGGTCCACAGATTGACCGAGACTTGCGTTTCCAAAAGGGTGCGGATGTCGGCGCGTTGCTTGAATTCCGCGACTGCCTTGTCGACGTTTCGGGTCACATAGGCGTTTTGATAATGGCGTCCGACGATCATCGTCCTGCCCTCCCCTGATCTGTTATTTTGATTATCCTGACAGTGAGTTGGACAATGTTACGCGGTTTTTCCAAGACCGGTTTATGTCGTTATCCAGACATAATATCGTTATCAGGCCACAGGTCGGAGCTGGCGCTGGCGGAATTGGCGCGGGGTGGAGCCGGTCGCGCGGCGGAAGGCAAAGGCGAAGCTGGAGGGGGAGGCAAATCCCAGTGCAAAGGCGATTTCCTTGATGCTTTCGCTGGTGGCCAGATGGCGCTTGGCCATGTCGATGCGGGTCTGGGCGATATGGTCGCCGATCGAATGGCCGCGCGAAGCGCGAAACCCGCGGGTGAGCTGGCGCGGGGACATATTGCACAGGGTCGCCAGTTCCTCCAGCGCGGGGGGCGGGCCGGGCTGGTGCAGCCGTTCGTCGATCCGGCGCAGACGCCATGAGGCAAGACCCCCGCTGATCGGTCCCTCGGCAATCGCCTGACAATAGCGCGCGACCTCGATCGCCAGTTGCTGGGCGATGAGTTCGGTCAGGACCGTGCTGCCAGCGCCGGGATGACGCACTTCTTCGGCTAAACGGAACAGGCAGGCGCGCATATGCGGATGGGCGATGTCGAGGCCCGCCGCCAGCCGCCGGTCGGTCCATTCGATGCCGCCATCGTCCAGCCAGCGGTCGATGGCGGCGGCCGGAACCTCGCACACGACCGACGCCTGCCGCCCGCCCGATTCGCTGCGGATATGGATCGCTTCTCCCGGCGGTACGAGGAAGATTTCGCCCAGCGGTTCGTAGCGATGCGGTCCCCATCGCTCCCGATAGCAGCCGCGCGCCTTTTCCGGGCGGGGGGTCAGGCACAGGTCGAGCCAATAATGGTCGGTGCGGCGGAACAGCCGGTCGGTCGGCTGTTCCAGACGCAGCCGCATGATCCGCACCTGCGCCGATGGGACGATCAGTTCCGCCTCGAACATGGATTGGGCGTAAGTTTCGTTTCGCGGCATCGCCCTCCCCTCTCCCGATTTGGTCTTGGCTCTATCAGGGGATTATGGCCCGATATCTATAGTCAGGTCAATTGCGGGGCAGCCCGCGCTGGCCAACAATCACCGCCAGCACAGGACCGCCAAGGGGCGGCGATAGTTCATAGGAGAGCGACAAGTGGCGGGTCTTTTCGACTGTTCGGATAAAGTGACGCTGGTGACGGGCGGCAATGGCGGCATTGGTTTGGGCTTTGCACGCGGGGTCGCCAAGATGGGCGGCAAGATCGCGATCTGGGCGCGCAATGCGGAGAAGAATGAGGCGGCAAAAGCGGACCTGCTGGCAGCGGGCGCTGCCCATGTGGAAACCTATCAGGTCGATGTGGCGTCCGAAGAGGCGATCATTGCGGGCTATGCGCAGTTGCTCGCCGATTTCGGGCGGGTCGATTGCGTATTCGCCAATTCGGGCCGCGCGTCCCGCAGCCGGTCAGTGCTGACGCTGGATTCGGCGGAATGGCATGACCTGATGGCAGTAAACCTGCACGGCGCTTTCTTCACCCTGCGCGAAGGGGCGAAGGCCATGGTCGCACGGGCAGAGGCCGGTGAGCCGGGCGGGAGCCTGGTCTATTGCGGCAGCCTGTCGATGTTCCACGGGATGCCGGGCATCAACAATTATGCCGCGTCCAAGGGTGGCATGGGCGCAGCGGTGCGCGGCATGGCGGCAGAACTGGGCAAATATGCAATCCGCGCGAACAGCATCGCGCCCGGCTATGTCAAAACCGGCATCGGCGGCGATCAGGGCATGACCGAGGAGATGAAGGCGCGCATGGCCGCTGTGGACGCGCATTTTTCCGCCAAGACGCCGATCCACCGCCCCGGCCGACAAGAGGATTTCGAGGGGATCGGTGCCTATCTCTGCTCCGACGCATCGCGCTTCCACAGCGGCGATACGATCGTGATCGACGGCGGCAGCCTGATCTATCCCCCCTACGCCTTTTGATCGGAACCGCCGCCATGCGCCTGCTGACCATCCATGACGTCAATGACGTGCGACTGGACCCCTATGAACGACCCGAAGCCGGGCCGAAGGATGTGGTCGTCAAGATGAAGGCCTGCGGCATTTGCGGCAGTGACCTCAGTTACATCAAGAATGGCGGCATCCCGACGCCCGGCAAACGGACCGCACTGGGCCATGAGGGTGCTGGCGAACTGATGTTCGTGGGCGATGAAGTGACCGGCGTGTCGGTGGGGCAGAGTGTCATCATCAACCCGATGATGACGCCCAGCTATATCGGCAGCGGCGGGCCGGAGGGTGCCTTTACCGAGGAATTGCTGGTCCGCGACGCGCGGCTGGGCGACAGTCTGCTGCCCATTCCCGACGGCATACCCTATGATGTCGCGGCAATGTGCGAGCCGCTGTCGGTTGCAATGCACGGGGTCAACCGGGCGCTGGCCAAGGCGGGCGACAAGGTTGTGATATTCGGCTGCGGGCCGATCGGCCTTGGCATGATTCTATGGGCGGTGGACCGGGGATGCGACGTGATCGCGCTGGACCTGGCGGAGGAAAGGCTGGAGCGGGCGCGGGCGCTGGGGGCGACGACGATCAATCCGGCCAGCGAGGATGCGATCGCGCGGATCAAGGCGATCCACGGCACGGTCATGGTGTTCGGGCGGGAGAAGTCCCAGACCGATGCCTATATCGATGCGGCGGGTGCGCCATCGATCCTGCACGACGTGGTGACGCTGGCCAAGACCCATGCGCGCCATGTCATCACTGCGGCGTACCTGAAACCCATCGAACTGCCCGCCGGGCCGATGCTGACCACGGAAATGACGATCACCACGGCGGTCGGTTACCCGACCGAAATGCCCGACGTGATCGCCGCGATGCCGCGTTTGAAGGACAAGATCGCCGCGCTGATCAGCCACACATTGCCGTTCGACCGGGTGATCGAAGGGCTGGACATCGCCGCGCGGCCGCAATCGGCCAAGGTGATGATCGAATTTGAAAGCACGAGGGCATGAGCGAGAAGCAACAGACGCCTCTGGGCGCGCTGGTGATGGCGGGTCAGGGCCAGACCGACGCTGAGCGGATCGGCGATGGCATCTTCATGGTGAAGGATATTTCCAATGCCTATCTGGTGACGACGGGCGATGGCGACCTGCTCGTCAACACCGGCTTTCTGGGCAATGGCGCGCGCAATAAGGAGCTGTTTGCCGCGCATCGCACCGGGCCATTGCGGCGCATCATCGTGACGCAGGCCCATGCCGACCATTATGGTGCGCTACCCGACCAGAAGGAGGACGGCACGCAGGTCGTTGTCGGAGCGGGCTTTGGCGAGACGGAGGATTATTTCGACCGGCTGGCGCCGTTCCTCGGTCGCCGGTCTGGCAAGTTGTGGGCGTCTATGACCCGGCGCGACGGGCCGCCGCCCAAGCCGCCGGTGATCGTGCCGGATGTGGAGGTCGCCACCACGCTGGCGTTCGAACAGGGCGGTCGCCGGTTCGAGGTGGTCAAGACGACGGGCGGCGAAAGCCTGGATTCGGTATTCGTGTGGATGCCGGGCGAAAAGACCGTCTTTACCGGCAATCTGTTCGGCCCGGTGTGGCGCGCGATGCCCAACCTGGTGACGATGCGCGGCGACAAGCCCCGGCTGGTGCGCGCCTATCTGCGGTCGGTCGAGCAGGTGCGGGCGTTGGGTGCGGAAGTGGTGATTACCGGCCATGGCGATCCGATCCGGGGGGCCGAGACGATCCGCGCGGACCTGGACACGATGCACGCGGCGGTCAGCTATCTGGAGCGCGAGACGATCGCGGGGATGAATGCGGGCCGGACGGTGCAGGATCTGATGCGCGAGATTGCCCTGCCCGCCGACCTCAAGATCGGCGAATTTCATGGCAAGACCAGCTGGGTCGTGCGCGCCATTTGGGAGGAAAATGGCGGCTGGTTCCATTATGCCGATGGCACCACCGCTCTTTATGGCGTGCCACGATCGGCGGTGCATGGCGATCTGGTCGAACTGGCAGGTGGCGCGGGCGCAATCGTAGGCCGCGCCCATGTTCATGCGGCGGCAGGGCGACCGCTGGAGGCGCTGCATCTGATCGACATCGCGCTGGACGTTGCACCTGACCATGAAGCGGGCCTGACCGTGCGCAAGGCCGCGCTGGACCAATTGCTGGCCGCGAGTGGCAGCACGAACCTGTCGGAAACCATGTGGCTGAAGGCGGAAATCGCCGAGACGGACAAGCGCCTCGCCAGCCTGAAACAAGGAGAGAGTATATGACCACCACCACCGCAGGGCTGGACGCTGACGCGCTGATTGCCGCGGCGCGCGCGCAGACGGGGCTGACCGATCTGGGCGATGACGCGATATTGGAGGGGCTGCATGTCCTCACTGACGCGATCAATCGGGAAGCCAGGCTGACCGAGGCCGCGCAGGGGCGCTGGGGGCAACAAATTACCGCAACGCTGGCGAACCGATTGCAGGTCGAGGATTATCTGGCCAAGAATCCCGCACTGCTGGACGCGCCGGTCGAAAAGCCGCTGTTTGTATTCGGCCTGCCGCGCACCGGCACGACGCTGACCATCAATTTGCTAAACGCTGATCCGGCGCGGCGCTGCTTCCTGCGCTGGGAAGCGTTTAACAGCGTGCCGCCTGCGGCCAAGGGGGCGCTGAGCAGCGATCCGCGCTATGTTGCGGAACAGGCACGGCTCGACATGATGCTTAAATATGCGCCGCACATTTCGGCGATGCATCATGAGGATGCCGACAGCCCGACCGAGTGCCAATTCTCGATGTCGCCGTCCTTTTGCGCGCAATATTATGACTCGGTTCTGCATATTCCAAGTTATCAGAAGTGGCTGTTTTCCACGAGTTACCTGCCCGCCTTCCGCTATCAGAAGCGGCTGTTCCAGCTGTTGCAGGAGAATGAGGGCGGGCAGTGGACGCTCAAAAATCCTTGGCATCCGCTGTTCCTGAATGACCTGACGACTATCTATCCCGATGCGCAACTGGTGATGACCCATCGCGATCCCGCCGATGTCGTCGCGTCGGCGTGCAGCCTGGTCTATCAGGTGCGCAAGATGTTCAGCGACGATGTCGATCCGGTCGAGGTGGGCAAATCACAGCTGCGCACCTTCGACCTGATGATTGAGCGGATGATGGCCTATCGGGAGACGCATGGTGCGGCTTCGATCCACGACATCCCATATGACGCGCAGCTGCGCGATCCGATCGGCGAGATGAAGCGACTTTATGCGCGGTTCGACACCGAGCTGACGGCGGAGGCGCAAGCCGCGATGCAGGCGATGCTGGACGCCAATCCGCAGGGCAAGCATGGCAAGCATAGCTATGATCTGGCTGATTACGGGCTGGACCGCGCGGGCATCCATGCGCATTTCCGGGATTATACGGAGCGGTTCGGGATTAGGTGCCGCTAAAATCCTCCCCCAGCGGGGGAGGTGGCAGGGCGCAGCCCTGACGGAGGGGTGTCATGCTATCGAGAGGGTGACACCCCTCCGTCTGGCCTGCGGCCAGCCACCTCCCCTGCAAGGGGAGGATGAGCGTCAGCCCGCCCGCGCCATCGCGAAACAGTAGCGCAGATGGTCCATATGGCCGTCCGGCACGGGCGGGAAATGCAGCGCTCCGTCGGTGGCGCGGATAGTGTCGAGATTGTCCGCGACCTGTTCGATGGTCCAGTCGGGGCGGAAAACGCCCTTGCTCTCCATCGTGTACGCGCGCGCCACTCTGCCCGCCATGGCGATCAGCATTTCGCCCGATACCGCGCAGTCCTCATGCGCCAGATAGCCGACCGTGGGTGCAACCAAGTCCGGGTCCATCGGCGGATAGGCGCTGGTGTCGAGGCCATCGGCCATGCGGGTGACCGCGCCGGGCAGGATGATGTTGCTTTTGATATTGTGCGCCGCCCCCTCGATCGCGGCGACATTGGACAGGCCGGTCATCGCGGCCTTGGCCATCGAATAATTGACCACGCCCGCATTGCCATAAAGGCCGTTGATGGAGCCAGTCAGGACGATGCGGCCATAATTGGCGGCGGTCATGTGCGGGAAGGCGGCGCGCACGACATGGAACGCGCCGCGCATATGGACGTCCAGCACCGTCTCGAAATCGGCATGGCTTAACTCATTGAGCGACCCGCGCCGGACGATCCCGGCATTGTGGATGAGAATGTCGATCCGGCCATAATGGTGAATGGCGGCGTCGATGATTGCTTGCCCCCCCTCTGGCGTCGCCACGCTGTCGGTCGAGGCGATGGCATCGCCCCCGGCCGCGCGGATTTCGTCGACCAGTGCCTGGGCGGGACCGGCATCGCGCCCCTCCCCCTGCATCGACACGCCCGGATCGTTGACGATGATCTTTGCGCCGCGCGCCGCCAGCAGCAGCGCATAGGCGCGGCCCAGCCCCCGGCCCGCCCCGGTGATCGCGGCCACCCGACCGTCAAAGCGCATTTCGTCCATCCTGCGATCCTCTCACTCACTTTGGCCCGATCCTAGCGGCACGGGCGCAACGCAAAAGGGCCGCCGCCGCATATCGCTGCGGCGACGACCCTTTCCTCCCCTACCCCTAGGGGATCAGGCTGGCTTGCTGGGCAATTCGGCGATCGAGGTGCCGAAGGCCGAGACTTCGCCGCGATGGGTGGTTGCCTGCTGCTGGATCTCGACGAACTTCTTGCCGTTTTCCTCAAACTTGCGGATCACGCTGCCGTCGATGTAGATCGCGTCGCCATCGGGATTGTGGCGGCGGATCTGGCACTTGCTGCGCGTCAGGAAGCCGTCGTCACCGATCCAGTTGGTGATGTGGTGGGTCAGCCAGCTGCAACGTTCTGGACCATAGTCATAAGCCCCCGGCGCGCCGACTTCGAGCGCGAAGGCTTCGTCCCAGTGAACCCGCTCAGGGCAGTCTGGCACGTTGAAGCGATTGCGGATGCCCAGACCGGGGTGCGCCTGCTGCATCTGGTTGGCCAGCTTGTTGGCGCGGATGTAGAGGCCGCCCCACCCTTGGGCATAGCAGATGAAGCCGGTGACCGTCATCGGTCCCTTCATCATGCGCGGCAGTTCGTCACCAACCTTCACATCTTCCCAATAACGGGGAACGGAACCGCGAATTTCCTCTTCCTGATACAGGCGGGTGAATTCGGCCAGTTCTTCCTCGGTATATTGCTCCACGCGGCCACGGGCTTCGGTATATTTCGTGCCGCGTTCGCGGGCTTCGTCGCGGTCGGTGCGGAATACCCAGCTGTCGCCTTCGGCCACCTTGTCGCCCGACTGGTTGAAGAAGTCGACATGGTAGATCTGCTGGAACGAGCGACCGGCAAATTTGGTCTGATGTTCGACCAGATCCTTGAGATAGGCTTCGGTGCGGATCGTATCGTTACGCAGCACCGGCTTGTGCCAGGTCCAGTCGGCCCCCGCCCACATGGCGTGGACGCCCGACAGGCCACCGCAATAGCCCGAAATGATGCGGCTGGTGGTGAACAGGAAGCTGGGCAGCGCGACGAGCGAGCCATATTTGGTCTTTTCGGCGTAGGCCGGGTCGCACCACAGCGGGTTATCGTCGCCAATGCCATGGGCATAATGACGGATCGCGTCGCGGGTCGCTTCATAATTCCACGGCTCGACAGTATTCTCGATCTTGACGCCAATGCGCTTGCGCAGATCGTCGAGGCCTTCCTCGGTGATCTTGGGGAATTTATTGGTGGGGGCTTCCGCCAAAGTTGCCATGTTTCTTCTCCTAGGGTTCAGTTGACGAGTTCGGCTGCTTTTGCAGCCTCACGATCTCGAAGGATTTTGCGGTGGACCTTGCCCGCCGGGGTCTTGGGCAGTTCGGTCACGAATTCGATCACGCGGGGAAATTCATGCTGGGCGAGTTTTTCGCGGGTGAAGGTCTGGAGCTCCTTCACCAGCGCGTCGCTGCCATCGACATTGGCGATGACGAACGCCTTGACCACCTGCCCCCGCTGCGGATCGGGCACACCGATAACGGCACATTCCAGCACGGTCGGATGCTTGAGCAGGGTGTTTTCAATCTCGACCGCGCTCATCGTCCAGCCCGCCGAGATGATGACATCGTCGGCGCGGCCGCAATGGTAGAAATAGCCGTCGGCGTCGATCTTTGCGCGGTCCTTGGTGGTTTCCCACTTGTCGCGCCGCCACAGCATCAGTTCGCCGATTTCGCCGGGGTCGGATGGGGTGCCGTCGGGGCGCTGCACCTGCAACTTCTGGCCCGGCACCGCCTTGCCCAATGAACCGGGCTTGACGGTGAAATCGTCGGCGCCCGGATAATTGACCAGCACCACGCCGATTTCGGTCGTGCCATACATGGAGCAGGCGGGAACCTTGAAATAGGTGTCGATAAAGTCGAGCGTTGCCGGGTCGATCGGTTCGCCGGTGTAGGACAGCTTCTTGAAATGGAAGCTGTAGTCGCCTGCCTTGCCGCTATTCTTCATCATGCGATAGTGGGTCGCGGCGGCCGACATATTGGTGATGCCATAATCGTCCAGCGCCTTCATCAGCCGCACCGGATCGAACCGGCCCGCAAAGGTGCCGGTCGTCACGCCCATGCCCAGCGGGGCCAGCGTACCGTGCCACAATCCATGACCCCAGGCGGGCGAGGAGGGGCAGAAAAATTCGTCGCCCCGACGGACGCCCGTGCCGTAGAGCGCGGCGAACATCAGCGTCACCAGCGCGCGGTGGCTGTGCTTGACCGCTTCGGGCAATTCGCGGGTGGTGCCGGACGTGTACTGGAACACGGCCAGGTCATTCGCCCTGGTTTTTGGCGTGTAGGTCGCGGGATATTTCTCGATCTCATCCAGCAGGCCATCGTCGGCGACGACGACGCGCGGGCCGTTCATGCTGCGGGCGAGGTCCGCCTTTTCGCTGTTGGTGATCAGGATCGTCGGCTTGCAGTCATCGACACGCAGGCGGAGCGCGTCGGGACCGAACAGGGTGAAGAGCGGCACCGAGATCGCACCGGTCTGCATCGCCCCGAACAGGCAGACATAGAAGGGCAAGGATGGTTCCAGCATGAAGGCAATGCGTTCGCCAGGTTGAACGCCCTCTGCATCGAGCCAATGGGCAAAGCGCGCCGCGCCGGCCGAAATCGTGTCGAAGCTCAATATTTCATCGCAGCCATCAGCGTGCGCGATCCGCACCGCAGGACGGCCCGATCCATCGGCATGGCGGGTGATGCATTCATGCGCGATGTTCATTTCTTCGCGATTGCCGTCGAACAGCTCCCACGGCGCACTGGAGGTCGCATGGGCCTGCGCATCGGCATAGCGGGTATAGTCGGTCAGCTTCGCCATCATTTCGGTCCGTTCACTATAGCGAATGACAGGAAAGCCGCTTTCGCCATGATGGCACCGGAATGTCATGACGACTCAGTTGCTGTAAATCATGAACAACGTTCTATATATTGAATGATCGTCCATCGCTGGGGCGATGGAGATATGTACCATGGCCGACCCGGTTTCCCTCCCCACCCCCTCCCCCGTCCGAAAGGTCGCCAGAGCGGTGAAGGACAGCAAGGCACCCGCCATCACCCGCGCCGCCGCGATCTTGCGCCTACTGGGCAAGAGCGACCGACCGTTGGGCGTGCAGGCGATCGCGAAGGAATTGGGGCTGGTCCCCAGCACCTGCCTCTATGTGCTGCGGGCCTTGGCGGAGGAGGAGCTGGTGTCGTTCGATCCCGACACAAAACGCTATGCGCTGGAGGCAGGCGTGCTGACGCTGGCGCGGCACTGGCTGCGGCGCGACCTGTTCAACGATTTGGCACAGCCGCATCTGGACCGGCTGGCGGGGCGTTTCGGCCTGACCATGTTGGGGGTGCAGGCGGTGGGGCTGGATCATATGATCGTCGTCGCCATGGCGCAGTCGGGCAGCGGGTTTCAGCTCAGCACACAGGTCGGCAGCCGCTTCCCGGCGCTGATCAGTGCGACCGGGCGGTGCATAGCGGCGTTCGGCGATTATCCGGTTGAGGAATTGAAGACGCGGTTCGACCAGTTGCGATGGGACGATCCGCCGGCCTTTGACGACTGGATGGACCAGTTGCGCCGGACCCGCGCGCAGGGCTTTGCAGTCGATGAGGGGCAATATATTGCAGGCGCAACCGTAGTGTCCGCGCCGGTGTGGAAAGGCGCGGGACAGCCCGTCCACGCGCTGGTCGCGATCGGCATAGGCGCGGCGCTGGGGCGGGAGCTTGGCGCGTTGCAGGCGGCGCTGGTGGAGGCGGCGGGTACGCTGTCGGGACAGTTGGGCGGCGGCGCTTAGCACAAAATCCGTTCGCTTCGAGCGTCGTCGAGAAGCACCGCGCGCAGGTTTCTCGACGTAGTTTATCCTGAGCGCCTGCCGCAGGCGGGCAGTCGAAGGGCTCGAAACGAACGGAGGTTTACGTGGCGGGGCGTAGCGCCAGCACGCTGCCTTCGGCGTCGCCCGACAGATAGAGGGTGCCGTCCGGCCCGGCGGTGAGGCCGCAGAAATTGATCATCGGGCCGGCCATGTCGCCGATCGGTCCGAGATATTTAGGGGTGATGCCGACAGGGGCGCCGACCGGCAGGTTGGTGGCGATGACGCGCTGCGCGCCGCTGGCGGGATCGAGCGCGATCAGCGATTTGCTCTGGGTATCGACGACATAAAGCGTGCCGTTGCTGATCGTGATGCCTTCGGGGTGGCCCAGTCCTTCGGCGACTGTCTCCACGGCCCGGCCCTGTTGCAGCCTGACGATGCGCCCCTTGCCCGCTTCGGCGACATAGGCGGTGTCGCCATCCACCGCGACGCCCATCGGCTGGTCGAGGCCGCTGGCGATTGCGCGCACCGCGCCATTTTCAGCGACATGCACCTGTCCCCTGCCCTGTTCGGCAAAGACGATTGCGCCGCTGGCATTGACCGCGACGCCCATCAGCCGGTCATGGCCATGGCTGATAAAGTCGCTGGCCCCCTCCCCCGGTCGATAGCGCGCCAGGCTGCCGGTGCCGGTGGTGACGATCCATTCGCCCTGCTGCGCGCCGGGTGCCACGCCGCGCAAATAGCCAGGGCAGCCGGGATGGAAGATCATGCCCGCCAGTGTCGGCGCGCCGCCGGGGCGCAGCGTGTAGCCGAACGTGCCATCAGCGACGAAGATCGTCCCCTCCCCGTCCACCGCCAGACCCAGCGGCCATTGCAGTGCGCGCGGGACGACGGAGCGGACCTTGCCGTCGCCGAGCAATTCGGTGATCTCGCCGGGGATGCTGGACACGAAGATGCGGTCGCCAATGAAGCTGACATTGTCGAGACCGGGACCAAGATCGGCCAGCACTTCCCGCGTGCCGCTGACCGGGTCGATGCGCAGCACCTGGCCGCTGGCGACCTGGGTGGTGACGATCCGGCCCTTGCTGTCGAACTTGACCGAGTCCGGCACGCCCAGATCGCCCGCGACGATTTCGGGCGCGCCACCGTTGAGGTCCACGCGCCAGATTTCATTCGCGCCCATGACGGGGAAATAAAGCTTGCCGTCCGGGCCGACCTGAAAGGCGTTGGCCATCGGCACATTGTCGAGGATGAGGCGCGGTGCGCCGCCGTCGAGCGGCAATTCCATGATCCGCGCGCCCATGCGACATTCGCCCGCGATCAACCGGCCCTGATGCCAGGTGATCGGGTTGGCGACCGGCATGTCGCCCTGGACGACGCGCGCCTGCCCGCCCGGCGTCAGCATCGACACCCGGCCTTCGGTGATTTCGGTCAGGTAGAGATTGCCCGCCTCATCGAACACCAGATCGTCGGGCGCGACGATCGCGCCGCCCATCGGGCTGATGGTGGAAATCGCGCCGCTATCCACGTCGATAGCGCTGATCTGACTGCCGCCGACCTGCGCGACATAGAGGCGGCCGTCCGCCCCGGTGGCGAGGCCGTTCGCGCCATAGAGGCGGCTGGGCGGGGTGAGCCGTTCAAGGCTCCACCCCTCCCCCGCCTTCATGCCGCTAGGCGCGATCCGGCCATTCATGTCAGGCGTAACCCAGCATGGATTTGACTTCGAGATATTCGTGGAAGCCAAATTCGCCCCATTCGCGCCCGTTGCCGCTGCGCTTGTAGCCGCCAAAGGGCGCGTGGAAATCGAAGCCGCCATTCATGCTGACCCAACCCGTGCGCAGGCGGCGGGCGACGGCGTGGACCATGTCCGTGTCGAGGCCGTTTACATAGCCGGCCAAGCCAAAGGGGCTGTCATTGGCGATGGCGACCGCATCGTCGATGTCGTCATAGGGGATGATGACCAGCACCGGGCCGAAAATCTCTTCGCGGGCAATGACCATGTCGTTGGTGCCAAGGAACACAGTCGGGCGGACGAACCAGCCCTTGTCGATGCCGTCAGGGCGACCGGCGCCACCCGCGATCAGGGTCGCGCCTTCGGTCACGCCCTTGGCGATATAGTCCTGAATGATGTTGTACTGCGCCTTGGACACGACCGGACCCATGGCGACATCGCCTGCCGGATCGCCGACGGTGACGGCATCCGCCGCCGCCCTGGCAGCTGCGAGTGCTTCGTCGAGGCGGGATGCGGGGATGAGCAGGCGCGATCCGGCGCTGCAGGTCTGGCCGCTATTGCCCATCATGCCCGCGGTTGCGCCAGTGACGTTTTCGACCAGTGCGGTGTCATCCAGCACGATAAACGCGCTTTTGCCGCCCAGTTCGAGACCGACGCGCTTGACCGTGGTGGCAGCGTCCTTCTGGATCTGCACACCGACCGGTTCGGAGCCGGTGAAGCTGATCATATCGACATCTTCATGGGTCGAAAGCGCGGTGCCGATGACGCTGCCCTGCCCCTGGATCATGTTGAACACGCCAGCGGGGACACCCGCCGCGTCGATGATTTCGGCCAATATCTGCGCGGAGAAAGGCGCGAGCTGCGGCGGTTTCAGGATCATGGTGCAGCCGGTGGCGAGCGCAGGAAAGACCTTCACGCAGGTCTGGTTCATCGGCCAGTTCCACGGGGTGATAAGGGCGCAGACGCCGATCGGTTCGCGGCGGATCATGGTCGCGCCGCGCAGTTCCTCGAACGCGAAATTTTCCAGCAGTTCGATCGCGGTCTGGAGATGGCCTGCGCCAAGGCCGACATGGAAACCGTTGGCCAGGCCCGATGGCGCGCCCATTTCCTCCCGGATCGCTGCGCCCAGATCAGGTAGGCGGCGCTGATATTCGGCCTGGATCGCGCGGAGCAGGTCAAGCCGCTGTTCCCGCGTCGTTTCCGACCAGGCGGGGAAGGCACGGCGCGCGGCCGCGACGGCCTTGTCCACGTCCGCTGTCGAACCCAGCGCGATGTGGCCTGCAACCTGCTCGGTCGCCGGGTTGATGACCTCGGTGGTCTGGGATTCGACCGGATCGACCCACTGGCCGTCAATGTAAAATTGCAGATGGTCGCGCATGAGTCTCTCCTGACATCGTCATTCCTCCCCTTAAAGGGGAGGTGGCAGGCCGAAGGCCTGACGGAGAGGTGTCATGCTATCGTGAGGGTGACACCCCTCCACCACTGGCTACGCCAGCGGTCCTCCTCCCCCGATGGGGGAGGAATTTTTCCGACTTACTGCGTGCCTTCGGCGTACCAGGTGCGGAATTCGGCATATTTGGGCATTTCTTCCGAATTCGCCTTGGGGTCGATCACGACATGGACCACGCCCACCTTGCCGCTGGCATAGGCCCGTTCGATCGCGGGTTTGATGTCCTCCGCGCGGGTCACATATTCGCCGTGGCAGCCAAAGCCTTCACCGATCTTGTCGAAACGGACGTCCTTGCTCCAGTGGGTGCCGGTTTCTTCGGTGCCAGGGCCAAAGGTCCGCTTGTACACGCCCACTTCCAGACCCCATTGATTGTCGACACCGATGACGCAGACCAACGGCAGCTTGGTGCGCGCGGCGACTTCCAGTTCGGCGATGTGGAACATGAAGCTGCTGTCGGACGTCAGCAACATGCCGGGACGGCTGATGCCGGTGGCGGCCCGATCCGCCAGCATCGCGCCGGTGGCATAGGGGATGCCGGTGCCGATATGGCCGAAATTCTGGTTCCAGATCACATCGTTGGGCTTGCACTGCGAATAGGTCCACTGGAACACCACGCCCGCGCCGCCATCGCGGATCAGGATGCCGTCCTTGGGGAAGGCCTGGGTCGCTTCCACCGCCAGACGCGCCGGGTGGATGGCGACGTCGCTGCTGCCATCGCTCTTGGTCAGCGATTCCGCCGCCAGTTCGTCCAGTTCGGCCTGCCCGTCGCGCATGAAGGCTTCCAGCATCGGGGCGGGTGCGCGCGGCGTGTCCTTCAATGCTGCAACCAGTTGCGGCACGACGCCGCGCAGATCGCCGACCAGCGGCACATCGATCGGACGGTTGACGCCGATCGCCGAGGCATCCTGTTCGACATAGATCCATTTACGGATCGCTTCATTCTTCATCCAGTAGCGCCATTTGCCGAAATGGACCGGCTCGCCCAGTTCGGTGCCGAGCGCCAGCACGAGGTCGGACTCGGTCACCGCTTCGATCGACGCCTTGGAGAATACGTACTGGAAGGTGCGATCTTCCAGCCCCTTGATGTAGCTGGTGCCGCCCGACGTCTGGATGACGGGGCAGTTCATAAGGTCCGCCAGCTCCTTGACCGCCGCGCCGGAGCGCGAGGTGTGGACGCCATGGCCGACAAGCAGGATCGGGTTCTTCGCCGCACGGATCAGGTCAGCGGCTTCCTTCACCCGGTCGATGTCCGCCCCCTGATTGACCAGACGGTAACGCTCCGGCACCAGCGGCGCGGGCAGGTCCAGCTCTTCCAGGATGATGTGGCTGGGATATTCGATATAGACCGGGCCGGGCGTGCCGCCCATCGCCTTGCGGATGCCTTCGCGGATCACCTCGTCAGTCTGGTCGGCATATTCGATCGATGCGGCATATTTGACCGAATTTTCGAACAGCGGCATTTGCTTGACGAACTGGATGCGGCCACGGCGGACGCGCTGTTCGGTGACGCGGGCACGCTGGCCCGACAGGAAGATGACCGGCGAATGTTCGACCAGCGCGCACTGGATGGCGGGCGCCATATTGGCGATGCCCGGCCCCAGCGTGCCGATGGCAACGGCAGGCTTGCCGGTGATGCGCGATGCCGCTTCGGCCATGAAACCGGCGGCAGCTTCATGGTGGGGGGCCACCACGGTCCAGCCGCGCCGTTCCGCTTCCAGGAACATATGGACGAAATTCGGGTCGGGAATACCGAACAGCGTATTGATGCCTTCGGCTTCGAACAGGTCGAGGACGCGCTTGTAAACCGGGGTGCCCGGTTTGCCCGATGCGGTCACAGCGGCAGCGGCGGGCTTGGGATCGTCATAGCTCATTTCAGGTGCCTCGGTGCGCCCGTACCCATGTACGCGGCTAGGTTGCGGTGAAAATTGGTGATTTTGCGTTCCTGATGCGGATTGGGCAGCGGCCCGCGGAAGCCGCGCGACTTCATCCCCTTCTGCACCCATTCCATGTTGGAAAAATCCTGCGCCAGGACAGCGCCCCAGCCTTCGGCGGTCGCGGGCGCATTGTCCCACTCCGTCTGCGGTTCTTGCCCTTCGGGGAAACGCTCGATCGCGTAGGATTCGAAAATGCACATATTGGGATCATCGCCATAGGGCCGCGTGCGATAGCAAAGCGCGAAGGTGATCCCGTGCAACACCGACATATTGGGAAAGACGTTCCAGGCAAGGCCCGCTTCCGACATGATCTCCGGCGGAATTTCCGGCCAGATGACACCGCGCGCGGCATCGTCGGCCTTGGCCGATTTCAGCCAATGGGCAATGACGTCGGCAGGCGGCGTGCCGTCGGGCAGTTCGTCCACCAGACGGCTGGCCGCATTGACCAGCGTCTCGGTCGACGCTGCATAGTTGAGCGTTTCGTAATTTTCGCGGATCAGTTCGTAAGTCGAGCGGCGCGGATCGTCGCCCTTGCCCGCGCGGGTTACGCTGCTGCTCTGGCTCATGCTGAAGGCCGGGTCGCGCTGGTCGAAGCCGCTGACGCCGTGCAGGCCATAGGCGGCGCTATAGGCGTAATAATCGCCATAGGCGAGCAACTGGCTGTGGGTGCCAGCGACATGATAGGGTTCCATGAACGCTTCGAGCGCGGTCTTCCAGTTGGCCGGATAGACCACCCATTTGCGCCATTTGTAGCGCATCTTGTCCAGTTCGAAATGCGACAATATGCGCCCGGCATCGCCCAGAAATTCGTCAAGCGGCTGCGCATCCATATCCATATGGACCCAGACCCAGCCACCCCATGTGTCGAGCTTAACCTCCGACAAATGGGTGCAGTCGGGCGTCAATGCGCCCTGCCAGTCCTGCGGATCGAGAATATAGCTATTGTTGCCTTCGATATCGAAGGTCCAGCCGTGGAAGCCGCAGATGAAATTCCTGCGTCCGTTGCCGCGCACCGAATGGACGGTGTCGGGCGTATTGACCAGCTGGCGGCCGCGATGCGGGCAGACGTTGAAATAGGCCTTCAGCCGGTCGGGCGCGGTGCGCACGATGATGATCGAATCGTCGCAGATATTATAAGTCAGCCAGTCGCCAACATTGGGCAGCTCTTCGACCCGGCAGGCCATCTGCCAGACCTTGGGCCACAGCAATTCCTTCTCCGCTGCGGCATAGTCCTTCGACAGGAACGCCTCGGTCGGATAGGTGAGTGGCTTGGTCAGATCGTCCACATCGATGTTGGTCGGGCTATTCATGCCATCCTCCCGCATCCTGATCCCGCGCGTCGGAATATCGCGACAGACAGGCTTGTCCCAAGCGAAAGCGGGCCGCGCAGCGACATCATCCCCCCGGCGATCATGACCGCAATTCCATGCCCGCCAGATCGCCCTTCGCGCGCCACTCCTCCAGCAAGGTCTGGAACGCGGCCCAGCCCGGCCCATAGCTGCGGAACAGCGCCCAGGGGGCTTTCACCTGGCCTTCATTGGTGAAATAGCTGGGGGTACATTCGATCTGGAAGGCGGAGGTGTCATATTCCACCTCGTGGAAATGCTGGACATAGGCATCCTGCGCTTGCCTGGTGGTTTCGACCGAGGTTGCCCCCTTTTCCATCGTTGCGTGGATGATGTGGGCGATATGCTGCGCCTGCCGTCCGAACTGTTCGGTGACGCTGGCATTGAGGCCGCCCTGAATATAGCCGATGAAGAACTGGTTGGGGAAACCATGGGTCATGGTGCCGTGCAGGGTCAGCGGACCGTTTGCCCAATGATCATAGATGGACAGGCCGCCCCGGCCCTCCACCACGTCGATGCCCCAGCGCCGCTTTAGGTCGCTGGTGACTTCAAAACCGCTGGCGAAGATCATCGCGTCGACTTCATATTCGACGCCGTTCGACACGAAGCCCTTTTCCGTCATCCGTTCCAGCCCGCGCGAATCCGCGACGTCGATCAGCTTCACATTGGGCTGGTTGAAGGCGGCGTAAAAATCGTTGCTGGACAGCGGACGCTTGCACAGGAATCGATACCAGGGCTTGAGCGAGGCGGCGGTCGCCTCGTCCTTGACCATTTCATCAACCCGCGCGCGCAGCCGTTCCATGACGCGATAATCCACCACTTCGCGCCGGGCCATAAATTCTTCAGGCGAGAGTTGCGGCCAGCCTTCGGCTTCCAGCTCGGCATGGAGATTGCGCGCGATTTCGGTCCAGATGTCGCAGATCAGATCCTGTTCGCCGGGCATGAAAAATTCCATCGCGGCGCGGTGGAAATTGGCCTGTCGTTCCGCCTGCCAGCCCGGTTGCAGCGATTCCGCCCAGTCGGGGTCGGTCGGCGGATTGGGCCGCTCGTCCACGGTCGATGGTGTGCGCTGAATGACGTAGAGCTGCTGGGCGTAGCGGGCGAGATGCGGCACCGCCTGGATCGCGGTGGCACCGGTGCCAAGGATAGCGACGCGCTTGTCGCCCAGCTTGTCCAGCACCGGGCTTTCGTAACTGCCACCAGTATAGCCATAGTCCCAGCGGGCGGTGTGGAAAATCTTGCCCTTATACTGGTTGATTCCCTCGATACCCGGCAGCTTGGGCATGTTGAGGACGCCGCAGCCCATGATGACGAAGCGGGCGCGAAACTCGTCGCTCCGGCTGGTTGCGACGCGCCAGCGCTGGATACCCTCATCCCATTTCAGCGATGTGATGAGGGTATGGAACAGCGCGCGGTCGTGAAAGCCGAATGTCTGCGCGATCTGCTTGATATAGCCCTGTATCTCCGCGCCGTCGGCAAATTTCCTGGACGGCATGAAGCCGGTTTCTTCCAGCAGCGGCAGATAGCAATAGGCATCATTGTCGCACTGGATGCCGGGGTAGCGGTTCCAGTACCAAACGCCGCCAAAGTCGCCGGCATGGTCGATATTGCGGAAATTGGTGACGCCCTGTTTGGTCAGATGATAGCCCGCCAGCACGCCGGCAAAGCCCGCGCCCAGCACCAGCACGTCCAGTTCCTCGACAATCGGATCGCGCGGAACGACCGGCTGATGGGGGTCCTCGTCATAGCTGTGGGTCGTGTCGTCGGTCGTGGGTTGATATTGCCCCTGCCCGTCGCCGCGCAGCCGCTTGTCGCGCTCCTCGCGATATTTTTCGCGCAGCGCTGGGATATCGAATGTATCGGGCGCTGGCGTCCGCGTGGGCTTGCAACTCATATCCGCTCCATGGATTCTATCGTTGCGGGGAGTTAATCAACACTACTGTTCATTTGCAACGCAGAGCGCCCGGTTAGCGCGGTGGCGATCTTTTCTCGCCGCCCCTGTTTCGCCCGCCTCGCCTCGCGCTAGAACCGCGACGACAAGAGAATGAGAGGACAGAGCATGGCGCAGCCGCTGATGAGTTTTGAGGGGCGCACGATCATTGTCACCGGCGCGGCAGGCGGCGGCATCGGCACCGCGACGACCAAGATGCTGGCGCAGGCGGGCGCGACCGTGATCGCCGCCGGACGGACGCAGGCCAAGTTCGACGCGCATATCGCGCCGCTGATTGCGGAAGGGTTGGCGATTGTACCGGTGATCGCCGATGTCGGCACGGACGAGGGTGTAGCGAAAGTGATGGAGGCGGCGTTGGCCGCGCCCGGCACCCTCTATGGTCTGGCCAATGTCGCAGGCGGGGCCGCGCCGCAGACCTGGATGCGGGCGGAACGGGTGACGCGCGCGGACTGGCGCGCGCTGTTCGAGCAGAATCTGGAGACAATGTTCTTCATGAGCCAGGCGGTCGCGCGGGAGTTGCGCTCTCAGGGCAATCCGGGCGCGATCGTTGGCGTGTCGTCGATCAGCGGGCTGAACAGCGCGCCCTATCATATCGCCTATGGCACGGCGAAGGCGGCGATCGTCGCGGCGACGCGCACGCTGGCGACCGAATTGGCGCTCGACAATATCCGTGTCAACACGGTGGCCCCAGGCACCACGATCACGCCGGGATCGGGGGCCTATATTGACGAGGATGTGGCCCGCGATCAGGCCGCGATCGCCATGGGCCGCCGCGCCCAGCCGGAGGAGCAGGCCGGGGCCATCGCTTTCCTGCTGTCCGACCTGTCGAGCTATATCACCGGGCAGACCATCCTTGTCGATGGCGGGTTGAACCTGAAATGGACCCATTTAGGGGCGGACAATACATCGCTATTCCTGAAGAATGAGGATTTCCGCGCGGCGATAAAAGCGTAAGGGTGCGCCCATGAGCGCGATCGAACGACTGACCCTGCGCGGCGCAGGCCTGGACCTGGCTGCCGATGCAACTGGCCCGGTGGACGGGCAACCTTTATTGTTCCTGCATGGCAGCGGGCAGACGCGGCAAAGCTGGGGCAAGGCGCTGGTGGAGGCCTCGCGGCACGGCTTTCGCGCGATCAGCCTGGATTTGCGCGGCCATGGCGACAGCGATTGGTCGCCGGACGGACGCTATGATCTCGACCTGTTTGCTGACGACTTGCGCGCTGTGCTGACGCAGTTGGAGCGATCGCCGGTGGTGGTCGGCGCGTCGCTGGGGGGCATTGTCGGGATGATGGTGGCGGCGGCGGACCCGACTGCACTGCGCGCGCTGGTGCTGGTCGATATTACCGCCCATGTCGACATGGAGGGCGCGAACGAGGTGATCGCGTTCATGAGCGCAGGTGCGGACGGCTTCGCCTCGATCGAGGAGGCCGCGGACGCCGTGTCCGCCTATCTCCCCCATCGCGACAAGCCGCGCAGCAGCAAGGGGCTGGCGAAGAATCTGCGCCAGCGGGGCAATCGCTGGTACTGGCATTGGGACCCGGCGTTCATGACCATGGGCGCGGATGTGACGCCACAGGCCGAGGGTCCGACCGTGCTGGAAAGCGCCGCAATGGGTTTGACTATCCCCACATTGCTGATCCGCGGCGGGCGCAGCCGCATTGTCACCGAAGAAGGCGCGCGCGCCTTCATGGAAATGGTGCCGCACGCCGACTATGTCCATATCGACGGCGCCCACCATATGGTCGCGGGGGACGCCAATGATGCGTTCAACGACGCGGTGTTTGCCTTTGTCGATCGGCAGGCGGGGTGAGCGCTACACCCGCGCCGTTACCGGGATCAGCGCGCCGGTGATCGGCATAGCGTCTGCGGACAGCAGGAAGGCCACCACTCCCGCAAGCTGTGCCGGTGACACCCATTTCGTGAAATCGGCGTCGGGCATGTCGGCGCGGTTGGCGGGTGTGTCCAGGATACTCGGCAGGATCGCGTTGACGCGGACGCCTTCCTCCTTCAGTTCCTCGGCCAGCGCCTCGGTCAGGCGCGCAACGCCGGATTTGGATGCGGCATAGGCGCCCATCCCCGCCCCGGCCTTCACCGATGCCGCCGCGCCGATGTTGACGATCGCCCCCTGACTGGCGCGCAGCAGTGGCAAAAGTGCGCGGCTGGCGATCAGGGCGGTGCGAACATTCATGGCGTAGAGCCGGTCCCATGTCGCGATGCTGCCATCCGCCACGGTTTCCCAGACAAAGCCGCCCGCGATATTGACCAGCCCGTCGAGCCGCCCAAGCTCGCTTTCGATCCGCGCTGCCGCTGCCGTCACCGCCGCCTCATCGGTCAGATCCACGCCGCCCAGCGACAGCGCGACACCATCGGGGGCTACATCGCCCAGATCGATACCGACCACGCTCCACCCGGCAGCGCTCAATATCTCGACCGCCTTGCGTCCCAATGCGCCCGCTGCGCCCGTAACCGCCACTATCCCTGCCATCGCTCTGCCCTTCTGTGATCCCGATTAGATGCCCGCCATGCACATATATTTGATCTCGACATAATCCTCGATACCATGGCGCGATCCTTCCCGGCCCATGCCGGATTGCTTGATGCCGCCGAAGGGCGCGACCTCGGTCGAGATCAGCCCGGTGTTGATGCCGACCATGCCGACTTCCAGCGCCTCCCCTACCCGCCAGGCGCGCGCCAGATCGCGCGTGTAGAAATAGCCCGCCAGCCCGACCTCTGTGTCATTGGCCATCGCGACCACCTCTTCCTCCGTATCGAAGGTGAAGAGCGCGGCGAGCGGGCCGAAGGTTTCTTCGCTCGCCAGCGCCATGGCGGGGGTGCAGCCTGCAATGATCGTGGGTTCGTAGAAGCTGTGGCCCAGCGGATGGCGACGACCGCCGCTGACCAGTCGGGCGCCCTTGGCGAGGGCATCGGCGACATGCTCCTCGACCTTCTCGACCGCCTTGTCGTCGATCAGCGGTCCCTGGGTGACGCCCGCTTCGGTGCCAGGGCCAACCTTGAGCTTTGCGACGGCCGCGGCCAGCTTCTGCTCGAACGCCGCGGCGACATCGCGCTGTACGAAGATGCGGTTGACGCATACGCAGGTCTGGCCACTGTTGCGATATTTGGACGCGATCGTGCCTTCGACTGCGGCATCGAGATCGGCGTCGGCAAAGACGATGAAGGGCGCGTTGCCGCCCAGTTCCATCGACAATTTCTTCATCGTCGGCGCGCATTGGGCCATCAATGTGCGGCCAACCTCGGTCGATCCGGTGAAGCTCAATTTGCGTATCAGCGGGTTGGCGGTCAGTTCGCCGCCGATCACTCGTGACGATCCCGTAACGACATTGAACACGCCGGCCGGCACCCCTGCCCGCTCCGCCAGCACGGCCAGCGCAAGCGCAGTCAGCGGGGTTTGGGTCGCAGGTTTCAGCACCATGGTGCAGCCCGCCGCAAGCGCCGGGGCTGCCTTGCGCGTGATCATCGCCGCCGGGAAGTTCCAGGGGGTGATCGCGGCGACGACGCCGACGGGCTGCTTGATGACGACGATGCGGCTGTCGGCACGATGGGACGGGATGATTTCACCATAGACGCGCTTGGCCTCTTCCGCGAACCATTCGACGAAGCTGGCCGCATAGGCGATCTCGCCTTTGGCCTCGGCCAGTGCCTTGCCCTGTTCGCGGGTCAGGATCATGGCCAGGTCATCCTGATGCGCGATCAGCAGGTCGAACCACCGACGCAGGATGCGGGCGCGCTCCGCCGCCGTTTTCGCGCGCCATGCCGGGAGCGCCGCATCCGCCGCGGCGATGGCGGCGTGGGTTTCACTCACGCCCAGATCGGGGATGGAAGCGATGGTCGCGCCAGTCGCCGGGTCGGTCACGAGGATGGTTGGCACCCCGGTCCAGGCGCCATCGATCAGGCATTGGTCGCGGAGCAGCGATGGATCGGCAAGGGTGATGGTCATGGTTTCGGACTTTCCTATCGGACCGGTTCCAGAGGCAGCGGGCGACAATACGGGCACGTTCATGTGGTCAGTGCGGCACCGTGCGTCAACGCAGAGGCTTGCTTTCAGTTGAAGGATCGACCCGGCGATGGATATGTACGAGTCGACTTGCTATAAGCAGATTATCGTTTAATATATGTTCATAGCTATTTGTTATTATTATATTTATTGGACAATAAATATGAATGTGGTTGCTGCCGTCCAGACATCACCAGACCAGTTGAACAGGCTGATCCAGGCCTATGGCCAGGCGCAAGGAGCGCTGGAACGGCTGGAGGAGCGCCGCCGGCTCAGTCCCGTCCGCCATCCCTGGCGAATTCGCACGTCCATCGCCGAACGCCAAGCGCTCGCGCGGATCGACAACAGCCCGATCGATGATCTGGATTTTGCGATCGACGGTCGCGGCACGGTCTCCACATCGCCGTTCGATCTTAGCCATTGGCAGCACGCGATCGGTAGGCCGATCACGCTCAATACACTCCTTAACGACGACATGGGATTGCTGCGCTGGCTCGGCATGCTCCCCTCGGCAAATGCTGGTCCTGCATCGGCTTCGTCGTGGGTGCGCAATCCAAACGACATGCTTCCGGCCATCGCCGCCTGGCGGCGGGATGTCAGCTTTCTCCCCCCCTCCCCTCCCCTGTTGCACAGCGGGCGGATGGCGCGGATTTGGCAACGTCACGCGCCGATTGGGCAAGGAGACCTCACCGCGAGTCTTTTGATCGGCGATCGTTGGGGACCAGGACGATGGGCCGGATCGACCGGTGGCCTGATCGCGCTTGGGCTGGATAGCAGCGGCACGGCGTGGAAGCGCGCAGGCGACGAACAGATGGACTGGATCTGGCTGGACGCGATCAGCGCCGCTGCCCATATGCATCTTGATCTGGAAATGCGACTGCGGGCCTATGCCGCACGAGCGGCACTGCATATCGAGCGCCGTCGGCGACCAGGGCGACTTAAGGATGTCCTGCGCCTGGCAATGGCGCATCCGCGCATTTCCAGCAGCAGCGTAGCCAAGGCGCTGGGCCTCACGTCAGCGGGCGCGATCAAGTTGCTGAGCATTGCCGAAACGGAAGGGTTGTTGATCGAACAATCAGGCCAAGCGAGTTACCGTAGCTACGCTCTGCCTGTCAGCATGACTGGCCTGGCCTCCAATCGACGTCAGCATGACTTCTCCAGCGATTTTTGGTCCGATTATCCGGAAAATTCGGCCTCGCCAGAAGCTCTGTGAGCGCCAATCCAAGGGTTGGACGACGCCATATATGCTACGGCGTCAAACACTCTCAGAACGGCCCTGCGGGCCATATTTGGCCATTTCGCCTTTTGTTCTCGTTATTTGGTCGATGTCACTGCATGTCATGACCAATTGTATCTGGTGAGACGAACGTGATTCCGAAAGCACGTTGAACGGCCAGTTTAAAACCCTCGGTGTCGAAACGCCGGCAAATATCATGTGTCCGCTTGTCCGGGGAACGACCAGGAGCGGAGGGTTGAACCCGCAATTGATCTTGGCACCACGAGCAAATCGTCGATCAACGTGTTTTCAGAATCATCGGCATCGAACGAGGTTCATCAGGGCCAGGGTTCAATGACCAGCATGGCGCCGTGGTCAAACACGCGCTTATGCGTCGTTTTATGGAGCAGGGCGCATGATGACGCGGCGCAGTCAATCAGGGATGAGGGATCGATGACCGCTCTGGCGCGTGATTCTGAAAACACGTCGCTTATCGGGATCAGGACAAGTCTGCATCAACATCATCCGCCGTTCACAGGCGATACTTGTTGCGCCTGTGATGTTCCTTGACGAAGCCGTAGAAGCGCTTGGAATAGTTGCGTGGCAATTCAGACGGATTGGCACCAAGGAACGCATCGAAGCGGCGCAGCAACTCGTCATAATCCCAACCAGGAAAGTCGGCACGAATGGCGCCATAGATTTCAGCGTCGATCATCCGACTGGCAGTTGTCCGGGCAGCCGGGTCGGATCGGCGCGCAGACGACGTTCCGATCACACGTCGCGGCGCGTCATTTGCGCTGATCCGCATTCCCTTAGTCAGGCTGGAAATCATGTCCAGCGCAAGACGCGGATCAACCATATCCCGATCATCCCCATCACCCGACGATGGGGCAGGGGAGGGGAGGGCGGCCTGCCGCCGGCCTCTGGCCCGCTCGGTCAGATGCCGTCGCATCACCATCTTCATCTTGGGCCGCGGGCCGTCGCCGTCAATCACTTCCAGACTGATATCGGGGAGGTCATTGACGCGGGCGAGATCAAGGAGCTTGCGTTTGAAAACGGGATAGAGGCTCTCGCTGCCGCTCTTCTGGTGCAGCGTCTCGAAACCGATCGTGAAGCCTTCCGCGCCATTGCCACCGGCATGTTTGCGCGAGGCGCGGTAGAGCCATTTGCCAAGACCGCTGGTAATCTCGAAATAGAGCGGTGAAATTGATAGCACGTTGCGCTTGTCCATCACCCCGTCAAAAAACCATTTGGATAAAGTGATTTCCATACCCAGCGACCGCTGGGTGCGTTCATCGACCAGATGGGTATAGCTGTCGATCCAGGAGAAAGTTGTCTCGCGGCTCTTGGCACTGGCGCGGATATTGGTCTTGATTGTCGTTGCCTGAAGCCGGTCCAGCGCGTTGACCAGCCGCTCATAGGCGCGGCCGCTCGTCCCCCAGCAGATGCGTTTGAGCAGGTCGCCAGGTTGGAGCCGGATCACAGGCGACAGATCATTGGCCCCGCGTTCGCGCAATTCGTTGAGATGGGAGGCGAGGTAGATCATGATGTCCGCGTCCCAGATCGTCGCCATGCCATAGGCAGGATTGGGTGAGACATGGACGCTCACCGACTTGTCGGGACTGGTATAATCGATGGGCTTTATGCGTTTGCGCTTCGACAGGCTGAAGAAGGGCCGCTGCATCGTCTCCTGATAATCACGCAGCGAAATATCGCTGAAATCAGGTAGGGTGAAGAACATTTCGAACTGGACCTTGCGCTCTTTCAGCGCCGTCTTGAGTTCGCCCTCAATCTCCACCCTATCGGTCCCGTCCTGTGTTCCCTCCAGAGGGAAAATAGCCATAACATTTTGAAATATAACGGTAAAAGACGATCTTTCAGCTTTTCATCCCTTGGCCTCAGCGCCGCCGCGAACGCATGATCTTCGCCTGTTCGATCACCGGACGCAGCGCCTCCAAGATGGCGTCGGTCGACAGATCGGACGGCGTCAGCGTCAGCGTCAAAAGCTTTTGCTGGTCCTTGTCGACCTGCCCGACGGTTGCGCCGTCCGCAGCTGCGATCGTCGCCTTCTGCACACGGCCCTTAACGGTCACCGCCTTGAGCAGGCGTGCCAGCACCTCCGATCCTGCTATGGGCTGTTCGTCGCCTGAGCGGCGAAAACTCTGTTCCGACGCGATCTGATCGGCTGCTGCCTCCAGCTTACCGCGCGCCGTTGGATCGCGCAGCAAGGGCAGGAGCTTTTCGGCATATTTGGCCTGAAGGTCCATCGGCGAGTGAAAGGCGCTGACCAGCAAGGGCGGGATTTCCGTGAGCGCAATATAGCGCGACAGCTGCGACTTGGAGATTTTGAGCCGCTCGGCCATGCGCAACTGTACGCCGCCATAAAAGCGATCGACCGCTGCCTTGTAATTGGCACCGCGTTCGAGATCGGAAATATCCTCCCGTTCGCGATTTTCGATGTCGGCCAGACGGAAGGCCGCTTCATCGTCCAGATCCTCGATGATCGCGATCAGTTCGATGTCGGGATAATGATTGGCGTTGAGCCAGGCGATCGCCCAGTGCCGCCGCGTGCCTGTGACCAGTTCATAGGGCAGTTCGCCCTGCGGCGTGCGGCGCACCACGGCAGGGATGCGATTGCCGCCTTCGGCCAGGATGGAATCGATCAGGCTGCGCAGACGATGTTCATCCAGCAGCGAATAGTCGCGCGCATTGCCCGACCAGATCGAACATTCAGACGGCTTCAACCGGATCGTCGGGCGCTTGACGATCCGCGCCGCCTCGCCAAAGGCTTCGAGCCGCTTGTTGGTGAAATTGGGTCGCGGGGTCGCGGGGTTGGTATCGCTTGCGACGACGGGCGCGGGGGCAGGATCGTTGAGCGAGGCGGCTAGCGCTTCGCTAATCAGGGACCGGCGGCTCATGCCGCGACCCCCACGCTGGCGTCAGCGGTCAGGCTGGTCGATGGCCATTGCTGGCGGATCTGCTGCTCGACCTCGGCAAAGACCGCATCGAGATTGTCGCGGCAGCGCGTATAGGTCTGGTGCGAGGCGGACGGTTTGGATTCATAGATGGAGCGGAACGCCTGGGTCGCGTTCTTGATTTCCTCCGACGCCAGGATCGGTTGCCCCAGCAGCAGCCCGGCATAGGTTGCCTGCATAATCCGCCACATATCATTCTCACCCGGCTTGCTGGGCGAGAAGGCGGAACAGACCACGCGAATGAAGCCGTAATCCACCGGCGTGCCATTTTCTTCGAGTATCTCGATATTGTCGGCAATCGTGTCCATGAAATGGATGGTCGAGAGATAATCGAGCTGGCGCGCAGGCACCGGGATCAGCAGTCCGGTTGCCGCGGCCATGACGTTGAGACCCAGAAAGCCCATGGCTGGCGGCGGGTCGAGCAGGATGACGTCGAAATCCTTGGTCACGCTGGCAATGCCGATACGCAGCGCCTGCAAGCCTTCACGCACGGCCTGTCCGCCTTCGCGTAGGGTTGCGGTCAAATCCCATTCCGCGTCTTGCAGGCCCAGGCTCGATGGTACGATCTTGATCGTGGGCCAAGGCGTGTCGCGGATCGTTTGCGAAAAATCGCTGAAGGTGCTGCGGGGCGAGAGGAACGCGCCCAGCGTCTGTTCGTCATCGATCAGCGTTTCGGGCTGAATATCGAACATGGTGGTGGTGGAGGCCTGAGGGTCGCAATCAATCACCAGCACGCTGTACCCATGGAGGGCGAGATAGTCGGCCAGATGCTTGGTGATCGTGCTTTTGCCGACCCCGCCCTTGAAATTCTGCACCGCCAGCACGACCGCATCCTCGTCTGGCTGCTTGCCCACCTGTATGCCCAGCGCGGTGCGAATCTGGGTAAGATCCTCCAGCGTGTAATAGCGGCGGCCATTGGGGAGCTGTTTGGGCTGGGGCAGGCGACCTTTGGCTTCCGCCTTGGCCAGCGCTTCGGGGGTGCGACCGATCAGCTCGGCGGCGACAGTCGGGCCAAAAGTGATGTCCAGCGTCTTGTGATTGTCCGGCCGGAACACGATCGTCTTGATATGATCGCGCATTTGCTGGCAGGCTGTGGTGACGTTACGCAGTGTGTTGACTGTAAACGACATGGGGCCTCGCATCGCCGAATCATGGGCAGTAAATTGGTTGGCGTTTAATGCGCCTATTTTACCCTGAAAGTCAAACCTAGGAGGAGAGTCGTCGATAATACCGACTTGTTGCATTGCGATATTGCCAAACCATAACCTCAATGTTGGCCCGCAGCGGATGGGTTCCGAGCCTCTTGATAGCCCATGAACCTCAATCCTGATGCTGTGGTTGCGATGGATGGCTAACCTTGCCCTTCTGTTTTGCCGCGCCTAACCATTGACTTAGAGATTTATTCTGGGATTAGCAGGGTTAGGGCTTGGTCTGCGGTTCTTTTCTCCGCCCATTTCCATGAGTCGGGCAGGGGCAGGCAAAACCGATCCCACGTTCGATTCAACCCGAAAACACGCTGGAACGATTCTGATACCACGTCGGATGCGACGTGATAACACGCTGTGTTTCGGGCCTAATCATGCTCCATTGCGGGAATATGGGCGGGCCGATGATTGACCAGCGGGCGTTGATAGGACGGATCGCTTCTGTCGCGGGTCGACACGCCATTGGCGTCGATGCCGGGCCAGTCGGCAAAAGGCAGGGGGAGGGTAGGGACCAGCCCCGACCATTCTATGACATTGGTACGCAGCGCGATCTTCCAAGCGCCATCGCGCCGTTCCATCCGGTCGAGATAGCGCCCGCCAGCAATCCAGTTGCTGGCGTCTATGATGCAGGCTATGCTGCGCAAAGCCGCTGGGGCGGACTGGTCGCGCCGCAAAGTTTCGCCGTCACCATGGATTGCGCCCATGGTTCGGCGCCCGCCTGCGTCGGCAGCATCCCCAATAGCCATTTGCTGTTCGGTGGCGACGAATGGTGGTTCTACGGTCCGCGCATGAAGGGGGGAGACCGTATCTGGAATGAGCGCATCCCGTTCGACTATACGGTCAAGGATACCAAATTCGCCGGGCCGACCTGTTTCCAGCGCGGCGACAATTTCTACTATAATCATGACGGCGACCTGATCGCCAAGCAGCGCTCCACCACGATCCGCTACAATCAGGCGGCGGGCAAGGATAACGCGCCCACCGATGGCTTTGACGATCCGGTCTGGACCGACTATGATCTGGGAACGCTGGAAGCGCGCAAGATGGAATGGATCCAGATGCTGCACGATCTGGGCCATGACCGGCGCTGGTGGGATGATGTCGTTGTTGGCGCGGCCTTGCCGCAGCGGGTGATCGGTCCCCATTCGATCGTGTCCTTCACCACCGAATGGCGCGCCTATATGTTCACCCAATGGGGTGGCACCCATCGCCGCACCGACCTCGACATGGAAGCGCTGGGCTTCGTCAAGGAAATGGCGGGGCATGAAAATGACCCGGTTATGGAGGCGATCAATCCTGAATTCACTGACGGTGCCTATATCGGCCCGTCACGCGGGCATCTGTTCCCGCGCTGGGCGCGCTTCATCGGGATGCCGCGCGGCTATGGCTATGGCGCGTCGATGGGGGCGTGGATCACGGACTATTTTGCGGGCTGGGCGGGCGAATGGGGCATGGTCCGCCATTCCGCCTGCAATTATCGCGGCCCGGCGCTGACAGGCGACATCACGGTGACGACCGGGACTATCCTCGACAAGTTTGTCGATGAGGAAGGCCGCCACATGGTACAGGTGGAATGCCGGTTGATGAACCAGACCGGGGTGACGCTGGCAACGGCCAAGGGCGCAGTGGAGTTGCCGAAAAAGCCCGCTTAACCCGGTAGCGGCAAATAGACGCTGGCGCGCAGGCCGCCGTTGGCCTGGCTTGCCAGTATGACATGGCCACCATGCGCCTGCGCTGCCGACTGGACGATCGAGAGGCCGAGGCCCACCCCGCCGGTGCGCCGGTTGCGGGAGGGTTCGCCGCGGAAAAACGGTTCGAATGCGCGGGCCAGATGGTCCTGGCTCATGCCGGGGCCATTATCGGCCACCTCGACCACTGCCATCATGCCTTGCGTTCGCACCGTGACGTGGGCGGCGTCGCCATATTTGACGGCATTGTCGATCAGGTTGGTGAACAGCCGCCGCAGCAGGATCATGTCGCCCTGGATGGTGATGGGCGCGACTTCGGCGATGGTGACCGGCTTGCCCATATCGGCAAAATCATCGACCAGCCCCTCGACCAGCAGGCCAAGGTCGAGCGACTCCATCACGCGGGGGCGGCTTTCATTGTCGACAAAGTCCAGCGTGGTACTGATCAGCTGTTCCATCTGACGAATTTCCTCCTGCGCGGCGGTGCGGATCGGGTCTGGCGCTGCGGCAAGGTGGAAGTGAAGGCGGGACAGGGGTGTCCGCAAGTCATGGGCGATCGCGCCGACCACCGATGTCCGCTCCTGCACGAACCGCGCGATGCGCGCCTGCATATCGTTGATCGATCGGGCGGCCATGCGGATTTCGGTCGGTCCCTCCACCGGGACCGGCGCTGCCTCATTGCCGGCCCCCAGCCGCTCGGCCGCCGCGGCGAAGCTGCGGATCGGTCGGGTCAGCCGCGCGCTGAACCACATGCTGAGTGGGATGATGAAGAGCAGCCCGAACAACAGCGTATCCTGCCCGGTCAGGTTCCAGATCGTGCCGGGCGCGCGCGCTTCCCGCGTCACGACGCGCCATTGGCCCGATGGCTGCCGGGCCGCAGCGGTGAAGGTGCCGACGATGAACGGATCGACCTGTCCATCGCGTCCGTAAAGTGCGATTTCGCGGCTGAACTGGTCATATCGTTTCTGATCGCCATGGTTTAGATATAGCCGGACATTGGCGGGCGGGAGCCGCAGCCTATCCGCTAACATCCTGGCGAGCAGTCTTTCGCCGGGGTCGGTCATCGCGCGGGGAGCGCTTGCCTGCGTGCGAATGTGCAGCACGGGCGCGTCGCGCAAAATCGGCTGGTCGCGCATCAGGCGGGAAATTTCATAAATAGATACGGGCGTTTTTTCGGATGGGTGGATCAGGAACAGAATCGACAGGCTGAACAGCGTCAACGTGGCGATGACGCCAAATGCCATTGCCAGCATATGGGCGTGGATCGAGTTGGCCCATTGGCGCAGACGCATCATCATGCGCGTGTGACCATCGGCAGGAAAATATAGCCTTCACTGCGTATCGTGCGGATGATTTCGCCATGGGCGCGGGTGCCCAGTTTTCGCCGCAACCGGCTGACCTGCGTGTCGATCGCGCGGTCGAAGGCATCACTATCTTCGCCGCGTGCCAGTTCCAGCAGCTGGTCGCGGTTCAATATTTGCTGCGGCTTTTCGATGAAGGTCAGCAGCAGGCCAAATTCCCCCTCCGACAGGCCGATGATGATCCCGCCCGGATCGCGCAAGACCCGGCGCACCGGGTCCAGCCGCCAGCCGTCAAACTGGTAATGGGCGGTCGCGTCGGCGGTCCCGCCCGCAACCGGCCGCCGACGCCGTTCCAGCGCGCGGATGCGGGCAAGCAGTTCGCGCGGCGACACGGGCTTGGGCAGATAATCGTCGGCGCCGCCCTCAAGGCCTATGATCCGATCCGTTTCCGTCCCCAGCGCCGACACCATGATGATGCCAATGTCGGCTGTGACGGACAGGGTGCGGGCCAGCGACAGCCCGTCCTCTCCCGGCATCATCACGTCGAGGATGATGATATCAGCGGCCTGTCGCGCCAGCGCCGTGCGCATGGAGCGCCCATCCTCCGCCTCATCCACATCATAGCCCTGCGCCATCAGGAAATCGCGGATCAGCGTGCGTAGCGCCGGATCATCATCGACGATCAGCAGCCGTGGGCGGGCGGGGGCTTCGGCGTCCGACATGGCGGCTTTCCTCTCTTGGCTCCTCTTGTCGGTCTTTTCCGGTGGCGATTCAATTGTGGCGTGACAGCCATCGCAGGGACAGTGACGCCCGCCTTTTCGCTCCTCTGTGTCAACGCAGACAAATTAGTTGGAACCCCATCTGCTAAAGCCTTGCGGATAGAGGCCGCTCGACCGGCCCGATGCAGGAGACAGGGTTATGCCGGATAGCGATGGGATGCTGACACGCCGGACCATGTTGGGGCTGGTCGCAATTGCGCCGTTGGCGATCGCCGCTCAGGCCCATGCGGCGTCCTGTGCCGATCCTGCCACTCTCTCTGCTGCGCAGAAGAGTATGCGCAAGTCGCTCGGCTTCAAATCCCCCGCGCCTGATCCCGCCAAACATTGCGCGACCTGCGCCTTCTTCACCGGCAAGGGTGCTGATTGCGGGCCATGTGCATTGCTGAGCGGCGGCATTGTCCCTGCCAATGGCGTATGTGACAGCTGGGCGAAGAAGGGCTGATCGCGATGACGCACGCGACCCGCCAGTTCGTCTGGGACTTGCCCGTCCGCCTGTTCCATTGGGCGCTGGTCGTGCTGATCGGCTTTTCCTGGTGGAGCGCGGAAAACTACCTCATGGACTGGCATCGGCTGTCGGGTCAGGCGGTGCTATTCCTCATCGCCTTCCGCCTGATGTGGGGCCTAGTCGGCTCCGACACGGCGCGTTTTGCCTATTTCCTGAAAGGCCCGCGGGCCATCCGCGCTTATCTGGCCGATAGACAGGCACCCGCCAGTGTCGGCCATAATCCGCTGGGCGGCTGGAGCGTGGTCGCGATGCTGGCGATATTGGGTACGCAGGTGGTGAGCGGTCTGTTTGCGGTCGATATAGACGGCATTGAGTCCGGGCCGCTTTCCAACCTTGTCGACTTCGATCAGGGGCGGTTGGCCTCCGCCATCCACGGGATCTGCTTCACCCTGCTGCAAGCGCTGATCGTGCTGCATGTGCTGGCGGTCCTGTTCTACCTCGTGGTGCGAAGGCGAAACCTGATCGGACCGATGGTGACAGGCAGCACCGCCGCCAAGGCCCCAATCACGATGCGCCGGGCCGGACCATTGGCATTGCTCGTCGCGCTGTCGCTGTCGGCGGCACTCGCCTGGTTGCTGTTTGCTGACTCGGCGCTTTGAACCCAAGAAAGGATAGACCATGCGGATATTGCTGATCGCAGCCGGATTTGCGGCCCTGCTCACATCGCCGCTGATCGCCGCGCCCGGCGATATCGTCGCCACCCGGATCGCGGGCTTCCGCGAAGTCGGCGCGGCGTTCAAGAATATCAATGACGAACTGAAATCGGGCAGTCCGCAGCTTTATGTGGTGCAGATTTCCGCGCGCCAGATTCGCGATTATGCGCGTCAGCATGTCGGCTGGTTCCCGGCGGGCAGCGGCCCGCGCCCCGGCGTCAAGACAGCGGCCAAGGCTGAAATCTGGAGTCAGGCACCCGCCTTCAAAAAGGCGCAGGACGGCTTCGTGGCACAGGCCAATGCGTTTGCCGGGGTCGCAGGCAGCGGCGACGTGGCGAAAATGCGGGTTGCGGCCAAGGCGCTGGGCGGCAGTTGCGCGACCTGCCACCGCGGCTTCCGGGTCGAGGATAAGCGCTGATGCGCCGCGCGCTCATCCTGCTGGCTTTCTCCCCCGCACCGCTCTGGGCGCAGGCGGCTGACCTCGACATTCCGGTCGCAGCAGCCGATCATTTTCCGCGCGGCATTTCGGTCAAGGCGCGCGTCTATACCGACCGGCGCGGCTTGACCCTCTATGGCATGGATATGCGCGCGGCTACGGCACGCACCGGACAGCCCGCCCTTTATTGCAGCGGCGATTGCCTGATCCAATGGGAGCCATTGTTGGCCCCACGCGGCGCGCCGATCTCCCCTGTCCCGCGCGCCTTTGGTGGCCCGCGTCAGGAAGTGGCGGCGACAAAACCAGCGTCGGACAACCCCGACTGGACGGTGATGGAAGGACCTGCCGGGCCGCAATGGGTCTATAAGAAGGTCCATCTGGTGTTCACGCGAAAAGATGCCCGCCCCGGATCGACCGAGCATGACGGCGCGGACGGCTATTTGTGGAATAGCCTCAAATATCTGCCGCCGCCGCCCAAACTGGTCGCGCCGCCTGATGTCACCGCGCGGTTGGCCGATGGCGCTTATGTGCTGGCCGATTCGCAGGGTAACTGGCTGTTCAGTCCGAAATCCGCAGACTGCGCCGACCCCTGCGGCTGGCGTCCGCTGTCCACCGGCATGGCGCGGCGGAGCGTGGGGCAATGGAGCGTCCGCCAGACCGCCGAATCCGCGCAATGGGTCTATCGCGGCAAGCCCGTTTATCGTGCCGACCAGCGCCAGCCCGTGCCCGCCGACGGTGTGGCATTGACCCCGTGATGAAGGAGAGCGTCATGATCGTTTACAGGATCGCAGCCCTATGCGCGGCAAGCTTCTTCGCCCCGATCGCGCAGGCGCAGACCTTGCCCGCGCCGCCCGCCAATGGCGAGCTAGGCTTTGTTTTCACCCATTTTGCGCCCGCCATCCATCAGGGCGCCCAGGACTGCCCGGACGGCCTCGCCGCCACGCTGCGTGAGAATTATCTCCAGACCCAGGCACCCGCAGAACGGCTGCGCCTGCTGGAAAAGTCGAACGAAGCGGAGTTGACCCAGCGATGGACCGGATACGCCTTCGGGCCGCAGGGGACCAATATCTGCACCCACCCGGCGTTGTTCGATCGCCCGCCCCAGCGCATTGTGCAGGGAAAGGTCGCGCAGGGGCTGGATCTGGATGACGGCGCGGACGCGGAAGGTTGCGGCCATGAACCCTTCACCAGCCCCACGGGCCAGACCGGGGTGGACAACCAGACATGGCGCGCCATGGGCTGTGTGCGGACGTGGCGCGGGGTCGATGGCACCGGCGGCGACATTGTGCGCGGGCTGACCCAGTTTCTGGTCAGTGGTGAACATACTCAGGTGCTTCTGCTGACCGGCGTGGACAGTTTGCAGGACGATCCCGACGTGACCATCATCTACGCCAATAGCGAGGATCGCGCTGTCGTCGATTCCAAACAGAATTTCATGCCTGACGCCAGCTACACTGTCGTTGCCAATGCGCAGCATCGCAATGTGCTGAAAGGCCGCATCGTCGGCGGCGTGTTGATGACCGATCCGGCCCATATCCGCCTGCGCCAGACCTGGGGGCAGGGGTCCGAACGCGACATTCGCGGCAAGCGCACCGAATATGACATGACCAAGGCGCGGCTGCGCCTGGCCTTCCAGCCGGACGGGTCGCTGAAAGGACTGGTCGGTGGTTACCAGCCAATCTGGGATATCATGGCCAGCGCCTCGATTGGCGGGGAAGGGGCGGCCACGACGGCGGGCTATGACTGCGCTGCCATGTATGCGGCGCTCAAGAAGCTGGCCGATGGCGAGCGCGATCCGGCGACCGGCCAGTGCCGTCGCATTTCCAGCGCGATGGAGGCGGTGGCCATTTCCGCCTTCGTCAACGATACCCCGCCCGCGACCAAGGTGGCGCAACAATGATTCGCGCGCTCCCCCTTATTGTCGCGCTGGGTCTGACCGCCTGCTCGGCAGAGAAGGCTCCGCATAGTGCATCGGCGGAGCCTTCCTTCGCCCCTCTCAAGGAGCCGCAGGGTCAAATCGTGGCGATGCGCCGCCTGACCGAAGCGCAATATCGCAACAGCATCGCCGACATATTCGGCCCTGACATTCGCGTCGCGGGCCGGTTCGAGCCGATCGTCCGCCCGGTGCATGAGCTGATCGCCACCGGCGCGGCATCCTCCACCATCTCGCCAGCGGGCCTTGAGCAATTCGACGCCATGGCCCGCGCGATCGCCGCGCAAATATTCGATGCCGACCGCCGCGCCCAGTTCATGGCCTGCACCCCGCGCGACGCGGCGGCTCCCGATCACGATTGCGCCGCGCGCGTGCTGGTGCCGGTGGGCCGCTATCTCTTCCGCCGCCCCATGACGCAGGAGGAGGTCGCGGCCTATGTCATGATGGCAGGCAAGGCGGCGCAATCGAGTGGTTCTTTCCATAAAGGGCTGGAACTGGCTCTGGCCGCCATGCTGGTGTCGCCGCATTTCCTCTATGTCGTGGAAAGCGCGGAACCCGACCCCGAAAGCCCCGGTGGCCTGCGGCTCGACAATCTGGCGCGGGCGTCTCGCCTGAGCTTCCTGCTGTGGAACACGACGCCCAATGAAGCGCTGCTGAAGGCGGCGGAGCAGGGCCAGCTGACCGACCCGGCGCAATTGGCGGCCATCGCCGGGCGGATGGTCCGATCCCCCCGGTTGGAGGATGGCGTGCGCGCCTTCTTCGCCGACATGCTGTTGTTCGAGAAGTTCGACGAAATGGCCAAGGACCAGATCGTCTATCCCCGTTTCAACCCCGATGTCGCGTCGGCTTTGTCCGAACAGATGCTGCGGATGATCGTCGATCAGCTGGTGACGCAGAAGGGCGATTATCGCGACCTGTTCACCACCCGCCGCACCTTCATCAACCGCGCGCTGGGGCCGCTCTATCAGGCCAAGGTCACATCGACGCAGGGCTGGGTGCCGTATGAGTTCGCGCCGGGTGATGACCGCGCGGGTCTGTTGGGGCAGGCGGGGTTCCTTGCGCTCTACGCCCATTCGGGGCGCAGCTCGCCGACCCTGCGTGGCCGGGCGATCCGTGAATTGCTGCTGTGCCAACCCGTCCCCAACCCGCCCGGCAACGTCAATTTCACCGCGGTGCAGGACGTGACCAGCACCGCCATGCCGACCGCCAAGATGCGCCTGACCGCCCATAACAGCGACCCGGTCTGCGCCGCCTGTCACAGGATCACCGATCCGCTGGGCCTGCCGCTCGAAAAATTCGATGGCATCGGTGCCTTCCGTCGCCAAGAAAATGGTGCGCCGATCGACACGGCGGGCCTGTTCGAGGGGGTCGCGTTCCAGGGCAATATCGGCCTGGGCAAGGCACTCGCCGCGAGCAAGTCCACCACCGAATGTGTCGCAGGCCGCGCCTTCCAATATGCCACCGGTCGCGTGCCGGAGGATGACGGCGCGCTGGCGGGCGGGATCGAGCAGGATTTTGCCAGGGATGGCTATCGCATCGCGTCGCTGTTCCTGCGCGTCGCCACCATGCCGCAGGCCTATCGCATCGCCGCTACGCCGCTCGCTGCACCCGAAATCGCTATGACCACAAGCAAGGGAGTCCATCCATGAGCTTCACCCTGAACCGCCGCACCGCGTTGCGCGGCATGGTCAATGGCATGGCGGTCGCGGTCGGCCTGCCGCTGCTTGACGCATTTCTGGACGGCAATGGCGCGGCGATGGCCGCGACCGGCGCGCCGGTGCCGGTGCGTTTTGGCACCTGGTTCTGGGGTCTGGGGGTCAATCCGCCCCGCTGGTATCCCAACAAGATCGGCGCGGACTATGATCTGAAGGAAGAACTGGCCGCGATTGCGCCGCTCAAGCACAAGGTCAACATTCTTGGCGATTTCAGCCTGCCGCTGGATGGCAGGCCCAACCTGCCGCATATCAGCGGCGGCATTGGCATCCGCACCGGCATGGCGATCGCGTCCGACCGCGGACTGCCCGCGCCCTCCTTCGACGTGGCGATTGGCGACGTCATCGGCACCCGCACCCGCTTCCGTTCGCTCGAACTGTCGGCGACGGGCGACCCGCGCAATTCGCTGTCGGGGCGCGGCAATGGCAATCTCAACCCGGCGGAAGTCTCCCCCGCCGCGCTCTATACCCGTATCTTTGGCCAGGATTTCCGCGATCCCAATAGCGCGACCTTCACACCCGATCCAGCGCTGCTGGCCCGACGCAGCGTGTTGTCGGGCGTCGCGGACCAGCGGCAGGCGCTCAACGCGCGGCTGGGCGCGGCGGATCGGCAGAAACTCGACCAATATTTCACGTCCGTGCGCCAGCTGGAAAAGCAGCTCGACGTGCAGCTGACCAAGCCCGAACCGATGCAAAGCTGTGTTGTGCCGCAATCCGTCGCCGACCGACCGGTCAATGCGGAAATCGAAAATGTCATGGCCAATCATCAGGTGATGACCGACCTGCTGGTCATGGCGCTGGCGTGCGACAATGTCCGGGTGTTCAACATGAATTTCAACAATGGCGCGTCGTCGCTGACCCGCATTGGCAGCACCATAACCCACCATCAGCTGACCCATGAGGAGGTGATGGACAATCGCCTTGGCTATCAGCCGGAGGTCACCTTCTACGTCAATAAATGCATGGAAGCCTGGACCTATTTCATCAAGGCGCTGGACGCGGTGCAGGAAGGGGACCGGACCCTGCTCGATAACACATTGGTCTTTGCCCATAGCGAAACCGAATTCGCCAAATTCCACACCATCGACAATATCCCGATGATGACCGCCGGGTCGGCAGGCGGGCGGGTGAAAACCGGGCTGCACATCACCGGCGAAGGCACACCGGTCAGCCGCGTCGGCCTGACGTTGCAGCAGTTGATGGGCGTGCCGGTCGACACTTGGGGCACGGACAGCATGGAAACCAACAAGCCGGTATCAGCCCTGATGGCGTGAATCAGCCCGCCACCATCGCCTGGCGCAGCCGTTGCAACAGGCTGCGCCGGTGACGTTCCGCCTCAAACCGGGCGAGTTCGGGATCGCGGCGGACGATGGCGTCGATGATGCCGCTGCGCCATTGCCGCCATGCCGCAAACCCCTCTGCGCCGTCGAAAATCGGCGCAATTGGCGCGCTGCGATAATAGCGCATACTGACGCGCGCGAGCAACTCGATCAGCGGCCGGTCGACCATGCGGAACAGGATATCGTGCAGGTCATCTTCGAACAACAGCCGCGCGCCGCCATCCGCGCATTGCTCCACCCGCTTCGCCAGCGTGGCCAGCGCCTCATGCAGCGCAGCGTCATCGCATGTGGCGGCGGCAGGCATCAGCTCGCAATCGAGCAGCGTCATCATTTCCAGCGCTTCATAGGCATCCGATCCGCGCACCCGCAAATAGGCCGCGACCGACCGTTCGAGCGCGGCGACATCGGGCCTTGTGCCGAAATAGCCCCCACCCGGACCCCGGCGCACTTCCAGCAGCCCTTCATGCTCCAGAACGCGCGCGACCTGCTGCACCGTGGCGATGCCCACGCCCAATAATTTGGCGATGTCGGGCAGCGCGCCAATCTGGGCCTGGGGCGGCTGCGCCAATATGATGTCGCGCAACTGCTCGGTCGCCTTGGCGGCCAGATGCCGCCGGTGCAGCGGTGCATCGTCATCGGCTGTCGCCACGCCATTCCTTTCCTTGATCCAGCCTTGGTCCGTAAACCGATACCGCGCCCTTGGCCAGCTTCGCACCGGTTTGGCGCGGGGGCGATTTTATCCAGGCAGCGGCAGGCAGCGGCCTTCGCTGGCGGAGCGTTGCGCCGTTTCGATGACTGCCTGCACGGCCAGCGCGTCCTTCACCGGCGTGGGTAGCGGTCCGCCGGACTGGATCGCGGCGGCAATCTGCGCGTAAAAGCGTTCCTGACACCCTAGCAGCGCCGGGCGCGTCGTCATCCTGCCCTGCCCATCATAGATTTCCAGCGGATCGGGATCGACGCCCCAGCCGCTATCGCCCGGTCGCAATCCTGCGACCAGTTGCGTTTCCTGCGGATCGAGCCGCCGCTTGATCAAAGTCCCACCGGTGCCATGGACGATGAAGCGCGGGCTGCCCCCTGCCTCGGCCCCCGGCACGGTCAGGCTGGCGTGCAGCACGACGCGCATTCGGGCGTAGCGCAGCACGACATGCGCCCAGTCGTCCGATACCGCGCCGTCGCGCAGTGCGGCAAAATCGGCGCTGACCGCGTCAGGCCGTCCGAACAGCGCCATCGCCTGATCCACCAGATGCGGCCCCAGATCTAGCCACAGGCCCGATCCCGGCGACCCATCCTCGCGCCAGCGATCGCGTATTTCCGGCCGGAACCGGTCGAAATGCGATTCGAAATGGGTGACGCGCCCGACCACGCCCTCCTCAATCGCCGCGCGGACGCTGCGAAAATCGCTGTCGAACCGCCGGTTGTGGAACACCGCAAGCTGTTTGCCACATTGGGCCGCCAGCGCCGCCAGATCCTGCGCTTCGACCAGCGTCAGCGCGAACGGCTTGTCCACGACGACATGCTTGCCCGCCCGCAGCGCCTGCGCAGCCAGCGGTGCATGGGTCGCGCTGGGCGTCGCGATCACCACCAGATCAATCGCGGAATCGGCGAAAATCTCCGCCGCTGACCCGGCACAGCGGATGGTGGGGTCGAGCGCCGCGACTTCATCGGCTTTGCTGGTGCTGATGCTGGTCAGCGCCATCGCTGGAACCGCACGCAGCAACGGCGCATGGAAGATGCGGCCCGCCGGACCATAGCCCACCAGTCCGACGCGGATCATATCAGGCACGCAATGCCTCCTCGACCATCGGGGCCAGCTTGCCCACGATTACCATGACCCCCTTGTCATTGGGGTGGATGCCATCGGGCAGTTGCAGCGCCCGGTTACCGATCACCCCGTCCAGCATGAAGGGATAGAGTGTCGCGTCATATTTCTTCGCCAGCGCCGGGAAGATCGGGTTGAAGGCGGCGGCGTAGTCCGGCCCCATATTGGGCGACGCCAACATGCCCGTCAGCAGCACGGGGATGCCGCGCTTCTTGAGTTCAGCCAGGATCGCATCCAGATTGTTCTGCGTCGCCTCCGGGCTTAAGCCGCGCAGCATGTCGTTGCCGCCTAGCCCGACCAGCATCAGGTCAGGCTTGCGCGCCAGCCCGTCCAGCGTGAAAGCAAGCCGCGCCAGCCCGGCGGCGCTGGTATCGCCCGACACCCCGGCATTGACCACCTGCGCCTTCACCCCACGCTCGGCCAGAGCCTGTTCCAGCACTGGGGCCAGCCCCTTGCCCTGATCCAGATTATAACCGGCATAGAGGCTGTCGCCGAACGCCACGACCAGCTTGGCATCGGCCGCCGGCGCGACGGCTGGCGTCGCTTGCGCACTGTTGGCAACGGGGGGCGGGGGAGGGGCCTTGTCCGAACATCCCGACGCCAGTTGGACAAACAGCGCCAGCGCCCCATATTGCAAAAATCTGCCCGCCAAGGAGCGCTCCTTCTTCATGCACATGCCCATCGATCCGGCCACTATCGCGATCCGCGCGCACAATGTCACCCTCTCGCTGGGTACAAGCGATGCGCCCGTCGAGATTTTGAAGGGCGTCGATCTCACCCTGCTGCGCGGCGAAAGCATCGCCATATTGGGCGCTTCAGGTTCGGGCAAAAGCTCGCTGATGGCGGTGCTGTGCGGGCTGGAGCGGGCCAGCGGCGGGGACGTGCATATTGGCGGGGTCGATTTTGGCGCGCTGGACGAGGATGCGCTGGCCCGCGCCCGGCGCGGTCGCATCGGCATCGTGCTGCAAAGTTTCCATTTGCTCCCCACCATGACCGCGCTGGAGAATGTTGCCGTGCCGCTGGAACTGGCGGGGGAAGCCGATGCCTTCGCCCGCGCGGCGGACGAATTGCGCGCCGTCGGACTTGGCCACCGGCTCGACCATTATCCCGCCCAATTGTCGGGTGGTGAACAGCAGCGCGTCGCCATCGCCCGCGCCGTCGCGCCGCGACCGACCATATTGTTCGCCGACGAACCGACCGGCAATCTCGACGCGACGACTGGCGTCACCATCATGGACCTGCTGTTCGACCGGCAGCGGGCGGCGGGCGCAACTTTGGTCATCATCACCCATGATCCGGCACTGGCCGATCGCTGCGGCCGGATTGTCGAAATGCGCGACGGGCGGATCGTTTCGGACCGCGCGGCGTGAGCGCGCTTGATTGGGCGACAAGCTGGCGCATCGCCCGGCGCGATCTGCTTGGCCGTTTCCGGGGATTGCGGCTGCTGTTCCTCTGCCTGTTCCTGGGTGTCGCGACGCTGGCCGCGATTGGCAGCCTGACGTCGGCGATCACGCAGGAACTGAGCGAACGCGGGCAGGGGTTGCTGGGCGGTGACGTCGAAATCGCCATGACCCAGCGCGAAGCGGGGGGGGAGGACAAGGCGGCCTTCCGTCGCCTTGGCACATTAAGCGAAACCATCCGCCTGCGCGCCATGGCGCGGGGCGAACGAGCCGACGGACCGGCCGTGCTGACCGAACTCAAGGGCGTGGATAATGCCTATCCGCTCTATGGCACACTCGCCCTGCAAGGTGGAACCTATCGCGCGCCACTAGCGCCCGATCGTATCCTGATCGGCCCTGCGTTGGCCGACCGGCTGAGCGTCAAACCCGGCGACCGGCTGGTCTATGGCACCGCGACCTTCACCATTGCCGCGATCATTGCCGACGAGCCAGACCGGCTGGGCGAGGGCTTCACCCTTGGCCCGGTCGCGATCGTCTCGCTCGACGGACTGCGCCGCACCGGGCTGATCCAGCCCGGCAGCCTCTATGACAGCAAATATCGCCTGCGCTTGCCCGATGGCGCGGACGCACAGGCGGTGAGGGAGAATCTGGAAAAGCAATATCCGTCGGCCGGTTGGGAATTTAAGGATCGCGATCGGGCCGCTCCCGGTGCCAGCCGCTTCATCGTGCGCATGGGGCAGTTTCTCTCGCTCATCGGCCTCGCCGCACTGGTGATCGCGGGGATCGGCGTCAGCAATGGCGTCGCCTCCTATCTCGCTTTGAAACGCCCCGGCATCGCGACCTTCAAGGTGCTGGGCGCGACGTCCAGCGACATTGCCCGCATCTACCTGCTCCAGATTGGCTGCGTTGCGCTGCTGGGTATCGCCTGCGGACTGGCGGTTGGCGCGCTATTGCCGCCTGCCATCGTTGCGCTGGCGGGCGATGTCCTGCCGGTCAGCCCCGGCTTCCGGCTGCATCCTTTGCCGCTCGTCACCAGCGCCGCCTATGGCCTGCTGATTGCCTTCCTCTTCACCTTGCCGCCGCTGGCCCGCGCCCGGACCCAGCCCGCCGCGCTCATCTTTCGCGGCGTGGTCGATCCGCGCCACGGCATCGACCGACGCACGATTTTCGCCATGGCGGCTGCGGGCGCGCTGCTGGTAGCGCTGGCGCTCGGCACCGCGCGCGAGCCGCTCTTCTCCGCCGCCGTGCTCGGCGCGACCGCGGCGGTCCTGCTGCTCCTGCTCGGCATCGGTTGGGGCGTGCGTCAGATCGCCCTGCGCGCGCCGCGTCCGCGACGGCCCTTGCTGCGTCTGGCGCTGGCCAATCTACACCGCCCCGGCGCGCAGACCGCCGCGCTGATTGTCGCGCTTGGCCTGGCGCTCACCCTGTTCGTGACGCTGGCGGGCATCCAGACCAGCCTCGACAGCGAAATCCGCAATGTCGTGCCAAAGACCGCCCCGGCCCAGTTCGTGCTGGATATCCCTTCGGAGCAAGCGGATCGTTTCCGCACCATCGTGCGCAAACAGGCCCCCGACGCGCAGTTCAATATTGTTCCCGCCCTGCGCGGCACGATCGTCGCCTATGGCAATCAGCGCGTCGCCGATCTGAAGGAGCCACCCGAAGGTGCATGGTTCCTGCGCGGCGAGCGCGGCGTCACCTATAGCGCGACCCTGCCGCAGGGCAGCGAACTGGTCGCGGGGCAGTGGTGGCCGGCCGATTATGCCGGGCCGCCGCTCGTTTCCTTCGACGCGGAGGCTGCGAAAATCCTCAATATCGGTGTCGGCGACACATTGACCGTCAGCCTGCTAGGGCGCGAAATCACCGCGCGCATTGCCTCCCTGCGCACGATCAACTGGGAGACGATGGGCTTCAACTATATCCTGGTCTTTTCCCCCGGCATCGTCTCCGCCGCGCCGCACAGCCTGGCCGCGACCATCACCATGGACACGCGCCACGACAGCGCCGTCACCCGCGATCTGCTCGCCGCCTTCCCCGGCGTGTCGGTGATCGCGGTTGGCGAAGTGATCGCGCAGGTTGGCGCGATCATGACGCAAATGTCCGCTGCGATTGTCGCCGCTGCCTCGGTCGCGATCCTGGCGGGCATCGCCGTGCTGGTCGGTGCCATCGCCGCATCGCGACAGGCGCGCAGCTATGACAGCGTGATCATGAAAACGCTGGGCGCGACCCGCGCGCAATTGCTGGGCGGACAGGCGCTGGAATATGGCCTGCTCGCCACCATGCTGGCGCTGGTCGCGCTGGCGCTGGGGTCCGGCGCGGCCTGGTTCGTTATCGTCCAGATTTTCGAATTTAGCTGGTCGCCCGACTGGCTGGTCGTGCTGGCGACGCTGGGCGGTGGCGCTTTGCTGACGCTGGGCATTGGTCTGGCCGGGTCGATCCCGTTGCTATCGGTCCGTCCGGCCAGCGCCCTGCGGCAGCTTTGAACGTCCCGGCGGACGCAAACGGCACCGGGCGCGTTTCCCTGCTGCGCGCTTGGTGCAACCTGCCGCCCGCATCGCGCTAGCTTGCCCCAAATTTTTTGAGGGAAGCCAGCATGACCACCACCCAGACCGCCACCCGTTCCTTTGTCGATCTGCGCGCCTGGGCGGCGGGGGTGACGGTCGGGGCAGGGGAGGGCGACGCCTTCCTGTCCGCCCGCGCTCTATTGCCCCAGCCCGAAGGCCCGGTGTCGATTGGCCTGATCGCTTTGCCGCAGGGCAGCGGATCGGTCGCGGCGATGCACGCCGATGAATTCATCATCGTCGAATCCGGCAGCGTGCAGATTGACGAGCGTACGCTGAACGAAGGCGACAGCGTCGTCCTGTGCGAAGGCGCCAGCTTTAGCTGGACCAGCACCGCCGATGCGCGCCTCCTGTTCGTGCGCCGCACCGGCGGGTCCGCCGCCAACGGCGCGATCATCCCGATCGACACCAATGCCGCGCTCGAACCGTCTGGCGCGCCGCTGGCTGAACTGCTGGTCGGCCCGACCCCGTCCTGCCGCAATTTCACCGATTATCGTTCTGCCGATGGCGAATTTGTCTGCGGCACCTGGGATTCCACCCCCTATCATCGCCGCTCCATGGCCTATCGTCATTATGAGCTGATGTATCTGCTCGATGGCAGCGTCACCTTCGTCGATGGCGCTGGCGCGGAAGGGACGTTCGGCAAGGGCGACATCTTTCTGGTCGAACAGGGCGCATCGTGCAGCTGGGACAGCCAGGTCCACGTCAAGAAGGTGTATGCCATCTACCGCCCGGCCTGATGGCTCAGGCCATCGGATCGAGCGTCCCCAGCCAGGCCACCAGCATTAAAACCCCTATCGCCGCGCCCGTCTCCAGCATCAATGAGAGACGCAGCGCGGCGATTGCGCTTTCGCCCCGCTCCAGCGCCGGGGTCAGCCGCCAGCGGTTGAGCGCCGCCAGCCCCAGCATCCCGCCGAACAGGGCGATCTTCGCGCCCAGCAGCCAGCCATAGCGGCTGCCCGTCATCGCCGGCAGATCGGCCATCCCGACGATCATCAGGCTGTTGACCAGCCCGGTCACGACCAGCGTGGCGACGAACACGGTCCCCAGCAGCGAAAATTTCGCCAGCATCACCGCGATTCGATCGACATTCGGACGGCGCACCGTCACCGCGTGCAGCAACGCCGCCAGCGCGCCGATCCACCCGCTGGCCGCCCAGATATGCGCGACATCGGCGGCGCGGTGAACGCTCCCGGCGACATTTTCGGTCGCACCCGCATGGCCGGTCCAGGCGATCGTCGCGGCAGCAATGGCGGCCGGGATCAGCACCCACCGATCCCGTCCGGCCACAGCCAGCGCCAGCGCGGCGAGCAAAGCTATGCCGCGCACCGCCAGCACCGGGCCGATCGGCGTCATCGTCAGCAAAATCTCTGCCGTCGCCCAGTCGGGCGGCAGCAACGGGGTGCCGGCCATGCTCGCCGCACTCGCCATCAGCCACAGCGCCGACAGCGCCATGCCGCCCAGTGCGAGCGCCACCAGCAGCGCGCGCTGCCCCGCCACGCCCATCGCCCACCAGAACAGTGGCAGGCCCATGAGCAGGGCAAGGTCGGCCATCAGGCCAAGGCGCGCCAGCAGCAGCATCCCCCCGTCCATGACGGCTTACTTGACGGTGAAGGCGTAACCGCCTTCCATCTTGTGCTGGTCAGCGCCGACAATATGCCATTTCAGGTCGTAGCTGCCGGCGGGCAGGGCGCGGGGCAGGGTGACGATCATCGTCTTGCCATCGGGTGCAACCACGGTCTTGAAGCCCTTGATCGGCATCGGCGCATGGTCGCTCATGCCCGGCATCCCGGTCATGACCAGATCGACGCCGGAAAGCGGCCCCAGAAATGTCTCGGAAAAAGTCAGCGTCAGCTTGGTCGGCTTGGCCACCGTCGCATTGGCGGCGGGGTTGGACGACAACAGTTTGCTATGCGCCAACGCCGCACCGGGCAGGATGGCGATCGACAGGGCGATGGCGGCGGTCAGGAAACGGGACATCGGGGCTTCTCCATGATGGTGGTTAGGGGATATTACGCATGGACTTGCTCGACCCCTCATCACAGGTGCATGATTTTTTCTTGGGCCTTGTGGTGAGGGATAAGCCCGCACCGCGCGTATGCCGCGATGAGGATGGAGTATGTGCAGATGAGTGATCTCGATCAGTTGCTGGGGCAGATGCGGGCGATGCCGGTCGACGCCCGGCTGGAGCAGATGGACGGCGTGGTGATGCAGGGCGTTGCCCGCCGCCGGGAACAGGGCATGGCGCGGCGCAGTATGATGCTGGCCGGATTGCTGGCGCTGGGTATCGGCTGGGTGGGCAGCATCGTGCCGTCAGCGCCCGCGCAAGCTGCGCCGATCGGCATGTCGGACTATGCGCCATCCCGCCTTCTTGGCCAATGAGCCTGAAACGCTATCTGCTCGTTGCGCTGGTCGCCTTCGCCGCGGCGCTGGCGGCGGTGCTGGTCGCGCGCGTCTGGATCGCGCCGCCGCCCCGCGTCGAAAGCGAAGTCCATGCGCTGCTGCATGAAAAGCTGACGCTCGACGCCGCGCAGGAACAGCGCATCCATCAGCTTGAAGCCGCCTTTGCCATTCGCCGCGAAGCGCTGGAGGCGGAAATGCGCGCCGACAATGCGCGGCTGGCGCAGGCGATTGCGGCGGAACATGGCTATGGCCCGCAAGTGGCCCAGGCCGTGGACCGCACCCATCATGTCATGGGCGCGCTGCAAAAGGAGACGCTCCAGCATATTTTCGCGATGCGCGCGGTGCTGCGTCCCGATCAGGCGGCCCAGTTTGACGCGGCCGTCGTCAAGGCACTGACCCAGCCCGCCCCCCGGTGAACGGAGCCGAACCCGACGACAGGGTGCTGGCTGCGCGCGCGCTGGCCGGGCATCAGGACGCCTATGCCGCGCTGATGCGGCGGCATCGCGATGCGGTGTGGCGACTGGCCCGCGCCCATGTCGGCGATGGCGACGAAGCGCTCGACATCACGCAGGAAGTGTTCGTCGCCGCCTTCGCCGCACTCGCCCGCTATGATGGTGCGCGCCCCTTTCGCAGCTGGATCGCGCGGATCACGCTCAACAAATGCCGCGATTGGGGCCGTCGCCGTGCGGTACGGCGTTTCTTCGCCTTTGCGCGCCCGATCGACGAAGCGGGCGATATTGCCGACGCTGCGCCAGACCCGGAACAGGCGCTGCAATCGCAGGCGGCACTCGTGCGCATCAACGCTGCCATCGCCGCACTGCCCGTTGCGCTGAAAGATGTGCTGCTGCTCCGCACGATCGAGGCGATGAGCCAGGCGGACACTGCGGCCGCGCTGGGTCTCACCGAAAAAGCGATCGAAACCCGCCTTTATCGTGCGCGCGCAAAATTGTCGGAATATTTGAGGGATGACGCTGCGCCCCGCGTATGAAGGGGCATGACCAACCTGACTCTTGACCGCCGCACCCTGTTCAAAGGCGCGGCTGCCCTCAGCTTCGCCAACGCCTTTCCCGCCTGGGCGCAAAGCGGCACCCACGGCGTGCATCCCGCGCCGGGCGTCCTGTCGGGCGATACCATCGCGCTGACCGTCGCCGACAGCCATTTCGCGACCGGGGGCCGCTCCGCCCATGCTATCACGATTAACGGCACCGTCCCCGCGCCGCTGATCCGGCTGCGCGAAGGGCAGAATGTCCGCCTGTCCGTCACTAACAAACTGAAAGAAGATACGTCGATCCACTGGCACGGCCTGATCGTCCCCTTCCAGATGGACGGCGTGCCGGGCATCAGCTTCCCCGGCATCGCACCGGGCGAAACCTTCCATTATGAATTCCCCATCCGCCAGTCGGGCACCTATTGGTATCACAGCCATTCGGGGATGCAGGAGGCGATGGGCCATTATGGTCCGATCGTCATCGACCCCGCCGGGACCGATCCGGTGCAGGCGACGCGCGAGCATGTGATCGTCCTGTCCGACTGGTCGCCGGTCCATCCCCATGTGCAATTGAAGCGCCTGAAACAATCGGGCGGCTATTATAACATGCAGCGCCAGACGCTCGCCGGATTGCTCAAGGGCAAGGACCAGCCGCTCAACGACCGGATCGACTGGGGCAAGATGCGGATGGACCCCACCGATATTTCGGACGTCACCGGCTCCACCTACAGTTTTCTCGTCAACGGCCATGGCATAGCGGAAAACTGGACTGGCCTGTTCACGCCGGGCGAGCGGGTGCGGCTGCGCATCATCAATGCGTCGGCCATGACCAACTTCAACGTGCGCCTGCCCGGCCTGGCGATGACCGTCGTGCAGTGCGATGGCCAGCATGTCCAGCCGGTCGAGACCGACGAATTCCAGATCGGCATCGCCGAAACCTATGACGTGATCGTCCAGCCGACGGATGCCACCGCCTATGCCCTGATCGCCGAAGCCATCGACCGCTCCGGCCTGGTCCGCGCGACGCTCGCGCCGCAGATCGGTATGGTCGCGGCCATCCCGACGCTGCGCGCCCGGCCGCTGCTGACCATGAAGGATATGGGCATGGATATGTCCGGCATGGACATGGGGCAGGGGGGGGTGATCGACCTGTCCCAACCCGCCAATGACAGCATGTCCGGCCATAGCATGAAGATGCTCGACCCTTCGGTCGCGCCCAATGTGCCGATGGGGCCGGGGGTGGCGACCCTCTCCTCCATGCCCGCCGATCGCACCGCCGACCGGCCCACGGGGCTGGAGGACGTCGATCATCGCGTGCTGACCTATGCCGACCTGCGCGCGCTCGAACCCAATGAAGACACCCGCACGCCAACCCGGTCGATCGACATTCATCTGACAGCCAATATGGAACGCTATATGTGGTCCTTCGACGGGGTGAAGCTGTCGGATGGCGCGGACCCCATCGCCTTCCGTCATATGGAACGGGTGCGCGTCACCCTCATCAACGACACGATGATGCCACACCCCATCCATATCCACGGCCACTTCTTCCAGCTGCTGACCGGGGAGGATGCGGCGCACAACCCGCGCAAGCATACGGTCAACGTGTTGCCCGGCGGCAAGATCAGTTTCGATCTGACCGCCGACGCGCTGGGCGACTGGGCGTTCCATTGTCATATGCTGATGCACATGCACGCGGGGATGATGCGCGTCGTCACCGTCCGCCACGGGGAGGACGCGGCATGACGCGCCTGATCGCGGCCCTGTTGTTGGCCAGCACCGCTACGCCCGCATTGGCCCAGATGGACCATAGCCAGATAGACCATAGCGCGCATCAGACGCCGCCCGCGTCCGCCGACCCCCATGCCGGTCACACCATGCCAGCGACCGATGACAGCGTGCCACAAGGCACCGCCCCGCCAATCCCGACCGATCATGCCGCCGAAGCCTTCTATCCCGCCGCGACCATGGCCCGCGCCCGCGCCGCCATGATCAAGGAAAGCGGCGGCATGAGCTTCTCGCAGATCATGCTCGACCGCCTCGAATATCGGGCGCACAAGGGCGCGAACGGTTACGCCTGGGAAGGCGAAGGCTGGTTCGGCGGCGACATCAATCGTTTCGCGTTCAAGACGGAAGGCGAGGGCGAAGTCGGCGGCGCATTGGAAAGCGCCGAACTACAGGCGCTCTACAGCCGGGCGCTGAACCCCTGGTTCAATGTCGAGGCAGGCGTGCGGCAGGATTTCCGCCCAAGCCCGCAACGCACTTATGCGGTCGTGGGCATCGAAGGCCTCGCCCCTTACTGGTTCGAGGTTGGCGCGCAGGCGTTCCTGTCCACCAAGGGCGACGCCCACCTCCGGCTGGAGGGCAGCTACGACCAGCGCATCACGCAGCGTCTGATCCTGCAACCCGCCGCCGAAATGAATATCGCCGCGCAGGACGTGCCATCACTCGGCATTGGCTCTGGCGTGTCAGACATCGAACTGGGCCTGCGCCTGCGCTACGAATTCGCCCGCGAATTTGCGCCCTATGTCGGCGTCCACTGGGAACGCAAGCTCGGCGATACCGCCCGTTATGCGCGCGCGGCGGGGGAAGGCGCATCAGCCACGAGTCTGGTGATGGGCGTGCGTTTCTGGTTCTGACCAGATCTACACATAAGCCCCGTTCGTTTCGAGCGAAGTCGAGAAA
>NZ_JBMDKQ010000015.1:0-99888 GCF_057809795.1 Sphingobium sp. FG125
GCCTCGTCGAAACGAAAATGCACTGCTTCAAGCTGCTTGGTCAGCGCGTCATGGCGCGCACTTTCGATCGTCAGATAACCGAGCTCAAAGTCCGCGCTGCAATCCTCAATCGCTTCTCGCAAATCGGTACACCCAACACCATCCGCGTGGCGTAGTAATCTCAAATAAAGCCTGCATCAAACCCGTCAGGAGTTGTGCAACAAAGCCACTGCCATAAGACATCTCCTGTTGGTTTAATTTTGCTCAACTGCTGCGCCCGCGAATTTATTTCACTGCTTCAAGCGGTTATAGCCAGAGACGTTTGCTGCCTCATTGTCCGCGGGGCGTTAGTAACTTGGTAACTATAGCGCGTCAATGCTTCGCCATTACGCTATTGCGAGATTGCCTCTATTTGAGACAGTAAGCAGAAGAGCCTATAGTTTCCCCGACAAAGGCCCGCCCCTCCCCGACATCAGGCCTGTCGACTCGGCAGCAACAGCGTGGGACTGGATGATGATGTTGGAAACGGCCTTATAGGCGGGATATCAGGCAATGCCTAAGCCAAGCCTGGCCTGGCTTTAACCATGATGCACGACGCCTTGACTGTAACAATTCTGTATTTTTGGAGTTGTCAAGTCATTTCATGACTTTTCGCATCTGCAAAATTTACATGAAAAAAAAATTAACGCCGTTCTGAACTGCATCTTTTGCGCACTATGCCGACTGTACCGATCGCGACGAATCCTTGCCGAGTCCGGTAATAGCCAGCAGGTTGAGGCGAGCGGCGATAGCATAGCCGATCAGCGAAAAGACAAGGCCGGACGCCGACACAATCAGGATTCGCAGGTCCAGATTCAAATCCGGCGCGATTCGATGCAGCACGACGCGCGATGCCGTCATCGGCAAGATATGCAGGACATAAATCGGCATCGACCGTTGGCCGATCCACCCCAGCACCCGGCCCACGCCATGGCCCGCAATCCCCCTGGCCAGAGCCAGCAGCAGGATGATCCCGGCAAAGCCGCCCGGCACCAGCCAGCCGGAGTAAAGATCGATCCCTTTTTCAAAGCCCAGCCAGATCGTGACACCAAGCACGACCAGTGCGAACGGCCACCCCTTGCCTGTCATCTGCGAGCGGTTGGTGGACAAGATGACGCCCGCAATGAAGAATATCCCGAAATGACAGTAACGCGCGAAATTCTCCCGCATCGGAAAGACATCGACCAGGCCACAGGCCACAACAGCGATCAGCAGCCAGAAGGATATGTTCCTGGTTACCGCCATACACAGGAAGAACAGGAATAATGCTCCCAGAAACCAGAAATGCATCGCGGGGAAAATCAGGATACGCCACAGCCCGTCCATGGGGACAGTTTTGTTCACATAGGACGCCATGATGTTGTTGATCAGGATATAGATGAGCGACCAAAGCACGGCCGGCCACCAGGTCGTCGCCAGCTTGTCCAGCAGGTAGGCGGTCCGGCCTTTTTTCAACGCGCGCGGCACCCAATAGCCCGACGCTACGAAGAAAAAGGCCATGTGAAATATATAGACGCTATAGTCGAGCAGCGGCCAGAGCGATCCCGCGCCCGCTGTCCCGGCGTTCAGAAAACCACGATAGGCATGGAAGATCACGACAAGCAGGATCGCTATGCCCCGCCCGACATCCAGATGGGCCAGTCGCGGTCGCTCCGACGCGCTCCGGGCGGGGTTTGCCTCCCCTTGCTCCGCGGAGGCCTCAATCGCTGGGCCGCTCATTTGCCCGACTCCATATTACCGCTCTTTTTCCGACCGCCCCCCATAAGGTCCGCCAGATGGCCCCGCATCCACAACAGGAAAATCAGCGCGGTGGCAATGATAAGGTACAGCATCTTCGCGCCCTCCCATGTCCAGTCGAACGCCATGTCGGTTCGAAACGACATGGCCAGCGCCGGCAGGAACACGATCATGAGGCCGCACAGGGACGATGACAGGGTAAGTTCATTATCTTCATAGCGGTGCACGACCGCCCGCCCGGCCATAAGCCCGACGATGGAAACCAGCGCGACGGCCCAGGCGACGCCCTGTACGCCCCATTGGCCGCCCGCAAAATAGGCCGCGGCCAGGGAAGATGCGGACGTTGTGATGGTGACAACCGAAACAGCGACGGTCCGCTTGAGGAATAACAGCTGGCGTTGTTGGAACTGCGACTGGATCTGGACATAGGACGCCAGCAATAGCGGTCCCAAAATCGGCAATGTCGCCGAATAGCCTGGCGGCAGGACAAGGTGGATGATGTCGGGCAGGAACAGGATAGCGCCGATATAGACGGGCGTGACCACACCCAGCAACATCTGGCGAATCATATGCAGCCGCGCTTTGACATCGGCGCCCTGACTGGTCCTGAGCCGCATATATTGCGGATTGAGCCACATTTCGATCGAATCGGTGAGCATGGTCAGCATCGCGACCATCGAACTCCCCAGAAAGAACATGCCGACATCGGCCACCGACATGACGCTCGCAACGATCAGCCGCTGCGCGGGGATGCGCCCCCACTCCGCCAGCTCGCGCGGCAGAAGCGGCAAGCCATAGCTATACAGAGCCGTGATCTCCGATCGCCCCGATCGGCCCGACGCAGGCAACTGGTTGCGGAACAGATAGGAACGGATCGCCGCGCCAAAAACCGCCGACCCGACCGTTGCCAGCAAAGCCCCCTGCAAACCCCAACGAAACTGGAACACGAACAGGAACGACAACAGGATCAGCGCCGCCATCTGCACCAGGCGATAGGTCGCGAACATGCCCGGCTTGTCGAGCGTGCGCGCCACGATATCGAAAATCTTGCTGCTGCGCATGACATAGGCGTAAACCAGCATCAGCGGCAGATAGGGCCAGGTGGGCAGATGATTGCCGACCAGATGGTCCCACACCAACAGGCATATCAGGCCCGCCACGATGACCAGCGTGAACCCGATCAGCCGCGTCAGCCGGATGACCCGCGACAAAAAGGCCTTCCCCGCATCCCCGTCCTGCTTGAAATCGAAATATTGGCGCAGGATCGCCTGGGTGACGCCCAGATTGGTCACAACGTCGATCAACGCCGCGATCGTAATCAAAATGGCGTAGGAACCAAGTTCGCCGGGCGTCAGCCGATAGGCATAGAGCAGGGTCAGGACGCCGCTCGCGCCGCGCGTTACCACGTTGACGAAGCCATATGTCAATATGGACGCCAACCAATATGGCATCTGCCGTCGCCGCGCTGTCGTCATCGGATGTGCCCCTGCTACCCCTACACCGGCCGTGCAAAAGCCGGTTCATCCGATCGATTGACGACCCGCTATGCGGGCTGGCCGTGATCCTGCCGCCTCATGCGGCCTCATTCACATTCGCTTTGCCCCACCAGGCAAGCTCGACCCCCAGCCGTTCGCTCAATATCTGCGGCGCCTTGGGATCTTCAATGTCATATTCGAAGAAATTGGGGTCCGACCCCAACAGCCGGCGACAGGCGTCATAATGGCCCTCGATCCAGGTCAGCAATTCGCTGTCCTTGGCACCAAAGCCCTTGGGCAGGCCGGGAATGTCGGATGCGACGAAGCGCTTGCGCATGTCCAGCCAGCGATTCATGCTCGATACGACCTTGACCGGGTCACGATAGTTCAGCGCGAGCAGGCAATCGGGATGATAGCGCCGGATCGCCGCGATGATCTGGAAATCCAGGTTGGGCCAGTAATTCAGCTTGTGCCGCGGCAGGCACACGTCGGCCTGGGTGATGCAATCAATGTCCGCAAAGTCACGCAAGGGATCTTCGCCCGCCATATAAGCGTCATAGATCATCTTGCCCAAGAACTTCTCGCCCTGCCGCCAATGGAGCGTGGACATACCACTGGCTTCCAGCGCCTTGTTCAGCGTAGTCGTGCCCGACTTGGGAAAGCCAATGACGAACAGTTTCATAAAGCCGCTCCTGATTTCCTAGTGCTGCAATGTCGTACAGGCCTATGCAGCATCCCCCACCCATCTGCTATACGCACGCAGCGGTGCCATGCAATCGCCATTCATCCCTTCGCGGCGAATTTGATCTGCCGGAAGGCCGCATCGGATGAAGTGGAAGATGAGGCGACATGGAGTCACCGCGCCCGCAGCAACGCATTATAGGAACGCATCATTGCGGCGAAGGTAAACAGGGCGGCACGCTCCGCAATGACGGCATCCAGGTCATCGCCACCCCCGTCATTCGCCATCGCCCGCGCCCAGGCAGCCGGATCGTCGAGCGGGAGGACCTGCCCGGCAGCGCGGCCATCATCCCCGACGACGGTTTCCACCTGTTCTGCGATGTCGCTGACCAGGCAAGGCAGACCGGCATGTAGCGCTTCCAGCAACGCATTGCTTTGCCCTTCAAACCGCGATGGCTGGGCGAAAATATCGATCGCCGCCAGCAGATGCGGCACTTTTTCGCGCGGAACGTCGCCCAGCAGGTGCAGGCGATCCAGAACCCCCGCGCTGTCCGCCAATGCTACGACCCGTTCGCGCAGGCTGCCGCTGCCCGCCAGCACCAGATGGACATGGGCAGGGCATTGGGCGAGCGCCTCAACCAGCAGTTCGGGATTTTTCTGTTCCTCCAGCCGGCCAAGCGCGCCGACTAGCCGGCCTTGCGGCGGCAAGCCGAACAGCGCGCGCGCCGCGCCCTTGTCCATCGTGCTGCGCGGCCAGTCCTTCAGCCCATTATGGATGACGACGGCCCGATCGCGCAGCCATCGGGGGTAGGCCGCGCATCCCGCCAGCATCGCACGGGACACGCCCACGACATCGGTATAGCTGCCCACCCATGCCGACAGGCGGTCGGCCCCGCGCATGACCGGCGAATAAGTGGCGCGCGGCACGCGGAAGGACATGATGCGGCGACGGATTCCGGCCAGCCGCGCGACATTCGCGCCGATCACCGATGCCAGCGGCAGGAACATGATGATGACGTCCGGCCGGTTCGCGCGCAGACATCGCCATAGCCGCACGATGATCCGCAACATATCGACGGGGGTGCGCGGAACGTGGCTCAGCAGCAGTTTGGCGGGGTAGTCCGCGCCGTTCATGGCCTCGCGGTGATACAGGAATACGGCCTGCACGTCATGGCCGCTCGCCTCCAGCCCGGCGGCCAGGCGAAGCGCCGCGATCGGGGCGCCCGACGCATGGGTCATGGTCGTCAGAACCATGACCTTCTTGCCCCTCGTCGGCTGATTATCCTGCGCGGAATGCAACGGGACGCTGGTCATCGGAACCAGAATTGCGGGGCGACCTGCGCGACGATCAGGCGCGATGCCTGCGTGGTCAGATGGCCTTCGTCAAATTGAAGGGGAATATGCTTGCCCGCCCATACACGGCATGGGCCGCCCGGACAGATGGCCTGCTCCATCGAAATATAGCGCGCGCCCGCGCCTTCGACCGCCGCCAGCATGGCCTTGTCCAGTCCCGGTCCCGGCTCACCCCGGAAACGGCCGGACGATGCGCCGCTTTCATCGGGCCAGGCCTGCGCCAGAATTTTGGGCAGGGGCAGTCGATATTCGACGCTGGGGCCAACCACCGTGACAGGTACGCCCGACCCGATCCGCGCGATGGTTTCGCCGATGCGCCGCGCATCACCCTTTTTCCAGCGCGCCGAAATGATGACGCCGTCAAGCTGACCACCATGGGCGGCAACGAAATCGAACGCTTTGCTGATCACCTTCGTGCAACGCTCCGGTCCTGCAAATCGGCCCAGCGGCATACAGCCTGATGCATTGGCCTGAAGGAAATGGACGTCGGGAAATGCGTTGGTCAGTCCGCTATACAGATGCGCCGCATGGCTGTCCCCGATCAGCAGGACGTTGCGCGTGCCGGTGCGCAGCGACAGGCATTGGGCCGCATCATAATCCTGCGCACCAGCGCCGCTGGCGATGAAACAGCTGCCATTGCGCATGTCGGCGCGTGGCGGCGTCTGAAAGGCCAAAATCTGTTCGGGAACGGCATAATCCGGCCACATCGCCTGGCGCGCCGGGGCGATCAGCAATGCGAGCGCCGTCACGGCCACAAAGCTGGCGGCCGCCCAGCCATAGACATGCCCCATGCGGGAATCGGCCCCATGGGGCTTACGGAAGGGCCGTTCGACATACCGCCATGACAGGATGGCAAGCGCGGTGATGATGGCCAGCAGGATCAGCTTGTCGACCCTGTCTAGTTCACCGGTCCGTGACGCATAGAATACGATGACCGGCCAATGCCAGATATAGAGCGAATAGGATATCAGGCCGACAAAGCGCGCCGGTGCCAGGGACAGCAGGCGGGACGATAGCGTCTGGAAACTGCCCCCGGCATGGATCAGCGCCGCCGCGCCAAGGCAGGCAGGCGCCGCCAACAGGCCGGGAAAGGGCATTTTTTCCGAAATGAACAGGATCGATCCGATGATCAGCAGCAGCCCGCCGCCCGCGACGATCTCGGCCAGCCGCCGGCTGCGGATGACAGGCACAACACCGATCGAGATCAACGATCCCAGCATCAGCTCCCACGCCCTGAAAGGCAGTAGATAAAAGGCGGCTTCGGGCTGAAGCTTGACCATCACGACCGACGCCCCGAAGCTGATGATCGTCAGGGCCACGAACACATAGCGCTGGACGGTAAAGCCAAAGCGCAGGATCAGTACCAGCAAGAGCGGCAGGACGATGTAGAACTGCTCCTCCACCGACAGCGACCAGGTGTGCAGCAGTGGCGATGTCTTGGCCCCGGCATCGAAATAACCGGACTTTGCGTAGAATAATATGTTCGACACGAAGAAGATCGAACTGACCACCGTTCGCCCGATCTCCCGCCCTTCGCTCGGAAAATAGAGCAGCAGGGCGCCAATGCACACGAACAGATAGACCGGGATCAGCGCGGGGACGATACGTCGGATGCGGCGTTCGTAAAAACGCGCGATACTGTATCGGCCATTGGACAGGTCGTCATAGATGATCTTCGTGATCAGATAACCGGAGATCACGAAAAACACGTCAACGCCCACGAAGCCGCCGGGGAACAGACGGATCGCACCCAAATGAAAGAATAGCACGGGCAGAATTGCCAGCGAACGCAGTCCGTCAATGTCCTGGCGATACTTGATCATAGCCCCACCGTCCCGCTGGTTCCGCGTGCGCGCCTTGATCCGGCCCGGCTCCGCGCCGTCATCACCCTTTGCCATAAGATGTCGCGGCGCACCATGGCAACTGCGCGGATATGCGTGCCGAGCGACAACAAGCAGGGCAAAGTACTGCCTGCCCCTGCCAAAGTGCCGTAGCGAACGCATTTTTCATACAAAAACTCACGAAAATCCAAACAGATAATTTCCGACGACCGATGTCGCGGAAGCGGTAGCGCGGTGGACCCGTATCAATACAGGACAGTATAATGACGTTTTTGCGACGAACAGATTTTGCTGCGCTTGCGTTGGTCTTAACCTTTGATTAGCCTTTTTTGGCAAGAGAAATGTCGCCGCTTTCCAGAGGTCTGGAAAGGACATCCTGTGCAAGAAAATAAAGCGATTAGAGGCATTTGCGCCTCATTCGGCTTAAAATCCAGATGGGATAGACAGGCATGACGACAGACGGGCAATTTGAATTCGATATTGTCCCGCCCGACTATGTCGCTGAACAGGATGGCGAAACCAGCACCGACACAGGCACGGGGGAGCCGGAAGGCGATTCGCCGCCGCCCCCGCCCCCGCCCGAAAACAGCCCACCTCTCGTCAACGGCACGATAGATGATCAGCTGACGGGTCAGAATACACTCTATTCGCTCGTCATACCTGCCACTTTCTTCATCGATCCCGATGGCGACCCGCTGACCTACAGCGCCACGCTGTCCGACGGGTCCGCCCTGCCTGACTGGCTGACCTTTGCGTCGGACACGATGACGTTCAGCGGTCGTGGCCCGACTGACGGCCACCATGACTATACGATATTTCTGAACGCCAGCGATCAATCGAGCAGCGCGACGCTCGCCTTCAACCTGACAGTGTCCGATCGCCCCACCGTCGTTGGGACCCTGCCCAATCTGGTGATCGAAGAAGATAGTTTCTTTTCCGTGACGATTCCGGCGGCTGACCTGTTTTACGATCCTGACAGCATATTGACCTTCAGCGGCGGCGTGGGGGCTGACGTCAACAGCTGGTTGAGCTTCGATCCCGCGACGCTGACCTTTTCGGGTCAGATGCCGCAGGATTTTTCCAACTGGTTCAACCTGACCATCTTTGCGTCCGACGGACCCAACCGGGCCCAGATCATTTTCCGCGTCGACGTTAACGACACACCCGACGCGCCGCTGGACCTGAGCCTGCACACCACTTGGGTGAATGAATTTTCAGAGATCGGCACGCCGGTGGGCGAACTGTTCGTGGACGATCCTGACAAGGGCGACACCCATGTCTATTCCCTGGTCGACGATGCAGGCGGCGCCTTCGCCATCGTCGGCGACCAACTGGTCGTAAACAGCGCGCTGGACGTTCGTGCCGGAACGCAACGCTCCGTAGTGGTCAAGGTCGAGGATTCGACCGGCTTCACGTTCCAAAAATCCATCGACGTCACGATCAAGGCCGCGCAGGACACGATCATCTTCAGCGAAGCGCCGCCCGCCACCACCATATTGTGGGTAGCGACGACCGGCGACGATGCAGCCGGGACCGGCAGCGCCGAATCGCCCTTCGCCACCATCCAACATGCGATCGACAATGCGGGGCCCGGCACCGACATCATGGTGCGCGCAGGAACCTATAATGAAGCGCTGAACCTGACCGTCGATGGCAGCACCGATGCGCCGATCCGGTTGATTTCCGCCGATGGCCAGGGCGCGGCGATCATAGCGCCGCCCGCTGTCGCCGAAACCAGCGCCATTTCCGGCCGGGGTGTCGGCAATTGGGTCATTGACGGCTTTACGGTGCAGGGATCGGACACGATCGGCACCTATGGCGTCAATCTTGTCAGCCGGAATTTCGGTGCCAACGCCGCGTACCAGGAAGGATATGCAGGCGACAAGGTCGAAAACATCCTGCTTATCAACAACAATTTCACCGATTGGGGCATCGACGCGATCCACATCGCCCAAAGCTTTGGCGTCCAGATCATCAACAACAGCATCATCGGCGCCCATGAACAGGGTATCGATTTCGTCGGCACGTCCAAACTGCTGATCCAGGGCAATGTCATCGACGAAATCACGGCCAAGGATGAATGGGACGAACTGGACGGGCGCGATTACACTGGCGATTCAGCGATCACCGTGAAGGGCGGCTCCACTTTCATCGAAATCCGCAACAATGTGATCGGTTCGACCGAAGGCCCGGCGATCAAGATCGGCGGCCCCACCGGCATCGCCTATCTGCCGATCGAAGTCGGCGCGGACGGGGACGGCGCGCATTTCGTCGATTATGAAGTGAAACATGCCGTGGTCAGCGGTAATACCGCCGTCGATTATCCGACCTCGCTGCTGTTGCAAGGCGCCCAGGACGTGTTGGTCACCGACAATCTGTTCAACACGGTCAATATATCCAACGTCGCGCGGGGTGCCGGGACCAGCCTCTATGGCGTAGCGGAACAATATATCCCCAGGGGACTGACCGGCTTTTCCGACGATATCAGCTTCGCCAACAACATCTTCATGGGCAAGGCGCTCTTTACCAATGCGCCTGCGGCCACGACCTATGACCTGGGTGGCAACGCCGCCTTCGATCCGCTCGCCACATATGACCCGGAACAATATGGCTTTGTCGGCGGTGTCGATGGCGGCATCGCCGTGGCGCGCGACCAGATCATCGGCAAGACGGGCGACGATATTCTCTATGGCGACCGGTCGGGTCATGCGACGGCGGATTATATCAGCGGCCAGCGCGGTGCGGACATCATGCATGGCGGTCTGGGCGACGACATTTACGTGTTTGACGACCGGAACGACCAGGCGATCGAAGCGGCAGGTGGCGGCCATGACGCGGTCATCCTGACCCGCAATGCGTCGGTGTACAAGATCGGCACCAGCTCGATCGAGGATGTCTATACGCTGCGTGAACAGGACACGGCGATCAGCGGCAGTGCTGGCCGCAACCGGCTTTACGGCAATAGCGGCAACGACACATTGCGTGGTGGGGCCGGGGATGACGACCTGTTCGGCGGGGTCGGCAATGATAATCTGGACGGCGGCGCGGACCATGATCGCCTCTATGGCGGCGTGGGTGACGATCGCCTGACCGGAGAAGCGGGCGATGATATATTGGACGGCGGCGCGGGACGTGACGTGATGCGCGGCGGCGACGGCAAGGATATTTTGATCAGCTATGATGCCGACGGCTTGATAGATGGCGGCCACAACATCGACACCATCTATCTCGACCGGTCGACCGCCACGACCGATATCTTCGTCGACATCAGCTATACCAGTTCGTTCAACGCCAATAACAGCCCGATCCTGGAACTGTTCGACGGCACCCGCATCGTCAATGTCGAAGCGCTTCAGATCGCGAGCGGCAGCGGATCGGACATGCTGCGCGGTGGTGCCTATGCGGACCAGATTTCGGGCGGCGATGGCAGTGATGTGATCGAAGGCATGGACGGCGATGATCTGATCTATGGCGGCAATGGCGACGATGTCATCTGGGGCGGCAATGGCATCGACAAAATCGACGGCAGTCGCGGGTTCGACTGGATCGACGCGGGCGCCGGCGATGACATCGTGACCAGCAATGATCCTGACCTGATGCTTATCGGCGGCGCGGGCAAGGATACGCTGACGCTCAACCGCTCACAGTTCAGCGAAGCGCAGAGTGTCGATCTTTCGCTTCAGGAACAGGCGGGGGGGGTCGTGACGCTGGCCGACGGCACGCAGATTAGCGGCTTTGAAACTATCAACTATTCGGCGGGATCGGGCGACGATATCATCACATTGGGTTCGGGCTCCGACCGGCTGACTGGCGGAAAGGGTCGGGATATATTGACCGGCGGCAATGGCAATGACGTCATATCTGGCGGTGCCGACGATGATATCATCTATGGCGGCATTGGGCGGGACAAGATTTCGGGCGATGCCGGGGCTGACACACTTTATGGTGGATTGGGGGAGGACACGTTCCAGTTCAAGGTCGGTCAGGTTGAGGCCGACATAATCGCTGATTTCGAAGGGGCTGGGTTGGCCACCGGCGACAGGCTGGAATTTGCAGGCTATGGCCCTGGTGCGACACTGACCTATAATGGCGCCAGTCAGTTGTGGACCATCGCGACGGCGGACAACAGCATCCAGAACAGTTTTCAGATCCTCAACGTCACCGCGCTGAGCAGCGCCGACTATATCATTTTATGATGGCGTAGTGGTGCGGGACCATGGGCGCGCGGTGCGCGTCCATGCGATTGCCTGGTTCCGCATGACTATCATGGCCGACAATGTCTCACTCAATAGAACAGCACAATGTCCATGGAAATTGCCATGGACATACTGTAGATATTCAGACACCATCCGGCATCACAACCAATAACGGATTGCCGCGAAATATTTTTATAATTAATGTGTAGTTAACTCTACCATATTACGCGACGTTCAGTCGCTCCCGTCTATCCATGCCTGATAGCGGGAGAATTTTTTTCATGACTGAAGATCTCTGGGGCGACGTTGCGCCCACAAAAATAATGTGGGTCGATGGGGACGCGAGCTACAGGGGGAAGCCGAACGGATCGGTTGAAAAGCCGTTCACGACGATACAGGCAGCGGTCGACGCTGCAACCCCCGGCACCGCCATCATGGTCAAGGCTGGCGACTATATCGAAAATGTCTCGATCCCACGCAATGTCAGCGGAACCGATAGCGCGCCCATCTGGCTTATTTCGGCAGACGGCCCGCAAGCCGCCCATATCACGGCCAAAAGCGACACGCTGGCGACGATCGGCGGCGGGGGCACCGAAAATTTCATCGTCGATGGCTTTCATATCACCGGCGGCAAGAACGGCATCCAGTTCAGCCAGAACGGGAATGACTATACCGACACCATCAAGAATATCGTTATCAAGAATAACGTGATCGATAATGTGGTGCAGGATGGCGTGAAGGCAAATGGCGGCTCCAATGTCGTCGTCACCAACAATGTCATCACGGGCGGCATCGACGAAAGCATCGACTTCATGTCGATCATCCACGGCGTCATTTCCCATAATGACGTCAGCGGCAACACGGGCACCAGCGCGGCGATCTTCGCCAAGGGCGGCTCGTCCGACATCCTGATTTCCAACAATTACGTCCATGGCGTAACGGCGGACGGCATATCGGTTGGCGGCTGGACCTCCTATAATTACAAGATGCTTGAGGGTTATGATGCGTTTCAGGCATCGGATGTCACGGTGATCGGCAACCGTGTAGAAGATGTCGGCAAACGCCCCCTCGCCTTTCGTGGCGCCGTGGATTCGGTTGCGACGGGCAATTATCTCGAAGCCGCCCAAGGCTATTACACCGCTGTTCTGGTGGGCAATTCGGCTGACACAAAATATGGCACCTTCACCAGCCATAACATCAGCGTGACGGACAATTTCATCACGCGCGACACGAAAACGCTGTTCATAGAAGCTGGCAGCGACACCGTGACCTTCTCTGAAAATGCCGTTGCGACGATCACCGCCGCGACGACGGGCATATTGGGCAGCTTGCAGGACGTTCTCGACAAATTGGCTGGCGAGACGACGCCGCCGGCGCCCAGCGTCCCCCAAACACCTAGCGTACCTGAAGCGCCAGCGGCACCCCAAGTGCCGAGCCTGCCAGAGCCAGAGGCTTCGGCTCCTGCGGGTCTGAGGTTCAAATGGGCCGAAGGCGGCGAAACCGGCCGCGTCGCTGTCAATCAGGGTACGGACGACAACGACCTGTTAATTTTCAAACGCGGATTGCTTGCTGGCGGGTTAGGTGACGACAAATATATCGTCAGCAATATCGAAGCGGCCAACATCGTGGAAAAAGCAGGCGGCGGCATCGACACGATCGTTGCGACATCGCGTTATATGGTGATGCCCGACCATAGCGACAATCTGGAAATAACCAGGACAGAAGGTGCTGTGGGCATCGGCAATGATGGCGACAATATCCTCCGGGGCAATGTCGGCGCCGACTTGCTGATCGGCGGCGGGGGCCATAATCTGCTGACCGGTGGCGCGGGCAATGACCTATTCCTGGTTGGCAAGACGGACGCAGTAACTCGCATCACCGACTTCAGCGCGGGGGACGTGGTCCACCTGGCGGGGGATGAGTTCGCCAGCTTTAGTGCGCTAAATGGAGCCATGCAACAGGTCGGCCAGGACACGGTGGTTACCTTGTCGGGCGGTCGTCAGATCATTCTCGACAACAAGGACATGAACAGCCTGACCGCCACCGATTTCGACATGCAGGACGCCGGCAGCGCATCGAAGGGCGCGACCGCCACTCATAGAGTGAGCTTCGACAACCGGGTCAACAGCTATATCGGGACGGACGCCGATGACAAGATGTCGGGCGACGGCTCCGCCATCCTGCGCGGCGGGAAGGGTGACGATAGTTATGCCATCAACAAAATGGGCGGTTACATCATCGAACATGCCAATGAAGGCACCGATACTGTCCTTCTCTACCGGACGAGCTACACGATCGACACCAATGTTGAAAATGTCATCGTCAACACGAAGGAAGCCACGAGCGTCATCGGCAATAGCCTGGCCAATCGGATTCTCGGCAATCGCGGCGATGATGTTCTTGTCGGCGGCGGTGGGGACGACTTGCTCTATGGCAAGGGCGGCGCAGACACGTTCGCGTTCCAGTCGCTAGGCGATGGTCATGACACGATCGGTGACTTCGAGTTCCAAAAAGACCATATCGACGTCAGTGACATTCGGCAGGATAACCCTGCGGTGACGTTCTCCAGCCATCTTGGCCCCGACGGCCTGGACATCATCGCGACGCTGGGCGGTCAATCCTACACGTTCGCCACCCTGGCCGGTGCCAAGAAAGCCTATGCGCTGGACGAAATATTGGTGGGCTGATCCATATCGATCAGAGTTGACCGAGCTGGTGTGAACAGCGCTCGAAGCTGTCCGACGAAGCACTGAGCGTCCTGCGGTCGCTTCGCGACAACGCCCTTTTGATAGGCGCGGATATGGCCTTCCATGACGCGGCCTTGGCGACCTTGGCGGCTTAGAGCAGTCACCACACATCTTCACAGGGCCGTCCGGGGCGACTGGACGGCTCTTTTTCTTTGCCCACGGCGGGCACTCCCAGCCCGTTGCGCGGCTCCCTTAGCCGCTCTCCCGAACGCAAAAACGGATGCCGCGACCATCTCGCGATGGCCGCTAACTTCCTCTAATTTCTTAGGAAAACTGGAGCGGGCGAAGGGATTCGAACCCTCGACCCCAACCTTGGCAAGGTTGTGCTCTACCCCTGAGCTACGCCCGCTCGGCGCTTGATGGAGACGCTGTCCCCGTCGGGTGAGGCGGGCAACTAGCAGCGCTTTTCAGGATGGGCAAGGGGAGAATTGCCAAGACCATGAAATTCCTTCCGACCCCTTCAAGGATGGCGGCTTCGCGGGGCTTTGCGCGTACCGCGCCCGATGGCCGTGCCAACTGCGCCGCCGCGAAACCGCTATTGCAGCCGATTGGGTGATTCGCGTCGTACAAAAACGCCTGCGTGGCATTTTGCAACTTTGCCTGCCGGGTCATTCTGTTAATCTTGCCATCCGATCCCATATTTCGACCAAGCGGCGGATCATTTGTCGCGTCCCTTCGTATGACAGACCGAACAGGAGGAAGCACCCGCCATGCCGTCCGATCATCTCACACGCCGCTCCCTGTTGCAGGCTAGTGCGGCGATCGCCGCCGCGGCACCTGCGCTGGTACCCGCCGGTGCCGCCGCCGCACGGCCGACAGCCAAGGAAGGAACCGGGATGATCCCCGTGGAATTGACCGTGAACGGGCGCGAGGTGCATCTGCAGCTTGACCCGCGCACCACCCTGCTCGACGCGCTGCGTGAGCATCTGCATCTGACCGGGACCAAGAAAGGCTGCGATCAGGGCCAGTGCGGCGCCTGCACCGTCATTGTCGAGGGACGGCGGATCAACAGCTGTCTGACGCTGGCGGTCATGCATGATGGTGACAAGGTGACGACGATCGAGGGGCTGGGCACGCCCGACAAGCTGCACCCGATGCAGCGCGCCTTCATCACCCATGACGGCTATCAGTGCGGATATTGCACGCCGGGGCAGATCTGCTCGGCGGTCGCGGTGCTGGACGAGATTGCAGCGGGCATCCCCAGCCATGTCACGCCTGATCTGGACAAGGTATCGCTATCCGACAGCGAACTGCGTGAGCGAATGAGCGGCAATATCTGCCGCTGCGCCGCCTATCCCAACATCATCGCCGCCATGAATGATGTGGCCGGGGAGACGAAGGCATGAAACCCTTTACCTATAGTCGCGCGACCAGTGTCGCGGATGCCGCCAAAACCGCGGCCTCGACGCAGGGCGCGCGCTTCATTGCGGGCGGCACGAACCTGCTGGACCTGATGAAGCTCCAGATCGAAACGCCGACCCATCTGATCGACGTCAATCATCTGGGCCTCGACCGGATCGAGCCGACGCCCGACGGCGGCCTGCGCATCGGCGCGCTGGTGCGCAATACCGATCTGGCCGCCGACAAGGCGGTGCGCCGCGACTATGGCGTGCTGAGCCGCGCGCTCTTGGCCGGTGCATCCGGGCAATTGCGCAACAAGGCGACGACGGCGGGCAATCTGCTCCAGCGCACCCGATGCCCCTATTTTTACGACACCAACATGCCGTGCAACAAGCGCAAGCCGGGCAGCGGTTGCGGCGCGATTGGCGGGATCAGTCGTAGTCTGGCGATATTGGGGGTGAGCGACGCCTGCATCGCCCAGCATCCCAGCGACATGGCGGTAGCGATGCGGCTGCTGGATGCGCAAGTCGATACGGTCGGCGCAGACGGCGTGGCGCGTGCCATACCGATTGCCGATTTTCATATGTTGCCCGGTGACACCCCCCATGTGGAAACAGTGCTGAAAGGCGGCGAGATCATCACTTCGGTCACGCTACCCAGGCCAATCGGTGGCACCCATGTCTATCGCAAGGTGCGCGACCGCGCGTCTTACGCCTTTGCGCTGGTGTCGGTAGCAGCGGTGTTCGGCAAGGATGGCGGCAGCCGCTTTGCCTTTGGCGGGATTGGCGCGAAGCCATGGCGGACGCCCGCCACAGACGCTGCCGCCTCGTCGGGGGCCAAGGCCGTGGCAGAGGCGGCGCTGATCGGCGCGCGCACTACCCATCATAATGACTTCAAAAAGACGCTGGTCGAACGGACGCTGGCGTCGCTCTATCGGCAGAAGGAGGCCCGGTCGTGAAGTTCGATACGCCCGCCACCACCAATCCCATCGACAAGGGCCGCGTCGTCGGCGTCGCCCATGACCGGATCGACGGCCCGGCCAAGGTCACCGGTAACGCACCCTATGCCTATGAGCGGCACGATGCGGCGCCCAATGCGGCCTATGGCTGGATCGTCGGATCGGCGATCGCCAAGGGGGCGATTGCGGCCATGGACCTGCGCGCCGCAGAAGCAGCGCCTGGCGTGCTGGGCATCGTCACCCACGCCAATGCCGGGAAACTGGGCAAAGGCAATTATAACACCGCCCCGCTGCTCGGCGGCCCGGCGATCATGCATTATGATCAGGCGCTGGCATTGGTTATCGCGGATACATTTGAAAATGCGCGCGCCGCCGCCAAGCTGGTGCGGATCGACTATGCGCCGCAGGACGGAAAGTTCGATCTGGCCGCCGAACAGGGCAACGCCGTCAAACCGCCAGACGGTGGCTTCAGCGGACCAGCCGACAGCGCCGTTGGCGATTTTGACGGAACCTTTGCCAAGGCCGCCGTCAGGATCGACCAGCGCTACACCACCCCCGATCACAGCCATGCCATGCTGGAACCGCACGCCACCACGGCGGCATGGAACGGCGACAAGCTGACGCTATGGACCGCCAACCAGATGATTGCCTGGAGCGTGGGGGAAGTCGCCAAGACGCTGGGCATACCCAAGGCCAATGTCCGGCTGGTATCACCCTATATTGGCGGTGGCTTCGGGGCCAAGCTGTTCCTGCGCGCCGACGCGCTGCTCGCGGCATTGGGGGCGAAACACATCGGGCGGCCGGTCAAGGTCGCGATCGCCCGCAGCCAGATCCCCAACAACACCACCCATCGCCCGGCGACGATCCAGCGCATCCGCATCGGCGCGGACAAGAATGGTTTGATTGACGCCATCGGCCATGAAGTCTGGTCGGGCGATTTGCCTGGTGGTGGCACCGAGACAGCGGCGATGCAGACGCGACTGCTCTATGGTGGCGCGCACCGCATGACCGCGCACCGGCTGGCGACGCTTGACCTGCCTGAAGGCAATGCCATGCGTGCGCCGGGCGAGGCGGTCGGCCTGCTGGCGCTGGAAGTGGCGATGGACGAACTGGCTGAAGCCTGCGGCGTCGATCCGGTCGAGCTGCGTATTCGCAACGACGTGCAATATGATCCCGAAGCCGGGACGCAGCGCCCCTATTCCAGCCGCAAGCTGGTGGAGTGCCTGCGCGCCGGGGCGGACCGGTTCGGATGGGCCAAGCGCAACCCCAAGCCCGGCAAGGTTCGCGATGGTCGCTGGCTGGTCGGCATGGGCGTGGCGAGCGCCTTCCGCAACAACCTGGTCGGCAAATCGGGCGCGCGGATCGGCGTGGATGGCGCGGGCAAGGTCATCGTCGAAACCGACATGACCGACATCGGCACCGGCAGCTACACCATCATCGGCCAGACTGCGGCGGAAATGCTGGGCGTGTCGCTGGACGATGTCATCGTGCGGCTGGGCGACAGCCGCTTCCCCGCATCGGCTGGCTCTGGCGGGCAATGGGGCGCAAACAGTTCCACTGCAGGCGTCTATGCCGCCGCGATGGCGTTGCGGGCAAAGCTGGCGGAGAAAGCGGGCTATCCCGTCGATCAGGCGCAGTTTGACGATGGGCTGGTGAAGCTGGGCAACCAGTCGCAGACGCTGGCCGCGCTGGCGGGACGCGACGGGCTGTGGGCCGAAGATAGTATCGAGTTTGGCGATCTAGACAAACGTTATGTCCAGGCGACGTTCGGCGCGCATTTCTGCGAGGTCGGGATGGATATCGACACTGCCGAAGTCCGTATCCGCCGCATGGGCGGGGCGTTTGCCGCCGGGCGCATCCTCAATCCCAAGTCGGCGCGTAGCCAGGTGATCGGCGCGATGACCATGGGGGCGGGATCGGCATTGATGGAGGCGCTGGAGGTCGATACCCGCTTTGGCCTGTTCATCAATCATGACATGGCTGAATATGCCGTGCCGGTTCATGCCGACATACCGGAACAGGACGTGCTGTTCATCGACGAGCTGGACGATAAAAGCTCACCGATGAAAGCCAAGGGTGTGGGCGAACTGGGCATTTGTGGCGCAGGGGCCGCGGTCGCCAATGCGATCTACAACGCGACCGGGTTACGGCTGCGCGACTATCCACTGACCATCGACAAATTGCTGAAAGCGCAAATGAGCTGACGCGCAACCGACCCAAGGTCTAATAGAGCGCCGTCCACCCGCCCCCTAGCCTTCCTCCCAAACATAAAGGGAGGACGGCATGAAGGGCGTGACGGTGTTGCTGGCGACCAGCGCGATGGCGCTGTGTGGCGGCGTCGCGAGGGCGGGCGAGACGGAGGCAGCGCGCCAGCCGATCATCGTCACTGCGCCGGGCGGCGGCATCGACAGCGACGATGGCCTGTCGCTGTCCGCGGCCGACATTGGCAAGGGCGGCAGTCCCGATCTGCTCGGCGCGCTGGTCCGCAATTTTGCAGGCGTCACCTTGCTGGACGCGCAGAACAACCCGTGGCAGCCCAATCTGGTCTATCGCGGCTTCGTCGCCTCGCCGCTTCAGGGGCAGGCGCAGGGGATCGCCGTCTATCTGGACGGCGCGCGCTTCAACCAGCCCTTTGGCGACACGATGCAGTTCGACCTGCTGCCTGAAGCCGCGATCGCGCGGATCGGCCTGCTCGACAAAAGCGCGGTCTATGGTCTCAATGCGCTGGGCGGGGCGCTGCTGATCGACACCAAGACAGGCTTGAGCGATCGGGGGCTGGAGACCAGCCTGTCCCAGGGCCGGTTCGGCATGACCGAAGCCAGCATCGCGGCTGGAGCCGCGCGTGGCGATTTCAACGCCTTTGCTGCCTTCCAATATACGCGCGACGACGGCTGGCGCGCCTTTTCGCCATCGACGCTGTATAACGGCTATCTCGATCTTGGCTTCGACACGGCTGGCGGTGGCTTGCACCTGAAGCTGGTTGGGGCCGATACCGACCTGACCGGCAATGGCGTGTCCCCGGTCGAACTGCTCACGATCGATCGGCGCGCTGTGTTCACCTGGCCCGACAATAGCGCAAGCCGCTATGGCCGGGCCAGCCTGCATCCCTGGGTTGCGCTGTCGGACAGGACGCGGATCGAAGGGACGCTCTATGCCCAAAAACTGACGCTGCGTAACCTCAACGGAGATGCTGCCGACATTGAAGGCTGCGAGGACGAGGATGAGGCCGGGCTGCTGTGCCTGGAGACGGTGGGCGACGACGAGGGTGAGGAGGAACAGGCGGTCCTGACCGATGCCAATGGCGATCCGATCACCGACAGGCTAGGCGGTGAAGGCTATGGCGTCCTTAATCGCGGGCGCACCGCGACGCGGGCGATGGGCGCGCTGGTGCAGCTGATCGACCAGCGCGCTTTGGGTGCGGGCGACAATCATCTGGCGCTTGGCTTGAGTTACGACACAAGCCGCACCCGCTTCGACACGTCCACCGAGCTAGGCGCGATGACCGATGAGCGCAGTGTCGAAGGGCTGGGACCGGTCATCATCCAGCCCGACGGCGCGATTGCGCCGGTGGGGCTGGTCGCCCATACCGATTATTGGGGCGTGTTCGTGCAGGACCGGCTGCCGATCACCCCGCGCCTGTCGGCCGAAATCGCGCTGCGCTACAACCGGGCGCGGGTTGTGTTGCAAGACCAGATCGGCACTGCGCTCAATGGCCAGCATCACTTTGCCCGGCTGAACCCCGGCATCGAGTTCGACTATCGACTGTCCGATGCACTGGTGCTGCGCGCGGGCTATGCACAAAGCAACCGCGTGCCGACCCCGGCCGAACTGTCCTGCGCCGATGAAAATGCGCCGTGCAGCCTGACCAATTTCTTCATCGCCGATCCGCCGCTCAAACAGGTGGTCGCCAAAAGCTGGGAGGCGGGCGCGAAGGGCAAGGCCCAGCTTGGCGGCTTTGCGATCGACTGGCTGCTGTCGGCCTGGCGCACGGACAATCGCAACGACATTCAATATGTCGCGTCGGAAATCCGGGGGCGTGCCTATTTCCGCAATATCGGCAGCACAAGGCGGCAGGGCGTGGAAGCGACGATCCGCGCGAGCCGGGGCGGTCTGAGCGCTGGCCTGAGCTATGCCTTCACCGACGCGACCTATCGCGCGCCGCTCAGCCTTTCCAGCCCGGCCAATCCGACATCGGACGAGGACGGTTTGATCGCGGTCGAACGCGGCGACCGCCTGCCCGGCATCGCCCGACACAGCGCGACACTGAATTTGGACTATGCCGGGAGAGGCTGGACGGTCGGCGGCGATGTGATCGCGCGAACCGGCCAATATCTGGTTGGGGACGAGGGGAATGATACGCCGCGCCTCGCTGGCTACGCCATCGTCAACCTGCGCGCGAGCGTGGAGGTGGTGCGCGGCGTCAGCCTGTTCGGCGAACTCCGCAATGCCTTTGACCGGCGCTACGCGACCTTCGGCACGTTCAGCGAAGTCGACGAGGTCGAACTGGAGGAGGTGCCGGACGCATCCAATCCCCGCGCCTATGGGCCGGGCGCACCGCGCCGCTGGCAAGTGGGGGTCAGGGCGCGCTTCTGACGTCGATGCGCGGCAGCAGCGCCGCTTCAAGGCCCGGATAAAGGTGCGAGACGCTGCGCTGCATTTCGTAGCGGGCGACGGCCATGCGGGCGAAGCGGGCGGGAATCGGCAGATCGCCCGCCTCCACCATGTCGAACCCATCGCGCACCGCTTGCGTCAATGCGCCCTCCAGCCAGTTAAGCCAGTCGCGGGTCTGGGCTATGGCTGCGATCCCGGCCGGATCGATCGGCCCATGGCCGGGCAGGAGAGCGCCATGGGGCAGCAACTGCAACTGGTCGAGACTGGCGCGCCAGGCTGGAAGCACTGCGGTCGGCGTGCTGGGGGCACGATCGTGAAACACCAGATCACCACCCAGCAGCATGCCGGTCCGCTCGTCCAGCAGCGCCAGATCCGCGCTGCTATGGCCGGAGAGTGCGAGCAGGCGTAGCGATCGACCGCCAAAATCCTCCTGCGCTGTCATGATCGCCCGCCCCGGCAGGATCAGGTCGGTGCCGCGCATCCAGTCGCCCAGCAACCGGTACATCCCATCGGCATAGCCCTGCCCTTGCGCCGCCAGCGCGGCGATCGTGCCGGGCAGCGCAGCAACGATGGCCGGGTCGAAGGCGGCCAGTCCCATGCCATGATCGGGATGGAGATGGCTGACATAGACTCGCACGATGCGCGCGCCGGTCAATCGCTCGGCCACCTGCCGCAGGGCGCGGGCATAGCGCAGCGATGGGCCGCATTCCCACAACACTGTTCCGGCGGGCGTTGCGATGATGGCGATATTGGCGATCGCCCCGCCATTATGGGCTTCGATCGGCTCATCAGCGCCGCATACCATCCAGATGCCATCGCCGATCGCCACTGGCGTGATGACATAGTCTGCCGCGCGAGCGGGTGCAGCCGCCAGGCTCGCCATTCCGCCCAGCATGGCGCGGCGCGACAATGTCATCGTCCACCTGGCATGGGTGACTGGCGCGCCAGCGTCAGCGCGGCGCGATAGTCGCGACCGTTGGTATCACGCGCCGCAACGCGCAGCGCCGCCTCCGCTGCGCTGTCCACCAGCAGCGTGATTGCAGGATCTTCCGAGACCGATGCCCAAATGTCCATGTCCCCCAGCAGACGGTCGGCCCCGTCGATCACCGACAAGGCCTCCAGATGATAGGTGGCGATATTTTCCACAAGGCCAGTATCCATCGGATGGCGAAAACTCAGCCGCACCCGGCTTTGGCCGTTCGCCATCGGCCAGACTTCGCCGCGTATCTCGCCCAGATGATCGGCCCAGTCGCCCTTGACCCGGCTGACCGGCGGTGCGGAACATCCCCCGCCAGCGGCATCGACCCAGCCGCCTGACACCAGCCATTGTCCGCTGTCGAGTTGCACTGCGCCACGCACAGGGGTGCGCTGGTCCAGCTTGATCCGGGTCGCGATATAGGGCGCGGCATGGGCGGGGCGATAGTCGATCGCGACGGGTATGGGATTAAGATCCGCCAGCAGGATCATCCGCCTGACCCCCACAATGCCACGCGCGTCGATGACGACCGGAAAGGCGCGCTGGTTTTCCGCGATCATCGGAAAGGAGACGATCACCCGCGGATCGAAGCGCACCGGATCATCACCGAACAGGGTGCGGGCATGGGCGCTCCACATCGGTGAACCCAACGGATCGGCGGGCGGTATGGCCCCGGCACTGGCAGGTGCCAGCATCAGCATGAGTGCGACCCAAAGCCTCGTTGCCCTGCGCATGACCTTCTCCCTTATGACAGGTCTAATCCCGCGCGCGACGCGCTACCATTGGTCCTTGGGTCATAGGCCGGGAGACGATCATGCGCCGCTTCATCATAGCCGCCCTGCTGCTGGCGTCGCCGGGCCTGGCGCAGGAGCCGTTGTTCGATGCCGAAGGCTATCGCATCGCGCATTATCGCGCGCCGGTGCGACAGCCGCCCGCAGGGGTCGGGCGAATCGCACCAGCGGCGGCGGCGCAATTGATGTCCAACCGGGACGCCATATTCATCGACGTCCTGCCCGCCGAAGGTGGCCATCGCGCGCCCGATGGCCGCTGGCGGCTGGCGTCCGCCCATATATCCATCCCCGGCGCGCGCTGGTTCCCCGAAGCAGGGCGCGGCCAGCCCGATCCTGTCATCGCGCAAGCCTTTGCCAAGGGCATGGCCCGGCTGACCGGGCGAAAGCGCGGTCGAATGCTGATCCTCTTTTGCCGCGCCGATTGCTGGATGGGCTGGAATGCCGCCAAAAGGCTGCGCGCGCTGGGCTATGACAATATCTGGTGGCTGGCGGAGGGAACCGATGGCTGGCGCGACCTTGGCCTGCCGCTCGCCCCGGTCCAGCCCGATGACGGCATCGCCCCATAGGACCAAAGGCCCATTGTGCGCCGTCACGCTCCAGCGGCACTCTCCTCCCAATCCAACGGCCATGAGCCGTGCGATTCCATGGAGAGTGATGTGATCGACCTGCGCCTGTCTGGTGGCCTTGCCGCTGCCGCCCTGATCCTCTCGCCGCTGCCCGCCGCGGCGAAGGACATTGTCGTCCATATGAAGAATCAGGGTGCCGAAGGGGCGATGGTGTTCGAGCCGTCCTTCATAAAGGCAGCGCCCGGAGACACGATCCGTTTCAAACCGAGCGATCCCAGCCATAATGCCGAGACGATGGCCAACATGCTGCCCGCAGGCGCGACGCCGGTGAAGGGCCTGATGAACAAGGAGATGGTCCTGACCGTCGCCAAGCCAGGCCTCTATGGCATCAAATGCATGCCTCATTATTCGATGGGCATGGTCGCGCTGGTGCAGGTGGGCAAGGTGTCCGCCGCTGAACTGACCGCGGCCAAGGCGGTCAAGCTGCCGCCCTTTGCCGCCAAGCGCATGACGGCGGCCCTCGCGAAAGTGAATTAGACCCAAGGTGCAATGGCCCGGCCCCGGTCGCCGCGCCATGTTTTCAGCCAATTTCGACACTATAGGAGTAGGGCAATGCTGCAACAGGCGATGGAGCGGTTCACCGGCAAGACGCTGATCCGCGACCAATATGACAATTATATCGGCGGCCAGTGGATCGCGCCGGTCAAGGGCGGCTATTTCGAGAATATCTCGCCCGTGACGGGACAGGTCGTCGGCACGATCGCGCGCGGTACGGCTGAGGATATCGAGCTGGCGCTGGACGCCGCGCACGAGGCAAAGGATGCTTGGGGCAAGACCTCCTCGACCGACCGGTCGAACATCCTGCTGAAGATCGCCGACCGGATGGAAGCGAACCTCGATCTGATCGCGATGGCCGAGACGATCGACAATGGCAAACCGATCCGCGAGACGACCCATGCCGACATTCCGCTGGCCATCGACCATTTCCGTTACTTCGCAGGCTGTGTCCGCGCGCAGGAAGGGTCGATCAGCGAGATCGACCATGACACGATCGCCTATCATTTTCATGAACCGCTGGGCGTGGTCGGCCAGATCATCCCGTGGAATTTCCCGATCCTGATGGCGGTGTGGAAGCTGGCCCCGGCACTGGCGGCAGGCAACTGCATCGTCCTCAAGCCCGCCGAACAGACGCCCATGTCGATCCTGGTGCTGCTGGACATTATCGGCGACCTGCTGCCGCCCGGCGTGCTGAACGTCGTCAACGGATTTGGCGTGGAGGCGGGCAAGCCGCTCGCCAGCAACAAGCGGATCAGCAAGATCGCCTTCACCGGCGAAACGACGACCGGCCGCCTGATCATGCAATATGCGTCGGAAAATCTGATTCCCGTCACGCTGGAGCTGGGCGGCAAATCGCCCAACATCTTCTTTGCAGACGTGATGGATGCGGATGACGATTATTTCGACAAATGCCTGGAAGGCTTTGCGATGTTCGCGCTCAATCAGGGCGAAGTCTGCACCTGTCCCAGCCGGGCGCTGATCCAGGAATCGATCTACGAAAAATTCATAGAGCGCGCCATCGCGCGGGTGAAGGCGATCAAGCAGGGGAGCCCGCTCGATCCGGCGACCATGATCGGCGCGCAGGCGTCGAACGACCAGCTGGAAAAGATCCTCTCCTATATCGAGATCGGTCTGGCCGAAGGGGCTGAACTGCTGACCGGCGGCGCGCGCGCCCATCTGGATGGGGAACTGAGCGAAGGCTATTATGTCACTCCGACGGTCCTGAAGGGCCACAACAGGATGCGGATTTTCCAAGAGGAGATTTTCGGCCCGGTGCTGGCCGTCACCACCTTCAAGGATGAAGCCGAAGCGCTCGCCATCGCCAATGACACGCTATATGGCCTGGGCGCTGGCGTGTGGACCCGCGACGGCAGCCGAGCCTATCGCATGGGCCGGGGCATTCACGCCGGTCGCGTCTGGACCAACTGCTACCACGCCTATCCCGCCCATGCGGCATTTGGCGGGTTCAAACAGTCGGGCATTGGTCGCGAGAATCACAAGATGATGCTGGACCATTATCAGCAGACCAAGAATCTGCTGGTCAGCTACAGCCCAAAGGCGCTGGGCTTTTTCTAACGGGTCGCACCGAAGGCGCTTGCCTCTCCCCTTCGAGCGCCTTCGTCCCCGGCGGGCGTCCCTAATGGACGTCCGCCCCATTTTTTGAAGGAAGGCCTGGCTGTGACGATCCTGCTTCCGCCCCGCATATTGGCGACCGACGCAGCGCTGGCGCTGATGGCGCAATTGGCTGCGAAGCACGGGCCGTTAATGTTCCACCAGTCGGGCGGCTGTTGCGACGGTTCCGCGCCGATGTGCTTTCCGCGCGGCGAGTTCAAGGTCGGCGCGCAGGACGTGCTGCTGGGCCATGTGGCGGGCGATGTCCCCGTGTGGATCGGCGCGGCCCAGTTCGACTATTGGCGCCATACCCAGGTGACGATCGACATGGTGCCGGGACGGGGCGCGGGCATGTCGCTGGAAAGTCCCGAAGGGGTGCGCTTCATCGTCCGGTCCCGTATCTTTACCGACAGCGAAAACGCGCTGCTGGAGGCGGCAGGCGATCCGCCGCGGGGCGACGCCATCGCCTGACGTGACAAATGCGCAGCACAGTGCATAACCCCTGAAAAAGGGGGATGCGATGGGAGAGAGCAAGATGAGCATGGAGGCGGCGGATATTGTCTTTGCGTCGAGCCACATGCCTGATCCGGCCGACGCGATGGCACAGGTGGCGCGCGCGCTGGGCGATGCGCCGCTGGCCGGGATGCTGCTCTTTTGCTCGCACCGTTTCGATCGCGATGCGCTGGCCCGTGCGGTCAACCGCCATGGCGAACAGGTCGTCGCCATCGGCTGCACCAGTTCGGGTGAGCTGACCGAGGCGGGCTATGACGAGGATAGTCTGAGCGTCATCGGTTTTCCTGCCGCCAGCTTCCATATGGTGTCCCATTGTTTCGATGATATCGACGCCTTCGATTCCGTTGCCGCGCGGGAAGCCGTCCGGTCGCTCGCGGCGGTGGCCGAGCGCGACAGCCGCCATCTGGGTGATCGGGTCAATCATGTAGCGCTGTTCCTGGTCGATGGCCTGTCCCATCGCGAAGAATTGCTGACGATGACTATACAGGACGCGCTGGGCGACGTGCCGCTGATCGGCGGATCGTCGGGTGACGGGCTGGATTTCCGCGAAACCGCGATCTTCCATGGTGGCCGCTTCCATCATCGCGCCGCCGTGATCGCCATCCTCTCGACCCCCCGGCCGCTCCATGTTTTCAAGGGTCAGCATTACCGCCCCGGCGCGGCCAAGATGGTGGTGACCGGCGCGATCCCGCAGGACCGTGTCGTCACCGAAATCAACGCCGAACCCGCCGCCCAGGAATATCTGCGGCTGGCGGGCCATGCCGGCGAAGCGCTCGGCCTGGCCTTCTACGCCGCCCATCCGCCGATGGTGCGGGCGGGCGGCGACTATCATGTCCGCTCGATCCAGAGTGCCAACCCGGACGGCAGCCTGACCTTCTACTGCGCCATCGACGAGGGCATCGTGCTGACCGTGGGCGAGCCGGTAGACCGCATCGCAGGGATGGAGGCGATGTTCGCCGACATCGCCGCCCATGTCGGCACGGTCGACCGGATCATCGCGTTCGATTGCGTGCTGAACCGGATCGACGCCGAACAGCGGCAGATCAGCCGGGCCGTGTCCGAACTCTACGGCCGCCACCGCGTCATCGGCTTCAACACCTATGGCGAGCAATATCATGCGCTGCACGTCAACCAGACCTTCAGCGGGCTTGCGATCGGCCGATGAGCGTCCCGGCTGATCCCGACAGCGAGCTGGACAGGTTGCGCGAAGAAAACCGCAAGCTGCGCAAGATCAACGCCGCGCTGATCGACCGGGTCGAACGGTCGAGCGATATGGCCGGTAACGCCTTTTCGATGTTCGAGACCGCGATCACGCTGGAAGCGATGGTGCGGGAGCGGACGGGTGAGCTGGAGGATGCGCTGGGTCGCCTGGCCACCGCCAACGCCGATCTGGCGCAGGCCCATGCCAGCGCCGACGCGGCGCAGACCCGGCTGCGCGACGCGATCGATTCGATCAATGAGGGCTTCGTCCTGTTCGATGCGGAGGACAGGCTGGTCCTGTTCAACGAAGCCTATCTGGGTTTCTGGCCCGAAATCGCTGATCAGGTCCGCGAAGGCCTGTCCTTTGACGAAATCGCCCGGCTGGCCGCCGCACATCACCGCACGCCCGGATCGCTGGTCGCGCCTGATCGTTGGGTATCGGACAGGCTCGCGCGCCACAGCGTCGCCGATGGCGGCCATGTCCAGGCGCTGTCGGACGGGCGCTGGGTCCAGATCAACGAACTGCGCACCAGCGAAGGCGGCATCGTCGGCATCTATACCGACATTACCGAGGTCAAGGCGCAGGATGCGCGCAACAGGGCGCTCGAACTGGCCGAGCGCAACCTGATCCTCCAGTCGACGCTCGACAATCTGTCCGAAGGCGTCTGCCTGTTCGACGCGCAGGGACGGGTCGCGGCGTGGAACGAGGCGCTCCAGCATCTGCTCGACCTGCCGGGCGACTGGGCGCAGGAGGGCGGCAGCCATGGCGCGCTGGTGCGCTGGTGCCGCGATCGGCTGGGCATGGCCGATGGCGGCTGCCTCGACTGGCGGGGCGATCGGCCGGGCGGCGAGCCACTGCACGCGCTGGTCCATGCGGGAACACGCAGTTTCGAGCTGCGCAGCACGGCGCTGGAACGGGGCGGGCAGGTGATCGGCTTTACCGACGTGACCGCCATGTTGCGCGCGCAGGCTGGTTTGCAGGAAACCGCCGAGACGCTGGAGCGCCGGGTCGCCGAGCGCACCGCCGAGCTGGAGACCGAGATTGCCGAACGCCGGGCGATCGAGGCGCAGTTGCGCGACGCCAAGACGGCGGCGGAAAAGGCGAACCTGTCCAAGACGAGCTTTCTAGCGGCCGCAAGCCACGACCTGCTCCAGCCATTAAATGCCGCCCGGCTGTTCGTTGCGGCGCTGGGCGACCGGCGGCTGGCGCTGCCGACCCGCGCACTGGTCAACCAGACATCGACGGCGCTCGATTCGGTAGAGGATCTGCTGGAGGCTCTGCTGGAGATCAGCCGTCTGGACGCAGGCGCGATCCAGCCGGAGATTGGCGACTTCCGGCTCGACCGGCTGCTCGACACGCTGCGCGTCGAATTTGCGCCGATGGCGCGCGCGGGCGGGCTGGAACTGGCGATCACCAGCGAACCGGCCTGGGTGCGTTCCGACATCAGGCTGCTGCGGCGCATCCTCCAGAATTTCCTGTCCAACGCGCTGCGCTATACCCAGCAGGGGTCGGTGCGGGTTGATTGCACAACCGGACCGGATGGCGTGCGCATCAGCGTGATGGACAGCGGCCCCGGCATTGCGCTGGACAAGCAGGAGATGGTGTTCGAGGAGTTTCGGCGACTCGACACCCGCACCAGCGGCAAGGGGCTGGGCCTCGCCATCGTCAAGCGGGCGAGCGACATGCTGGGCCACCCGATCACGCTCGATTCCGCGCCCGGTCGCGGATCGACCTTTGCGATTTGCCTGCCTGCGGGCGAGCCGGTGGTCGATCCCGACAGCGAGCCGAACATAGTCGGGCGTGATCGCACCATGCGCGGTCTTAACGTGCTGGTGATCGACAATGAACGGGCGATCCAGACCGGCATGACGACCCTGCTGGCAGGCTGGGGCTGTACGGTGCAGGCGGCGGGGGGCTTTGCCGATGCGATCGCCCTGTTCGCAGGCGACGCGAAGCCCGACATCATCCTGATCGACTATCATCTGCATGACGGAGAGACGGGCGACCATGTGATCGACCGGTTGCGCGCCCATTTTGGCGGGCCAGTGCCAGCGGTCATGATTTCGGCCGATCGCGGCAAGGATCTGAAGGTCCGGCTGGATGCCTGCGGCATTCCGCTGCTGAGCAAGCCGGTCAAGCCTGCGCAGTTGCGCGCCTTGTTGCGGACGATCCTGAAATAGACCGCCTGTCGCGCTGGTCAGTCGACGCGGAAATGCACCCGGTTTGCCTTGATCACCGCCTGGGTGCGGCTCAGTACGCCGAGTTTCTGGAGGATCGCCGACACATGCGCCTTGATCGTGGTCATCGACACGTTGAGGTCGTGGGCGATCTGCTTGTTGAGGCGACCATTGACCAGATGGCCCAGCACGGTTTTCTGCTGCGGCGTCAGGCTGTCGATCCGGCGGGTGATGTCATCCTCGTCGGCGGAAGGCGCCGCGCCCTCACCCATGGTTTCGGGCAGGTAGATTTCGCCCGACACCACGCGGTGCAGGGCATCGACGATGGCGCTGCGCTTCAAGGATTTGGGGATGAACCCCGCCGCGCCCGCGGCCAGCGCCTCCTGCACGATCGCGCGGTCGAACGCGCCCGACACCATCACCACCGGCAGGATCGGAAAACGGTCACGCAGCAGCTTGAGGCCGTCGAGCCGCCGCACATCGGGGATGTGGAGGTCGAGCAAGATGAGATCGAAATTATCTTGTTTTTCCAGTGTGTTGATAGCTTCTTCAAGGCTGGCAGCCTCGAATATCTCGATATTGTCGAAGCTGATCGCGATCACGCTGCGCAACCCGTCGCGCACCAGCGGATGATCGTCGACGATCAGCACCCGCTCCATGATCGCTTCGCCGCCCATATATTGGCCCATATCCTGCCCCCGGCCCGAATGATCGGCCAAGTCATGGGACGTGGCAAGCCGCAATAGGCCAGGCGGCGGTGCCGGAACCTGCATTGCATAGCTGCCGCGTCCCATGACGATCATGACCGTAACTCCCCTATGATTTCGGCAGCTTGAACACCCAGAGCGCACCGCCCTGATTAATGTCCTTGAACGACTTGGCGACTTCGCCGCCCCACAAAGGCACAGCGCCGCCCCAACCGGACATGACGGCGACATATTGTTCGCCATCCTGTTCCCAGGTGACGGGTGATCCGACCACGCCGGACCCGGTCTGGAATTTCCAGAGTTCCTGGCCCGTCCTGGCGTCGAACGCCTTGAGGAAGCCTTCGGGCGTGCCGGTGAACACCAGATTGCCGCCGGTGGTCAGCACCCCGCCCCAGAGCGGTGCCTTATTCTTATATTCCCAGACGATCTTGCCGGTCTTCGGGTCCATCGCCCGCAAGGCACCGATATGGTCCTCCGCGATCGACTTGATGGTGAAACCTGCGCCCAGATAGGCCGCGCCCTTTTTATAGGCGATCGGTTCGTTCCAGATGTCCATGCCCCAGTCGTTGGACGGGATGTAGAAGAGGCCGGTGTCATGGCTGTAGGCCATCGGCATCCAGTTCTTGCCGCCCAGGAACGAAGGCGAGGCGAATACCGGCTTGCCCTTGGCATCGCCCGGCGCTGGCGGACGGCCTTCGGGGATGACATTGGGCTTACCGGCCTTGTTGAAGCCATTGGCCCAGGTCGTCTGCATGACGAATTTGTTGGCGCTGATGAACTTGCCATTGGTGCGGTCGAGGACGAAGAAATAGCCGTTGCGGTCCGCCTTGGCCCCCAGCTTCATCGGCTTGCCGTTGATCGTGGCGTCGAAGGGGATGAATTCATTGACCCCGTCAAAATCCCAGCCGTCATGCGGGGTCGTCTGATAATGCCATTTGATGACGCCGGTGGCCGGGTCGATCGCCAAAGTAGAGGCGGTGTAGAGATTGTCGCCGGGGCGCAGATGGCTGTTCCAGGGTGCCGGGTTGCCGGTGCCAAAGAAGAGCAGGTTGGTGTCAGGATCATAGGTGCCGCCCAGCCAGGTCGCGCCGCCGCCGCTTTTCCACAGATCGCCCTGCCAGGTTGCGTTGAGCTTGCCGGTGATGCCATTATCCTGGCCCTTGAGCGTGCCCATATGGCCTTCGATCACCGGGCGGTGCCAGATCAGCTCGCCGGTGTTGACGTCGCGCGCATCGACCGCGCCGACGACGCCGAACTCGCCGCCCGAATTGCCGGTGATGACCATTCCGTTGACGATCAGCGGCGCGGCAGTGGCGCTATAGCCTTCCTTATAATCGGCAATCTGCTTGTTCCAGATCACCTTGCCCGTGTTGCGGTTGAGCGCCACCAACCGGGCGTCGAGCGTGGCGAAGATGATCTTGTCGCCGTAAATCGCCGCGCCGCGGTTGACCACGTCGCAGCAGGGCATGATGCCGTCGGGCAGGCGGGCGTCATATTGCCATTTTTCCTCGCCGGTGCGCGCGTCGAAGGCGAACAGGCGCGAATAGCTGCCGGTCACATAGATGGTTCCGTCATAGACGATCGGCTGCGCTTCCTGTCCGCGCTGCTTTTCGCCGCCCAGCGAGGCGGCAAAGGCGGGCACCATTTTCGACACGTTACCGCTGTTGATGGCATTCAAGCTGCTGAAACGGTGCGCCTGCGGTCCCATGCCATAGGTCAGCACGTCGCCGGTCGATTTGGCGTCGTTCATCAGATCCGCGTCAGTCGGCCCGCCCTGCGCCACCAGCGGCGTTGCCGCGATCGCCAGCGTCATTGCGGCAACGCCCGACAGCGCCCGCATGATCGGTCCCTTCATAACCATCCTCCCTGTGTGAACGGGCGCATTGGGCGCCCCCGTTTATGTGCAGACTATGCTGTGTGGGTGACGCAGCAATTGGACCTTAGGTCGGCCCATCACCCCGCCGCGTTTGCCGGGGTCCATGCGACGCCGTAGCGCGCGAACAGCGCCTTCATCTCGCCACTCGCTGCCATGGCAGTGACGATTTCCTCCACTGCATCGCCCAGCGTGCGGCTGTTTTCCTTTACCGCCATGCCGATGTCCCAGCCGGGCGAGGTGAAGGCGGGCAGCGGTCCCTTGCGCAAGGCAACGCGGCCAGCGCCCGCGCGGTGCAGCCCATGTTCGATCTGCGCCCTGCTCGCCAGGACAGCGTCTGCCTGCCCGCCCGTCACTGCCGCTACCGCCGCCGACCCGGTCGGATAATGGACGACGTCCTTGGCCAATATGCCACCGAACGAGCCGATGAGATAAAAGTCGGGAATGGAGTCCAGTTCGGCGGCCAGCTTGCGGCCACGCCATTCGGTCGGCATCCCTTCCAGCGCCACCGCGCCGCCGACACCGGCCAGCGCGAAGCTTTCGCGATAATAAGGCGCTACGATCGCAACCTGACCGTTGCGGGCCGCGAAGCTGCGGTCGAAGGGGACGTGCAGCATCAGGTCGCCGGGCATGAAGCCCAGCAGCCCGCCCTTCCACACGCCGTTGCGCAGATCATCGTCGACGCTTTCGTCTGCGACCAGTTGCGCCACATCGGCGCGCACGCCCAGCTTGGCCGCCATCGCCTGCGCCAGATCGGCGTCGAGGCCGACGATCCTGCCGTCCTCCTCCCACGACCAGGGGCGGTTGTCCTGATAGACCACCACCCGCAATGTGCCGAGCGCCTTGACCTTCGCCAGCGGGGCTGCGCCGCCGCGGCCCGCCGCCAGCGCAAGCGCCGCGCCTGCCCCGCCGATCAGCGCGCGGCGGCTGAGCGTCGCCCTATCCCTCATGCTTGGTTTCAAGCCAGGCGCGGATCGCCCAGCCCGCCTTCTGGCCCAATATGTCGCCAAAGGGTGGCATATAGACTTTGCCGTCATGGCTGGACCCGTGGCGATAGCGTTCGGCAAACCACTGGTCGCCGGTTTCGCCTGCCTCCAGATAGCGCAGGTCCGGCGCGATCCCGCCGGATTCAGCGTCCAGCCCGTGGCAGCGCGCGCAATTCTGGCCATAGGCCGACTGGCCGATCTCGATCGCCTTGGCATTGCCGCTATAGGGGTTTTTTTCGAGCCAGGCCTCGCCGATTTCGGGCAGCGCGGTCGTGTCGACCGCCTGAGGCGTGACGTCGCCATGTGCCAGCAGCGCGCTCGCCCCGGTCATGCCCAAAGTGGCGATGGCACCCAGCAGCGCGATCCGTCCCAGTTTCATATGCCTCATCCTCTCACGCGGATTCTTGTTGACCCGGAATATCGGACAAGGCGGTCGCGCAGCCCATTGGCCATTGGTACAATCCCGCTCACGCCTGGCGGCCGATAGGATGGCCGACAAAGAGGCGAGAGGATCAGGGTTTATGAAGCGCATCGGCATGGCCGTCTGGGCCGTCTGGCTAGCGCTGCCGGTCGCGGCGCAGGGGGAAACCCTCTATGTCTCCAACGAGCGGGGCGACAGTGTGTCGGTGGTCGATACGCTGTCAGGCCAGGTGACGGCGACATGGGCCGTGGGTGGCCGCCCGCGCGGTATCACCCTGTCGAAGGATGGCCGCTACCTCTATCTGTGCACCAGCGCCGACCATGCGGTGCAGGTGATCGACCGTGCCACGGGCAGGCTGGTCGCCGAATTGCCGTCGGGTCAGGACCCGGAGCAATTCTTCCTCTCGCGCGACGGCGCGACCCTGTTCGTCGCCAATGAGGATGATGCCGCGCTGACCGCCATTGACCTGGCCAGCCGCACCGTCGCCTTTCAGGTCGATGTCGGCGGCGAGCCGGAAGGGGTGGCGCAAAGCCCGGACGGGCAATGGGTTGCGGTAACATCCGAGGAGGACGGAGTCGTCAACTGGATCGACGTGGCCAAGCGCGCCATGGTGGCCGAAACCCCGACCGACCAACGGCCACGCCATGTCGAATTTACCGCCGACGGCGCGCAATTATGGGTCGCGGCGGAAATTGGCGGCACGGTCCAGATTATCGACACGAAAAGCCGTGCGGTGCGCGAGACGATCCGATTTGCGATTCCGGGCGTTGCGGCGCACCGCATCCTGCCCTGCGGCATCCGCTTCACCCCCGATGGCAAGACCGCCATCGTCGCGCTGGGTCGGGCCGATCATGTCGCGCTGGTCGATGTCGCGACCCGCACCGTCCGCGCCTATGTGCCGGTGGGCAAGCGGGTGTGGCATGTGGCGGTTAGCGGTGATGGCGCGCAGGCTTATACCGCCAACGGCCTGTCCGATTCGGTTTCGGTCATCGACCTGGCCAAGGCACAGGTTGTCGCGACTATCGCGGTAGGCGCAGCGCCCTGGGGCATCGTTGCCGCGCCTTGATGGCCAAGGCTGCGCGATTGCAGCCGCCTGCGCCAGATGGCATGGCGGGATGATGACACGCATTGGCCTGCTCGGCGGCTCCTTCAACCCGGCCCATGGCGGGCATCGCGCCATTTCGCTATTCGCGGCCAAGGCGCTGGGGCTGGATGAAGTCTGGTGGCTGGTGTCGCCCGGCAATCCGTTAAAGCCCCGCGCAGGCATGGCCCCCCTGCCCGCCCGGCTGGCCCATGCGCGCACGGTCGCGCGCCGCGCCCCGATTCGCGCCACCGCGATCGAGGCGCAGTTGGGTACGCGCTACACCGCCGATACGCTGCGCGCCCTGACCCGTCGCTACCCGCGCAATCGCTTCATCTGGTTGATGGGGGCCGATAATCTGGCGCAATTTGCCCAATGGAAGGACTGGCGCGGCATTGCCCGGCAAATGCCCATTGCCGTGATCGCCCGTCCGGGCTATGATGATGTGGCCCGTGGCTCTGTGGCCATGAGCTGGCTGCGGCGCTTCGTCCTGCCCGCTTGCCAGAAAGCAGGCTGGACGAATTGGAGACCGCCGGCGCTCGTGCTATTGCGCTTTCGCCCTGATCCAAGATCGGCGACCCTGTTTCGGCAGGCGAACCCCCTCTGGCATCGCGAATATGAACAAGCACGTGTGCGGGACCCGCTCACGCGTCGGCTGATCGTCTAGAATGGAGCTTTTTTGACCAGACCCCTTATTGCCAACGATACGGCCGCAGCGGCCGATAGCGTGGCTGCCCTGCACGCCCTCGTCATGCAGTCGCTCGACGACGACCAGGCCCAGGAAACCATCTCCATCCCCCTCGAAGGCAAGAGCAGCATCGCCGATTATATGGTGATTGCAAGCGGTCGTTCGTCGCGTCAGGTCGCGGCGATCGCCCAGCATCTGGCCGAGCGGGTCAAGAAAGGCACCGGTCGTTCGTGCCGCATCGAAGGGCTGCCGGTCGCCGACTGGGTGCTGATCGACGCGGGCGACGTGATCGTCCATCTGTTCCGGCCCGAAGTGCGCAGCTTCTACAATCTGGAACGGATGTGGGGCTTTGTCGACGCACCGGTCGCGGGGACGGCGTAACCTGACACCGTTCGGGCTGAGCGTAGTCGAAGCCTTCCACTGAGCGTAGCGAAGTGGCTTCGCCTGCGGCTCAGCCGAACCCTTCGACTTCGCTCAGGGCGAACGGATCAAGGCTGAATGCTCCTCCACATCATCGCACGCGGGAAGATCGGGCGGTCGCCCGAAGCCGATCTGGTCGACCGCTATGTCAAGCGGCTGACCATGCCGCACAAGATAACCGAAATGCCCGATCGGGGCGGCAAGCTGCCGCCGCAAGCGCCCGGCACCGTTACGGTGATGCTGGACGAAAAGGGCAAGCAGCTGTCCTCGATGGACTTTGCCCGCAGGATCGAGGGCTGGCGCGACGCGGGGACGCGCGAATGTCGCTTCCTGATCGGCGCGGCTGATGGGTTCGATGACGCGGACCGGGCGAACGCCGACCTGCTGATCGCCTTTGGCGCTATGACCTGGCCGCACATGATGGCGCGCGCGATGCTGACCGAACAATTGTGGCGGGCCTGCTCCATCCTTGCCAACCACCCCTATCATCGCGAAGGATAGCCCGGTGAAACGGGGCAGGATCATGATCGCGATGCTGGCGGGCCTTGGAGCCTTGGCCGCATCGCGCCTGCCCGCCGCCGATGACGGGGCGATCATCCTGCCAGGCACCGCAGGAACCACATTGCAGCAGGAACAGGCCGCACTGAAGGCCGCGCGTCGCCAGTCGGACGAGGCGCGCGATCGGTCCGTCCGGCTGGATCAGCAGGCCGGGGCCGCGCGCGACGAGGCGGAACAGGCGCGTCGCCGCGCCGCCGCTATCGCCGCACGCATCCAGCAGGCCGAAGCCGACATAGCAGGCGCGCAGGCGCGCATCGCCATCGTCGCGCGAATGCAGCGGACGCAGGCGGCGCGCCTGGCGGCCAAGCAGGAGCCGGTGGTGCGTCTGACCGCCGCGCTCCAGATGATGGCGCGTCGCCCGCTGGCGCTGGCGCTGGTCCAGCCGGGATCGGTCACCGACGCGGTGCATATGCGCGCGGTGCTGGGGCAGATACTGCCCGTGATCCGCCAGCGCACGGCGGGGCTGCGCGCCGAACTGGAGCGCAGCCGGGCGTTGCGCGCCACCGCGCAACAGGCCGCCGACGCGCTGGCCCGCAGCCAGCAACAGCGCAAGGAACGGCAGGCGCAGCTCGCCGCACTGGAAACGCAGAAGCGGATCGCAGCGCGTGATTATCGCAGCAATGCGGGGCTGGAGAGCGAACGCGCGCTGGCGCTGGGCGAACGGGCGCGCGATATTGTCGACCTGATGGACCGGCTGGAGGAAGCAGGCGACCTGCGCGAACAGCTGGCCGCCCTGCCCGGCCCGCTGCTGCGTCCCGCCCGTCCCGATCAGACCGGCGCCCCTGCCCCAGACCGCGCCGTGGTGCTGACCGGCCCGCCCCCCTATCGCCTGCCGGTCGTCGGCCAACTCGTCACCGGCATGGGTGAGGTGAATGACGGCGGTGTGCGATCGCGCGGATTGACGCTGGTGACGCAGCCGGGCGCGCAGGCCGTCGCGCCAACTGCCGGGCGCATCGCTTTTGCCGGTCCCTATCGTGGCTATGGGCAGATATTGATCATCGACCATGGGCAGGGCTGGACCACGTTGATCACCGGCCTGCACCGGGTTACCGCGCAAGTGGGCGACAGCGTGCGGCAGGGCGATCCGGTCGCCATCACCGGTTCAGGGCGCCCGACCATCACCATCGAACTACGCCGCAACGGGCGGCCGGTGGACATTGTGCCGCTGGTGGGACTGAGGTGAAGTCATGACTTTTTCTGAACTCATATTGGCACTGCAGGCCGCAGGTATCGATCCGACATCCTATGTTATCGGCAACGATGTGGATATTTCCGAAACTTACGTCATAAAAAGGCAACCGGTCCGCTTGGCCGATAATCTGCCGCTGATCGATATGTGGATCACATATTACGCTGAACGAGGGCTTCAGTCAGGATCGCGATCCTTCCGAACCGAAGATGAAGCATGTCGCTTTTTCCTTGGCTGGCTCATGGGCGATTCAACGGTGCAACAAAGTCAGGATGCTGCCCGGCGCCTTGCCAAACTAGGTGGCAGCGACCCGGATGCCAAGTTGCCACCTCGCCGCCGCTTCTTCTAAATCTGCCCATTAACCCGACGCTCATCGACGCTGCGCAACACTCGTCGAAGCGCGCTTTTGCGTCGGGACGCGAATCGGCTTATGATGGGTCGCAGATGCCGGAATCAAGGACAGCCATGAAATCCACCTTCCTCCAGGGCGCACTTGCGCTTGGGGCGCTTGCGCTCATTCCCGCCACCACTGCGGCGCTCGCCGATGGGGAGGCGTCGAGCTACAAGGCGCTCGATGAATTCATGGACGTGTTCCAGAAGGTGCGCAGCGACTATGTCGAGAAAGTCGACGACGAGAAACTGATCAAGGGCGCGATCGACGGGATGCTGGCCAGCCTCGATCCGCACTCCTCCTTCCTCGACGCGCGCGATTTCCAGAATCTGCGCACCCAGACCGAGGGCAGCTATGGTGGCCTGGGCCTGTCGGTCACGCAGGAGGATGGCGCGGTCAAGGTGATTGCGCCGACGCAGGATACTCCGGCCTGGCGCGCGGGGATCAAGGCGGGCGATTATATCACCCATATTGACGGGCAGCTCATTTATGGCGGCACGCTGGACGAGGCGGTCGACAAGATGCGCGGTGCGCCAGGCACTTCGCTCAAGCTGACCATCGTGCGGTCGGGCCGCGACAAGCCCATCGACCTGACGCTGACGCGCGAGATTATTCAGCTCAAACCCGTGAAATGGGAAGTGAAGAACGGGATCGGCGTCATCAACATCGTCAGCTTCTCTGCCAATACCGGGGCCGATGTGCGGCAGGCGATCCGCAGCATCGACAAGTCGCTGGGCCACAAGCCGACCGGCTATGTGCTGGACCTGCGCTCCAACCCCGGCGGCCTGCTGGACGAAGCGGTGTCGGTCAGCGACGCATTCCTGGAGCGCGGCGAGATCGTGTCGCAACGCGGCCGGGCGAAGGGCGATGTCGAACGTTATTATGCCAAGCCCGGTGACGACGCCAAGGGTCTGCCGGTGATCGTGCTGGTTGATGCAGGATCAGCGTCGGCGTCGGAAATCGTCGCGGGTGCATTGCAGGACCAGCATCGCGCGCTGGTGATGGGCGAACGCAGCTTCGGCAAGGGCAGCGTGCAGACGATGTTGCCCCTGAGCAATACCACTGCGCTCAAGCTGACGACCGCGCGCTATTATACGCCATCGGGCCGCAGCGTGCAGGAAGGCGGCATCCAGCCCGATATCCGCGTGCCGCAACTGTCCGACCCCGATTATAAGAACCGTCCCAAATATCGCGAAAGCGACCTGCGCCGCCATTTGATCAACGAGATCAAGACTGACGACAAGTCGCTGGAGGAAGATGCCAAGGACGATCCGCGCTTTGCCATGTCGGCCGAGGAGCTGAAGAAGAAGGGCGTGGAGGATTTCCAGCTCGACTATGCGCTCAAGACAATTTCGCGGCTGGCCAGCACGCCGGGTGCGACCATCGCGCAGGCGACGGCGCGGAAGCCGGGGGCGAAGTAAGGGATTCTCTATCATCTCCGTTCGCCCTGAGCGAAGTCGAAGCCACTTCCCCCGGATCAAGTCCGGGGTCAGTGATGGGCTTCGACTTCGCTCAGCCCGAACGGATGGTGTGGGAGTCCCGCAAGTTCAGCATGACGAAAGGTGCCGGGGGGTTTAAGCGGGGGTGATGAGCAAACTTCCCCTCGCCCGCGCGCTGGCGCTGTTGATTCCCGTCGTGCTGCTGGGCGGTGCCTATGTGTCGCAATATGTGGGCGGGCTGCATCCGTGCGAAATGTGCTGGTGGCAGCGTTATCCGCATATGGTGGCGATCGGGCTGGCGCTGCTGGCCTTTGCAGCGAAGGGCAACCGCGGCACCAGCGCGATGTTCACGACGCTGGCGGCCATCGCCATCGCGGTGAGCGGCGGCATCGGCCTGTTCCACGCCGGGGTCGAATATGGCTGGTGGGAAGGGCTGACCGCCTGCTCCACATCGCCGACCGGGGGCAGCGCAGCCGACATATTGACCCAGATCATGGCGACTCCGATCACCCGCTGCGACGTTGCGCCTTGGAGCCTGCTGGGCATTTCGCTGGCGGGTTATAACGGCCTCTTGTCGGTGGGTGGTGCACTCGCCATCTTGATGCTGCTGGCCCGCAAAGGACGCAACGCATGAGCGCGAAGCAGGATTTCCCCCGCCCCGGTCGCCGCAGCAAGCCCGCCGATCGCGCCTCCATGCTGCGGGTCGATCAGGCGGGTGAATTTGGGGCCACGCGAATCTATGCCGGGCAGTTGGCCGTCATGGGCGATCGGCATCCCGATGCGCGCATTATCGCAGGGATGGCCGCGCAGGAGGAACGCCACCGCCAGACGTTCGACGCGATGATCGCGCGACGCGGCGTGCGCCCGACCGCGCTGGCTCCGATCTGGAATGTCGCGGGCTTTGCGCTGGGCGCGGTGACGGCGGCGATCGGTCCCAAGGCGGCAATGGCCTGCACTGCCGCGATCGAGACGGAGATCGATCGCCATTATGGCGAACAATTAATGCAACTGGGCAGTGACGACCCGGAACTCTCCACCGCCATTGCGGATTTTCAGGCAGAGGAAGTCGAGCATCGCGATGCCGCGCTGGCGCATGGTGCGCAGCAGGCCCCTGCCTACCCCCTCTTGTCGGGCGCCATCCGTTTGGGATGCCGGGCCGCCATCGCGCTATCGAAGCGCATCTGAAAAGGACCGACGGATGACAAGGATACCGATGATCGCCGCGCTGCTCTTGACGGGCGCTGCCATGCCCGCGCTGGCGCAGCCATCGAGCGCCCCGACTGCGGCTGCCACGCCGACGACGGAGAAGGTCAACCTCGTCATCGTCTATGGCGACGACGCCTGCCCGCAAAGCCAGGGCGACGATATCGTTGTGTGTGCGCGCAAGGGCGAGGCAGAGCGCTATCGCATTCCCGAACCGCTGCGCGGCGACCCCAATGAACCGAGCAAGCAGGCATGGGGCGAGCGGGTGCGGTCGATGGAATATGTCGGCCGGTCCGGCACCGAAAGCTGCTCGCCGGTTGGCGGCGGCGGCGCGACCGGCTGCTTCGCGCAGCTTGCGCGGCTGGCCAAGGCGGAGCGGCAGGCGCTCGACAATGCGAGTTGGAAGGATCTGGTCGAGGCAGAGCGTGGCAAACGGCTGTCGACCATCGACGCCGACAGCGACGCGATCGAAGCGCGGGTCGTGGCGGAGGAAAAGGCCAAGGCGGCTGCGGCCCCGGCTTCGCAACCCTGACGGGTCCGGGTGCCGGGCGGCGTCTGGATGACGACTCCCGCCTTTGGGCAAGGCGGGACATGACAGGGGCGAATGAAGGATTTTCCGGTGATGCGCCTGTCGATGTCCATAGTCCTGATCGCGGCGACGCTGGTGCCGGTGATGCCCGCGCTGGCGCAGCCCGAACCGCCGCCGGAGCGCATTTTCAACCTGATCGTCTATGGCGATGATCCCTGCCCCAAGGGCAAGGATGACAGCGAGATTGTAGTGTGCGCGCGCAAGCCGGAATCCGAACGCTATCGCATTCCCAAGAAGCTACGTGAGAAGCCAGCCGTGGCGGGTGGCCCCGGCTGGGGCAGTCAGGTGGCGACGATGGAGCAGGTCCAGCGCCAGACTTTGCCCGGCAGTTGTTCGGCGATCGGCAGCAACGGCTTTACCGGCTGCACCGCCCAGATGCTGCAACAATGGTTCGCCGAACGGCGGATGCAGGAATCGAAGGGCGAACCCTGATCCGCTACCGGCCAAGTCCCGGCTGATAGCGCTGCTTGGCCGCGTTGACCTTGTCGATCAGGCTGGACAGTGGTTCCGGCGCAGACATTGCCCGACCGGGGTGCGACAGGCTGCTCATCCGCTGGCTGAGTGTGCAAAATATGTGGTCGATGCGATCCATCTGTCTGTCCCCGGACAAGTGATGGCCCGCTATCGCGGTCATGTGGTTAACAAGCGGTATCGACCGCGGCACTTTGCGCCCAACCGAATCAGGCGTCCGCCCAGTGGCAGGCGGCGAGTCCCTGCACATAGGTCGGGTAACGTGGCGACCAGCCAAGCAGCCGTTTGGCGCGACCATTTGCGACGCGGCGGTTCTCCGCATAGAAGGCTCTCGCCATGGGGGACAGGGCGGCCTGTTCCAGTGTCAGCAGCGGCGGATGGGGCAGGCCCAGCATGTCGCAGGCTGCCTCTATCACCCAATTTTGTGCGCAGGGCAGGTCGTCGGCCAGATTATAGATGCCCGGTAGCCCGTTAAACGAGGCGATGATCCCGGCGACGATGTCATCGACATGGACCCGGCTGAAAATCTGGTCGGGCAGGTCGATGCGATGCGCCTTGCCCGCGCGGACCCGGTCGAGCGCCGAGCGGCCCGGACCATAGATGCCGGGCAGGCGGAAACGACGGACATCGCTGCGCAGGGCACCCCAAGCGAGGTCTGCCTCCGCGCGGGCGGTGCGGCGGCCGGTGCCGACCGGGCTGCCCTCATCCACCCATGCCCCGCACGCATCGCCATAGACGCCGGTGGAGGAGAGATAGCCGATCCAGCGCGCCGGGGCGGCGGCTATGGCGGCGCCGTAGCGGGCCAGCACCGGATCGGTGTCGCCTTCGGGCGGGACGGAGGAGAGGATATGGGTGGCGCTGGCGATGGCGGCGCGAACGGCGGGTTCGTCATCGAAGGCCAGCGTGGTCGCGTCGCCGTTGCGGCGGGTGGCGGTGATGTGCCAGCCTTCCCCGGACAGGCGGGTGGCAAGGCGGGTAGCGGTATAGCCCAGGCCAAAGGTCAACAGATGAGGCAAAACATACCCTCCGTTCGTTTCGAGCGAAGTCGAGAAACTGCGCACGATGTTTCTCGACTTCGCTCGAAACGAACGGCGGTGGAGATTAGACCGTGAAGCTCTCGCCGCAGCCGCAGGCGCCCTTGGCATTGGGGTTGGCGAAGGTGAAGCCGGCGGTGAAATCATCCTCCACCCAGTCCATCGTCGATCCGACCAGATAGAGGACCGACGCGCCGTCAATGTAGAAGGTGCCGCCGGGCGTGGCGATCTTCTCGTCGAATTTCGCTTCCTCGCTGACATAGTCGACCGAATAGGCGAGGCCCGAACAGCCGCGCTTGGGCGTCGACAGCTTCACGCCGATCGTCCCCTGCGGCGCGGTGGCCATCAGGTCGGCGATGCGCTGCTCCGCGCTCGGCGTCAGGATGACGGCGGCGGGGCGGGCACGGGTCTTGGTCTCGGTGGTCATCACAGCATTCCCAGTTCCAGCTTCGCTTCGTCGCTCATCTTGGCCGGGTCCCATGGCGGGTCCCAGACCAGATTGACCTGCGCGTCGCCCACGCCCGGCACCGCGCCGACGCGCAGTTCGACTTCGCCCGGCATGGATTCGGCGACCGGGCAGTGCGGGGTGGTCAGCGTCATGGTGACGACAACATGATTGTCGGGCGATACATCGACGCCGTAGATCAGCCCCAGATCATAGATGTTGACCGGGATTTCGGGGTCGAAAATATCCTTGAGCGCGTCGATCACGCCGTCATAGACATTGCCGCCCGGCTCGCCCGCAGGCGTTTCGGCCGGCTTGGCGGCGAGGAAGCCGTCGAGATAGTCGCGCTGGCGCGGTGCCTCTTCGACGCGCGCCTTGGGCGGGGCGTCCACAGCCTCGACCTCTTCCACCATGATCCTGCGCTCTTCGCTCATCATCCAAAAATCTTTCTTACCCGCTCAAGTCCGCGCACCAGCGCGTCCACATCGCTTTCATCGCTATAAATGCCAAAGCTGGCCCGCGCGGTCGCTTCCACGCCCAGATGGCGCATCAGCGGCTGGGCGCAATGATGCCCGGCACGGATCGCGACGCCCGCTTCGTCCAATATGGTGCCGACATCGTGCGGATGCACCCCCTCGACCTCAAAAGACAGGATGCCCGCGCTGTCGTCCGGCCCGAACAGGCGGACACTGTTGAGATCGGCCAGCGCCGCGCGCGCCTTTGCCACCAGCGCACATTCATGCGCGTGGATCGCGTCCAGCCCGTGTCCCTGCACATAATCGATCGCCGCCGACAGGCCGATCACGCCGCTGATATGCGGCGTCCCCGCCTCGAACCGGGTCGGTGCCGGGGCGTAGGTGGTCTTTTCAAACGTCACCTTGTCGATCATCGACCCGCCGCCCTGATAGGGGGGCATGGCGTCGAGCAGTTCGCCCCGTGCCCACAGCACGCCGATGCCGGTCGGGCCGTAAAGTTTATGCGCGGAAAAGACGTAGAAGTCGCAATCGAGCGCCTGGACATCCACAGCGAGGCGCGGCACCGCCTGACAGCCGTCGATCAATATCCGCGCGCCGACCATATGGGCGATGTCGGCAGCGCGGCGGCAATCCAGCACGCTGCCCAGCACGTTGGACACATGGGCGAGCGCGACCATGCGATGGCGGGGCGTGATCATCGCGCGCATGGCGTCCAGGTCGATCCGGCCATCATCGGTCAGCGGCACGACGTCGATATGGGCGTCGACCTTTTCCGCCACCATCTGCCACGGCACGATATTGCTGTGATGTTCGAGGGTGGAGAGGAGGATGCGGTCGCCCGCCTTGAGCTGTTCGCCTGCCCAGCATTGAGCGACCAGGTTGATCCCCTCGGTCGCGCCACGGACATAGACGATTTCGCTGTCAGACTTTGCCCCGATGAAGTCGGCAACCTTGCGCCGGGCCGCTTCATAGGCGAGCGTCATATTGGCCGACCGCGCATAGACGCCGCGGTGGACGGTGGCATAGTCCGGGCCATAGGCGCGGGCGATGGCGTCGATCACCGCGTGGGGCTTTTGCGCGGTGGCGGCGCTGTCGAGATAGTGCCAGTCGAGAACGCCGGGGAAATCGGCGCGCAATCCTTTTAGCCCCTCCCTTTTAAGTTCAAACGAGTCACGTGCCTCGTTTGAAGGGTTGGGGTGGGTCGCGAGCGAAGTGAGCGCTGCGACGTCAGAGGTGGCTGCGCCAGCGATTGCTGAAGAAGCAATCGCACCCACCCCTTCCCCCTCCCTTGAAAGGGAGGGGCTTATTTTGTTGTCACTCATACCAGCGCCTCCAGCTTGGCGATGGCGGCGGCTTCGAGCATTTCGCGCACGGCTTCGTCCGCTACGCTATCGAACACGCCCGCCACGAAGGAGCGCAGCAGCAGCGTTTTGGCGGTTGCCGGGTCCATGCCGCGAGAGGCCATGTAGAAAAGCGCCGCCTTGTCGAGTTCGCCCACGGTCGCGCCATGGGCGCATTTCACGTCGTCGGCGTAGATTTCCAGTTCCGGCTTGGCGTTGGCGGTCGCGGTGCGGTCCAGCAGCATGGCTTTGACCGACTGGAAGGCGTCGGTGCGCTGCGCGTCGCGGGCGACCGCAATCTTGCCCAGATAGCTGCCGGTCGCGCGTTGCGACAGGATGGAGCGGATGGTCTGGCCGCTGGTCGCGTCGGGCTGCGCATGGGTGACGCTGGTGACGATTTCCAGCACCTGATCGCCGCTGCCCAATATGGCACCGCCCAGCTCGAAATGGCTGCCCTTGCCGAGCGTGACGTGGATCGTCACCCGGCCCAGCTTGCCGCCAATGTTCAGCACATGAAAATCGCAGCGCGCGCCATCGCCCACGGTCACGACATAATCATGCACCGCCGCCACGCCATCAGCAGCGTCCTGCAACAGATGATGGTGCGCGCCGTCGCCTGCCGCCACGTCGATTCGCACCGGCGCGGGCAGCGGCCAGACGCTCTGGAGCGCTGAAAAGTCGCTATAACGCCAGCTTTCGTCGCTGCTTGTAGGTAGGTCCAACATGCTCATCGCTTTGTTTTCAATGCCTTGCGGTTCAAACTAGTTCAAATTCGCCCATATGCGCGGTATTATTTGTATAAGTCATTGTAATTGAATTATATTATTCCATATTTTGCCGCGATAGGACAGAGATTGCGTTATCCGACCACCTCGGCATACCCCTCACGTTCCAGCTCCAGCGCCAGTTCCGGGCCGCCCGACTTCACGATCCGTCCACCCGCCAGCACATGGACATAGTCCGGCTTCACATAGTCGAGCAGCCGCTGATAATGGGTGATGAGCAGCACGGCCTTGTCAGGCTTGCGCATGATCGCGTTGATGCCCGCGCCGACAATCTTGAGCGCGTCGATGTCGAGGCCGGAGTCGGTTTCGTCGAGGATCGCAAGCTTGGGATCAAGAATGCCCATCTGCACCATTTCGGCGCGCTTCTTTTCGCCGCCCGAAAAGCCGACATTCACCGGGCGTTTGAGCATGTCCATGTCGAGGCCGAGCAAAGCGGCCTTTTCCTTGGCGAGGCGGATGAATTCGCCGCCATTCAGTTCCTTTTCCCCGCGCGCGCGCTTCTGGCTGTTGAGGCTTTCGCGCAGGAATTGGAGGTTGGACACGCCGGGGATTTCGACCGGATATTGAAAGCCCAGAAATAGTCCAGCGGCGGCGCGTTCATGCGGGTCCAGATCGAACAGGTCGGCGCCGTCGAACGTCGCGGTGCCGCCGGTCACCTCATAACCCGGTCGCCCGCCCAGCGTATAGGCCAGCGTCGATTTACCCGCGCCGTTCGGCCCCATGATCGCGTGGATTTCCCCCGCGTTAATCTGGAGCGACAGGCCTTTCAGGATCGCCTTGCCGTCAATTTCGTTGGTGAGCGTGTCGATATCAAGCATGGATCATTCCCGGCAGTGCAATTCTCAAAATCCTCCCCTTTAAGGGGAGGGGGACCATCGCGTAGCGATGGTGGAGGGGTGTCGCCCCATCGTGAGGGTGACACCCCTCCGTCTGGCCTTCGGCCAGCCACCTCCCCTTAAAGGGGAGGATGAAGGGCGACGCCTGCTTCAATTTTCGTGCGCACGCTGGAGCGTGCGGGCGGTCCAGAAGGCCATGTCGCGCACATCGCCGGGGGCCGGGAACAGCGTGTCGATATGGCGCTTGATCGGCATATAGGGCCACCAGTCGGCTTCCCCCTCCGGCGGTCCCTTTTCGAGCAGCGCGACGACGAATTCGCTGACCGGACCCATGCGGGCGAGGTTGGGGGCTTTTGCCTTGTGGAACGCCTTGTCCTTGCGCAGTTTCTCGGTCATCGCGGCGTCGGATTTTTGCAGGGCGTCGCGGCTCTGCGCCTCGAACGCGTCAAGATCGCCGAAATCGGCGCGCGCGCGGGGTTCCAGCTCGCCCTCTTCCAGCTCATAATCCTCGGTCAGGATACGGATCGCGGCGGTCCATGACTGGCCATTACCAACATCCTCCGCGAAATCCGCGAGGGCATCCTGTATGTCGTCTTCGTCGCTCATCTAGTCACTCGTCTTTTCGTTGATCTCAGAAAGCCCCTCCCCTTCAGGGGAGGGGTTGGGGTGGGGCGTGCGCCGATCGGGGAGGCTTTCGAGACAATCGAGCAGCGCTTGTCCCACCCCTTTCAGATTGCGCATCACGTCATCATTCGTGACCCGAAAGACGTGATAGCCAAGCCTTTCCAACTGATCAGTGCGCCGCGCGTCAGCCGTTTGATTGCCGTGAGTGTGGCCGTCAACTTCCACGACCAGCGCTTTGCGCGGGCACAGAAAATCAGCGATGGCGTTGCCGATCACGGCCTGGCGACGGAATTTATAGCCTCCAAGCTGCGAACGGGCGAGAATGCTCCACAACCTGGCTTCTGGTTCGGTCGGATTGCAACGATTGGTGCGGGCGTATGTTGCCATCGAATCGAGCCGCCCGGCCGAGACGCCCCACCCCCGGCCCCTCCCCTGAAGGGGAGGGGAGTCTATCTGGATTGCCCAGTCGTTAAGGTCGGTCTGGTGACCCACTAGCCCACGCTGCCTTCCAGCGAAATGCCCAGCAATTTCTGCGCTTCGACCGCAAATTCCATCGGCAGTTGTTGCAGCACTTCGCGGGCGAAGCCGTTGACGATCAGGCCGACGGCGCTTTCCTGGTCGAGGCCGCGCTGCATGGCGTAAAAAAGCTGGTCGTCGCTGATCTTGCTGGTGGTCGCTTCATGTTCGATCTGCGCGGACGGGTTGCGCACCTCGATATAGGGAACGGTATGCGCGCCGCACTGGTCGCCCAGCAGCAGGCTGTCGCACTGGGTGAAGTTGCGCACGCCCTCCGCGCCCGGCGCGACGCGGACGAGGCCGCGATAGGTGTTGTTGCTGCGGCCTGCGCTGATCCCCTTCGACACGATGGTCGACCGCGATCCCTTGCCGTTGTGGATCATCTTGGTGCCGGTGTCGGCCTGCTGCATATTGTTGGTCAGCGCGACCGAGTAGAATTCGCCGACGCTGTTTTCGCCGTTCAGCACACAGCTTGGATATTTCCAGGTGATGGCGGACCCGGTTTCGACCTGGGTCCAGCTGACTTTGCTGTTCTTGCCCTGGCACAAGGCGCGCTTGGTCACGAAATTATAGATGCCACCCTTCCCGTCCGCGTCGCCCGGATACCAGTTTTGGACGGTGGAATATTTGATCTCCGCATCGTCCAGCGCGACCAGTTCCACGACGGCGGCGTGCAGCTGATTTTCGTCGCGCATCGGCGCGGTGCAACCTTCGAGATAGGAGACGTAGCTGCCCTCGTCCGCGACGATCAGGGTGCGTTCGAATTGCCCGGTATTTTCCGCGTTGATGCGGAAATAGGTGCTGAGTTCCATCGGGCAGCGGACGCCCTTGGGGATGTAGACGAAGGTGCCGTCGGAAAAGACTGCGCAGTTCAGCGTGGCGAAGTAGTTGTCGTGCATCGGCACGATCTTGCCCATCCACTTCTTCACCAGATCGGGATATTCGCGCACCGCTTCGCTGATCGAGCGGAAGATGACGCCGGCTTCCTCCAGCTCCTTGCGGAAGGTGGTGGCGACGGACACCGAGTCGAACACAGCATCGACGGCGATACGGCGGCTGCCCTTGACGCCGGCCAGCATCTCCTGCTCGGCGATCGGTATGCCGAGTTTCTTGTAGGTGGCGAGGATTTCCGGGTCGACCTCGTCCAGGCTGTCCAGCTCCACCTTCTTCTTCGGCTCGGCGTAATAATAGGCGTCCTGATAGTCGATCGGCGGGACATTGAGCTTCGCCCAGTCGGGCGGCGTCATCGTCTGCCACATCGCAAACGCCTTCAAGCGCCAGTCGAGCAGCCATTGCGGCTCGTTTTTCTTGGCCGAAATGAAGCGGACCGTATCCTCGTTCAGCCCCTTTGGCGCGAAATCCTGCTCAATGTCCGACGCCCAGCCATGTTCATAGGTGGACGCGCGGTCGGCGGCCTCCTGTGCCTCGGCATTGCGGGCTTCTCTGGTGGTTACTTCGGTCATGCCAATTCTCTCGTCAAACTCGCGATCGTCACCCCGGCCAGCGCCGAACGGATCGCCATGTTCGCCACATTCATGTGCGGGCGGATGCGGCAGTCCTGCTCCAGCGTGCAGTCATGCGCGCCGGTGTCGGCACAGGCGGTCATGGCGATCGGTCCCTCGACCGCCTCCACCACATCGGCCAGCGTGATCGTGGCGGGCGGGCGCGACAGGCGCACACCGCCGCCGGTGCCGCGACTCGATTCGAGGAGGCCCGCGGCGGACAGGCGGCTCACCAGCTTTTGCGCGGTCGGCAACGGAATGCCAGTTTCCGCACTGAGCATCGTGGCGTTCAGTTTCGCATGGCCGCAATGGCGCGCGGTGGCCGACATCAGGACCACGGCATAGTCAGCGAAGCTGGACAATTTCATGCGCGTTGCGAACCATTCTCAAATCAGACCATATTCGTCTGATTGGGCATTTGGTCCCCCGCGCGCCATTTATCAAGGCTTTTTTGGGGAAACTCAGCTCAACCGGTTGAGCGTCGCGACATCTGCGCCCAGCGACCGGCGCAGCAAGGTCAGTTGCGCCACGGCGGACGGTTCGGTCTGCAACTGGTGCGGGGTCAGGCCGATGAAATGCTTGATCTCGCGGATGAAGTGCGACTGATCGTAAAAACCCGCCTCGTCGCACAAGAGTTGCCAGCTTTCCCGGTCGAGCGCGATCTTGGCCGAACAGCGTAGCGCCCGATATTTGCGCGCCAGCAGCTTGGGCGGCGCGCCATAATATTTGTTGGTCAGCCGGGCGAGCTGGCGCGGCGACAGGCCGGTGGTTTCCGCCAATATCTCGATCCGCGGCGATCCTTCGTCCATCAGCCAGGCGTCGACGGCATGGAGCAGCGCCCAGGTCGCCTGGCGCGGCGGCTTGATCATCGTCCCCAGTTGCGCCCAGCACAGAGCGGCCATCGCATCCGCCTGATCATCATTCAGCGCGCGCAGGTCGTGGAGCAAGCGCGCATAGGCATCACCCCGTTCCGCCGCCAGATCGCACAATCGGTCCGCGAGCAGGCTGGTATCACTGCCATGCAGCGCCAGCCAGCCGGCGGGCAGCAGCGAAATGCCCACGACCCGCGCGGGCCGGTCCAGTTCAAACCGGGTCGCACCCATGGTCGGCCCCAGCAGGCAGACGTCGGGCGTCGTCATCGCCACGCCGTCCTGAAAATGATATTGGCCCCCGCCATCGAGCATGAAGCGCAGTTGCGGCACGTCGGCACGGGTTACGTCGGCATAATGGTCGGCCGATACAGTGAACAAATAAAGAGAGCCGAAATAGGCGCGCAAATGTTCAGGTGGCGCAAAGTAGCGCAGCCGCACAGGCCCCTGCGCGGCGGCCACGGTATAGGATAGCGGCCCGCGTTCGTCCGGCAGAGCGACACAGCCCCCGGTCCTGTCGATGTGATGCGACCCCATATTCTTACCCCAGTTGGGATTTACTATGCGCCAACATCGTGCGCGCGCAAGCGGGATGGATAATAAACTGTAACTTTTGTTCGCTTGTGTCGCACTGCACAAAAAAATGGCCCGGCAATTTGCATTGCCGGGCCAGTAAAAGGTCTCATCGGCTGGAAGCCTAAGAGCCTTCGGGTCGCAGGGACGCTTTACCCCCGAATCGCGGCAATATTATTGGACGGATCGGACATTTTTCAGCCGAAAACGATCTCAATCATGACGTTTCCTGTTATGAAATGACGTTAGGAAGGGGCTGTGGCTATGCTGCAACAGCGACTCGACGGATAGCCCTGCCGCTGGCATAGCGCGGCCATGCCCTACCGTCTGATCCGCCCGCTGCTGTTCGCCCTTGATGCCGAGCGCGCCCATAATCTGTCGATCGCCGCGCTGCGCCTGATGCCGACTCCCGGCCCGCTGAGGCCGGACCCGATGCTGGCGAGCAAGATCGCGGGGATCCCCTTCCCCAATCCGGTCGGTCTGGCGGCAGGCTATGACAAGGAAGGCCGAGTCGCGCACAAGATGCATGGCCTGGGCTTTGGCTTTGCCGAGCTGGGGACGCTGACCCCGCTGGCCCAGCCGGGTAACCCTACCCCCCGGCTGTTCCGGCTGGTCGAGGACAAGGCGGTGATCAACCGTTTCGGCTTCAACAATGGCGGGCAGGGCGCGGCGGCGGACCGGATCGCGCGCTATCGCCGTCCGGTGGGTGAAGGGCCGGTCATCGGCATCAATATCGGCGCGAACAAGGATGCGACCGACCGGATCGCCGATTATGTTACCGGCGTGCAGGTCATGGCCCCGCTGGCCGACTATCTGACCGTCAATATCTCCTCCCCGAACACGCCGGGCCTGCGCGCGTTGCAGGATCGCGGCGCGCTGGATGAACTGCTGGGCGCGGTGATGGCGGCGCGGGGCAAGCTGACCACACCGATTTTCCTGAAGGTCGCGCCCGATCTGGAGCCGGCGGATATGGAGGATATTGCCGCTGCCTGCCTCGACCATCGGATCGACGCCCTGATCGTGTCCAACACCACCATCACCCGCCCGACGCTGCGGTCGGTTCATGCAGGCGAGACCGGCGGGCTATCGGGCGCGCCGCTGACCGACCTGTCCTTGCAGAAACTGCGTGATTTCCGACGGTTGCTGGGCGCACGACTGCCGCTGATCGGCGTTGGCGGCATTGCCAATGCGGAACAGGCCTATGCCCGCATCCGGGCGGGCGCATCGCTGGTCCAGCTTTACAGCGCGCTGGTCTATGAGGGACCGTATCTGGCGAAGCGGATCAATCACGGCCTCAAGGCGCTGATGGCGCGCGACGGCTTTTCCACCATCGAACAGATTGTCGGCATCGACGCCTGACAGGCCCCGCCGTCAGATCAGTCGGTCCGCCTCCAGCGCAAGCGCCAGCGAATCGCGCGCCCTGGGGGTGCGGGCGTGAAGATGGGCGTCGGCCTGGACCAGCCGTTCCACGCCGGTCGCGAGTTGCGCTTCGGGCAGGGTGAAGGGCAGGCGCAGGAAGCGTTCAAACGCGCCGCTGACACCAAAGCGCGGCCCGGCGGCGACACGAACACCCAGGCTTTCGGCCAGCGCCGCGAGTGCGGTCGCCTCCGCACGGGGGAGTTCGGCCCAGAGCGAGAGGCCGCCAGCGGGCGATTCGACTCGCCAATGGGGCAGATGCTGTTCGAGCAGCGCCAGCAGATGGTCGCGCCGCCCGCGCAACATATCGGCACGCGCGCCCAGCCCTTCGTCGGCGTCGATCAGATGGGCGACGGCCAACTGTTCGACCACGGGACTCGCCATGTCCATCGTCGTGCGCAGGCGACCTAATGCCGCGACCGTCTGCGGATCGGCGCGAATCCAGCCCACCCGAAGCCCGCCCCAGAATATCTTGCTCGCCGATCCCATGGTGATGACCTGCCGCCCCGAAGGATCATGGATCGCGACCGGCGGTGGTGGGGCGAAGTCCAGCCCCATCGCCACCATGGTTTCGTCGATCACCAACGGGGTGTGGCTGCGGGTGGCGGCAGCGACCAGCGCGCGGCGAGTCGCCGGGTCCATGCTGCGCCCGGTCGGGTTGTGGAAATCGGCGATCAGATAGGCAAAGCGCGGCGCGGTCTGGCGGAAGGCGGCGTCCATTGCGTCGATATCCCAGCCATGGGTCGGCAGGCCGACCGGCACCGGCACGACATGGGCGCGCTGCAACGCCTGAATCGCGTTATGATAGGTCGGATGGTCGATCACGACGCGATCCCCCGGTCCTGCAAGCCAGTGGAGCAGCAGCGAAAAGCCCTGTTGCGCGCCATTGGTGATGATGATCTGGTCCGGCTCGGTCGGGCAGCCACGCCGGTCGAAATGGGCGGCGACGGCGCGGCGCAGCACGGGCAGGCCAAGCGGATCATAGCCCAGATCGCCCAGATATGCGGGCAGCGCCTCGACCGCGGCCTGCATGGCACGACCGACGCCCGGCGCAGCGGGCAGGGCGGCATGGGTCCAGTTGAGCAGATTGCCGCCAGTGATCATGTCGATGTCCGCCTGGGGCGGCTCGACACGGCCCGGCGGCAGGCGGGTGACGCTGCCCGACCCCTGCCGACTTTCCAGATAGCCCTCGTCCCGCAGCCGGTCGAACGCCGCCGCGATCGTCGTGCGCGACAGGCCAAGCGCGGCGGCCAGTTCGCGCTCACCCGGCAGGCGGACGTTAAGACCGACACGTCCGTCCAGCACCAGCATCCGCAGCGCCTGCGCCAGTTGGCGATAGGCGGGCTGGGCGCTGTCCTGCGCGCGCCATGCGCCGAGCAGGCGGAGCAGGGAGGGCGGGCGAAGGAAGGAAGTGGACATGATGATCTGATCCAATTTGCGGATGGTCATAGCCATTTATGTCCAAATGGTCCTTTTGGAAAAGGCCAATTGTGACGAAGAAGCCTGCCCATGATGATCCACCGCCTTTTCCAGCTTTTCTGGGGCCTTGGCCTCTATGGTTTTTCCATGGCGCTGATGCTGCGCGCCAATCTGGGCCTCGACCCGTGGGACGTGCTGCATCAGGGGATGGCGCCCCGGCTGGCCTTAAGTTTTGGCATGACGGTCAATCTGGTCGGCGCGATCGTGCTGCTTTTGTGGTGGCCGCTGCGCCAGCGGCCGGGCATTGGCACGGTGGCCAATATCGTCGTGATCGGCACGGCAGTGGACCTGTCGCTGATGCTGCTGCCGACGCCGGAGGGATTTGCGATGCGCGCAGCCTGGTTGGGTGCGGGAATCGTGCTGAACGGGATTGCCGGGGGTGCCTATATCGGTGCGGGGCTGGGACCGGGGCCGCGCGACGGGCTGATGACGGGATTGTGTCGTCGCACGGGTCTGCCGGTCAAATGGGTTCGCACAGGCATAGAGTTGGCCGTGCTGGCGATCGGCTGGCTGCTGGGCGGGACGGTGGGCGCAGGCACGGTTCTTTACGCGATGAGCATTGGCTGGATCGTCCACCATGCCCTGCCCTGGTTCCGCATCGACGCGCCGGAGCGTGCGGCGCTGGCCTGAAGGGAGATTGACCGGAGCGGCCATCCGGGCATGATCGACCGGTCCACCCCCGACACCGGAGCCGTCCCGATGCGCCCCCTGATTGCCGCCTGCCTGCTGATATTGACCAGTGCCACGACCGATAACAGCGCACTTGCCCCGCTCGCTTTTGAGCAGGTTGCGCCTGCGGGTACGAAAATGCCCCGGTTCAAGGTCGATGCGGCATGGCCCAATATGCCCGGCGATCTGTTGCTGGGACAGGTGAGCGGGGTGGCGGTCGCGCCCGATGATTCGGTCTGGGTCGTGCATCGCCCGCATAGCCTGACGGCGACGGACACGGGCCTGGCCCAAAGCCCGCCTATCGCGGTCTGCTGCAAGCCAGCCCCGCCCGTGGTCCATTTTGGCAGCGACGGTCGCTATCGGGGCGGCTGGGGCGGGCCTGGCAGCGCGCCGAGCGTCGATGGAGTCAACCAGTGGCCAGCCAGCCTGCACGGCATCTTTGTCGACGCCGCTGGCACCATCTGGTTCGGGGGCAATGGCAAGGACGATCATGTCGTGCTGAATTATCGCGCCGATGGCACTTTCATCAGGGCTTTCGGCCAGCGCGGCAAGACCGGCGGTAATGATGCGACCGACCAGCTGGGCAACCCGTCCGACGTCAACCATTCCGACGGCATGGTCCTGATTTCGGATGGTTATGTGAACCGTCGGGTGATCGGATATGATGCCCGGACCAATGGCTATAAGGGGCGCTGGGGCGCCTATGCCAAGCCGCCGATTGCGCCAACGCGGCAGGGCGCGTTCGACCAGAGCCACGCCGTCGATCCCGGCAAGATCGCCGATCCCAAGGCGCAGACCTTCGCCGATATCGTCCATTGCGTGGTGCCGACACGGGACGGCCATGTCTATGTCTGCGATCGCAACAATAATCGGGCGCAACTGTTCAGGCGGGGCAAGGATGGCGGCCTGACCTTCGTGCGCGACCTCGTGATCGCTGGCGAGACGGGCGGCACCCATACGGTCACCGACATCGCTTTTTCGCCCGATCCCGACCAGACCTATCTCTATGTCGCGGACATGATGAACGGGCGCATCTGGATCTTGCTGCGCAAGACGCATGAGGTGCTGGGCGCGATTGGCCGGGTCGGACGGCAGGCAGGACAATTTACCTGGCTGCACAGCATTGATACCGACAGCGACGGCAATATCTATGCAACCGAGGTCAATACCGGCCGGCGCGTGCAGAAGCTGGTGTTCACCGGCATCCAATAAGAGGGGGACGCGAGCCATGGCGACCGCATTATACGATCTGACTGTTCCCATGTTCATCCGCGGGCTGAACGCGCTGTCGGGGTTGCTCGACAAGGGGGCTGCTTTTGCAGTCGAAAAGGGCATCGACCCCGCGACGCTGACCGGCGCGCAGCTGATCGCGGACATGAAGCCGTTGACCGCGCAGGTGCAGTTCGCCTGCGATACCGCCAAGGGGACGGTGACGCGGCTGGGTGATCTGGAGCCGGTGGCGATGGCGGACACGGAACTGACATTCGACGAGTTACAGGCGCGCATCGCCAAGACGATCGCGCTGCTGGAAGCGGTGCCGCGCGAGAAGATTGACGGGCGGGAGGATGCCGCCGTGGTGCTGAAGGTGCCGGGTGGCGAGATTCCCTTTACCGGCAGCAGCCATGTGCTGACCTTTTCCCTGCCCAATTTCTATTTCCACCTGACCATGGCCTATGCGCTGCTGCGTCAGGCGGGCGTGCCGATCGGCAAGATCGACTTTCTGGGCGGGGTTTAGGATTTAGCCGGCGATCAGCCGGACATAGGCGCTGGCCACCCAGCCGCTGACGCAGGGACCGTCATAGGGCTGCTTGCGGTCGATCGGTGAGGAGACGCCGCAATCGGCGGCGTCCGTGCTGTTGTCGGCGGCGGGCGCGGGGGCCAGCACCACGCCCAGCCATTTCTGGTCAAGGCTGCGGGTGCAGATATAGGCGCGGTCGCCCTCGGCGAGGCTGGTCAGGATTTTCGCGTCGCCAAAGGGGGCGGCGCGCAGCGGCAGGCCGTTTGGTCCCGTGCGGGCCACCTGCCCCATGCCGCCACAGGCGTCCATGCGCGGGCCATCCTCGCCAATCGTTACCGTGCGGGCGACCGGCGCGTCCATGCGGCTTTCGGGGACTTCGGCGCGGGGCGCACCGGCCAGCGAACTGTTGGGCAATTCGTCCAGCACCTCCCGGCTGTCGGAACAGGCGGCGAGCAGGAAAAACAGGGCGATGGTGCGCGACATGGCACAGGGGATAGACTGGTCCGGCGTGCGGGGGAAGGCACCATGTTTCGCTTTAGTTTCAGCGAGGCTTTCCCTATATGCTCGGCATGAGCGACGAACCCCAGAATAGCCCGAACAATAACGAATATGGCGCGGACAGCATCAAGGTGCTGAAAGGGCTGGATGCCGTGCGCAAGCGGCCCGGCATGTATATTGGCGATACCGACGACGGATCGGGCCTGCACCATATGGTGTTCGAGGTCAGCGACAATGCGATCGACGAGGCGCTGGCCGGGCATTGCGACCGGATCGACATCACCCTGAACCCCGATGGCTCCGTCAGCGTGATGGACAATGGCCGGGGCATCCCGACCGGCATCCACACCGAAGAAGGCGTGTCGGCGGCCGAGGTCATCATGACCCAGCTGCACGCGGGCGGCAAGTTCGAGAATACCAGCGACGACAATGCCTATAAGGTGTCGGGCGGCCTGCACGGCGTGGGCGTGTCGGTGGTGAACGCGCTGTCCGACTGGCTGGAGCTGAACATCTGGCGCGACGGCCAGGAACATTGGATGCGGTTCCGCAACGGCGACGCCGAAGCGCCATTGAAGGTGCTGGGCCCGGCGGCACCGGGGCAGAAGGGGACCAAGGTCACCTTCATGTTCTCCACCGACACGTTCAAGAATGTGACGGACTATGACTTCGACAAGCTGGAGCATCGCTATCGCGAGCTGGCGTTCCTCAACAGCGGCGTGCGCCTGTTCCTGACCGACGCGCGGCATGAGGAAAGCAAGACGGTCGAGCTATATTATGAGGGCGGCATCGCGGCCTTCGTCAAATATCTCGATCGCAACAAGGCGGCGATGATGCCGGAGCCGATCGCCATTTCCGGCACGCGCGACGATGTGACCATCGACGTCGCGCTGGAATGGAATGACAGCTATTATGAAAATGTGCTGTGTTTCACGAATAACATCCCGCAGCGCGACGGCGGCACCCATCTGGCCGCGTTCCGCGCGGCGCTGACCCGGACCCTCAACAATTATGCCGACAAGTCGGGCATGTTGAAGAAGGAGAAGGTGTCGCTGACCGGCGAGGATATGCGCGAGGGGTTGACCGCGATCGTATCGGTCAAGCTGCCCGACCCCAAATTCTCGTCGCAGACCAAGGACAAGCTGGTCAGTTCCGAAGTGCGCCAGCCGCTTGAAAGCCTGATGGCCGACAAGATGGCCGAGTGGCTGGAGGAAAATCCCGCGCATGGCAAGATGATCATCCAGAAGGTGATCGACGCCGCCGCCGCGCGGGAAGCGGCCAAGAAAGCGCGCGAACTGACCCGGCGCAAGGGCGTGCTGGACATTGCCAGCCTGCCCGGCAAGCTGGCCGACTGTCAGGAACGCGACCCGGCCAAGTCCGAACTGTTCCTGGTCGAAGGCGATTCGGCGGGCGGGTCGGCCAAGCAGGGCCGCAACCGGCATAATCAGGCGATCCTGCCCTTGAAGGGCAAGATTTTGAACGTCGAGCGCGCGCGGTTCGACCGGATGATCTCTTCCAAGGAGGTCGGCACGCTGATCCAGGCGATGGGCACCGGCATTCGCGACGATTTCAACATCGAGAAGCTGCGTTACCACAAGATCGTCATCATGACCGACGCCGACGTCGATGGCGCGCATATCCGCACGCTGCTGTTGACCTTCTTCTACCGCCAGATGCCCCAGATCATCGAGGCCGGGCATCTCTTCATCGCCCAGCCGCCGCTGTACAAGGCGACGCGGGGACGGAGCGAACTTTACCTGAAGAACGACACCGCGCTGGAGCAATATCTGGTCGACAATGGCGTCGAATCGATGGTGCTGGAAGGGCCGGGCGGCAGCCGAACCGGCAATGACCTCAAAAGCCTGGTCGATCATGCACGGCGGATGCGCGCGGTGATGCGCTATGTGCCGCGTCGCTATGACCCGACGATCATCGAGGCGCTGAGCCTGACCGGCGCGCTGGACCCCGAATTGTCGCAGGACGAGCAGGCGACCCGTCTGGCCGCTGCGGTTGCGTGGATGGGCGCGCAGGATGCGGAAGGCAAATGGACCGGCCGGATCGCAGAGGAAGGCGGCTTCCATTTCGAGCGGCTGTGGCGCGGCGTGACCGACCATCATGTCATCGAACATGGCTTTGTCGGGTCAGCCGAGGCGCGCAAGCTGCACACGTTGGCGATCGAGGAATCGCAAAGCTATGTGACGCCATCGCGGCTGGTGAGCGCCAAGGCGGCGCAGGCGGCGGAAGAAGCAGGTGAGGACGAGTTGCCAGCGGTCGCCGCCAAGGGTTCGACCCTGGTGACCCGGCCAAGCGAATTGCTGGCGGCGATCCTGGCCGCCGGGCGCAAGGGGCTGGCGATCCAGCGCTACAAAGGGCTGGGCGAAATGAACGCGGAACAGCTGTGGGAAACCACGCTCGACCCGGACAATCGCTCGATGTTGCGGGTCGAGGTCGAGCAGGCGGACGTCGCCGACGAGATTTTCAGCCGCCTGATGGGCGAAATCGTCGAACCGCGCCGCGAGTTCATTCAGGACAATGCGCTGAACGTCGCCAATCTGGACGTTTAAGGTGACGGGCTTGCGGCTGGCTGGCGTCGTGCTGATGGGCGCGGGGCTGGCTGGCTGTGACACTGAGCTGGACAATGATACAGGGTCGTTCAGTCAGGCCGCGCCAGTGGTGGTGAATAGTGCACCGCCGGTGAATGGCTCCGCGCCGGCCAAACAGAATAAGTCATTGAAAAATGACAATCTTTCTGTTTCACGCGAAACACACTCTGCCCCGTCACAAGTCAAGTCTACACCCGATTATCGGGCGATCGGCACTGAACCCTTTTGGGCGGTGACGGTGCGCGGGAACGCCGCAACGCTGGAACGACCGGATCATCCGCCGGTGCGCTTCGCCGTGGCGCATCATGTCGAGGAGCGCGTGATTCGCTATTCCGGCGACGGGTTTGCCATGACGATCAGCGAAGGACCGTGCAGCGACGGGATGAGCGACGCGCTGTGGCGCGACCGGGTGGCGGTGGCTTTTGGCGACGGCGTGTTGAAAGGGTGCGGGGGTGAGCAGGACGAGGGCGCGCCGTAAGGGGAAGGCGCGCAGGTTTCTCGACTGCGCTCGAAACGAACGGAGATGGGCTTTACTTGCGCCCTTCCAGTTGCGCGACCATGGCGTCATTGCCCTGCCCCTGCGCCACGGCTTTGGCGGTGCGGCCTGACGCATCGGCAAGTGCCGGGTCCGCGCCTGCCTTGACCAGCATCGTCACCTGCGCGCTGCGGCCGAACAGGGCGGCCATCATCAGCGCGGTCTGGCCTGCCTTGTTGCGGGCATTGACGTCACAACTGGCGGTCAGCAGCCGGGCGGCGATGGCGTCATTGCCCTTGAACGCGACGCCCATCTGCGCGGTGTTGCCCTGTGATACATCGGGCTTGCAGGGGTCAGCGCCTGCCGCGATCAGCGCGTCGAGCGTCTCTGCCTGACCATTATAGGCGGCCAGGATCAGCGGGGTGAAGCCGCGCGCGTCGGTGGCGTTGATGTCCACGCCAGCCGTGACCAGCGGGGCGATCATGTCGGTGCGGCCGAGGCGGGCGGCGTCGAACAGGAGTTGCTGGCGGCGTTCGGGCGTGGGGAGAGCGTCGGGCGCGGGGGAAGCGGCGGCAAGCGTGGCGGCGAGGAGGAGGGAGAGCATGGGGATGTCCTTGGTGATTTTCAGGCGTGGCCTCCGGCGGCGCGGCCCCACCCCAACCCCTCCCCTGAAGGGGAGGGGCTTTTATGGTTGTTATCAGCGCACGGTCATGCGCTGTTGCGGGTAGGCGGCTTCATATTCCGATACGGCCTTGGTTACTTCGCCCATCGGCACATTGACCGCCTTGGCCAGCCGCGTGCCATAATCCTTGTCGGCCTGATAGAAGTAGCTGACCATGATCGTGCGGGTGCGGTCGGACGTCACCTGACCCAGATCGCCCGCCAGGTTGGCAATCAGGTCCGCCTTGTCCCTGGCCGAGAGCGAACGGTAGAAAATGCCCGCCTGCGCGAAATTATTGGTCTTTTCGATCGGCTTGGCATCGACCGTGGCGTTCAGGTCATAGGTGGACTGGCCAAATTCCGCAGCCGCCTGCTTCTGGACGGTCGCGGGGAAATAATTGACGTTGGAGGTCGACCCCGTCCCGTCCATCACCCCGTCCTGATAATTATTCACCACCGGTGCCAGCGGCTTGTTGACCGGCAACGACATGACGTTCGCGCCGACGCGATAGCGCTGGGTGTCGGAATAGCTGAACAGGCGGCCCTGCAACATGCGGTCGGGCGAGGCTTCGATACCTGGCACCATATTGGCGGGGGCAAAGGCCGACTGTTCGGTGAACTCGAAATAATTGGCGGGCATCTTGTTCAATGTCATTTCGCCGATCTTGCGGAAGGGGACATTCAGCCATTCCTTGGTATCGTCGAACGGGTTATAGTCGAGACCGGCAAACTGGTCCGGCGTCATGGTCTGGATCATCAGGTCCCAGATCGGGGCATTGCCCTTGCCGACTTCGCGATAGAGATCGTCGGTCATGAAGTTGAACTGCGCCGCGCCGGCTTCCTTGGCAGTCAGATTTTTGACGCCCTGACGGCTGATCCAGCGGAACTTGGCAAAGGTCACCTTGCCCTGCGCGTTCACCAGCTTGAAGGCGTGAACGCCATTGCCGTCCATCGTGCGGTAGGAGGATGGCGTACCCAGATTGGAATAAAGCTGGGTCAGCATGTTGGTGGATTCAGGCGTGTTCGAGAAGAAGTCGAAATAGCGATTGGGATCCTGCTTGTTGGTCACGGGCGAGGGCTTGAGGCTATGCACCATGTCGGGGAACTGCATGGCGTCGCGGATGAAAAAGACCGGCAGGTTGTTGCCGACCAGATCCCAATTGCCCTGATCGGTGTAGAATTTGGTGGCAAAGCCGCGCGGATCGCGCAGGCCTTCGGGGCTGCCTGACGGGTGGATGACGCTGGAAAAGCGGACGAATACCGGGGTTTCCTTGCCCGATGTGAAGAGCGAGGCGCGGGTCAGATCGCTAATGTCGGCGGTGGCGCGGAACATGCCATGCGCGCCGGTGCCGCGGGCGTGGACGACACGCTCCGGGATGCGCTCACGGTCGAAGCGCGACAGCTTTTCGATGAGGGTCGTGTCCTCCAGCAGGACGGGGCCAAGGTCGCCCGCCGTCTTGCTGTTGCGATTGGCCCCGATCGGCGCGCCATTGTCGCGGGTGAGGTTGGGGATGGCTGCGGGTGCGGCTTCGGCGGGGACGGCCATGGTCGTGCCAGCGTCGGCGGGCAGGGTCACGGTCGCCATGCGTGCGGCGATCTGCGTTTCCGTCTGGGCAAAGACTTGCGCGCCGATAAGCGCGGACAGGCTGACGGCAGCCAAGGTCAGGCCGCGCAGGGGCGCGGCCGAAATCGGTGAATTCGGCATGATCAGGTTCCTCTGTTGTTTCGTCGATCGTGGCGATCGACACCCCTCGGACTGGGAAACGCTGAATGAACCCGGATGACCGCCAAGAGAAACGGCTTATCTTGCTTTCAGATAGTGGCGTTTTCGATGATTGCTCCAGACATACTCAATCGGGGCGCATCGCCTGGGCGACGAGCGCCTCCGCCTCGATCAGCAGCGCGTCGTCCGCCGCGCTTTGCGCGACATGCTCGCGACCGATGAGGATGAGGACAGGGACAGCAAGCGGACTGACCCGGTCGAGCGTGACATGCAGCATGGTCGTCGCCGCGCGGTCGATCAGGTCGCCGAGCCGCCCCACATCGGTCATGCGGGCGCGCGCGTCGGCCCAGGCGGCCTTGAGCAACAGATGGTCGGGCTGATATTTGCGCAGCACGTCGTAGATAAGGTCGGTGGAGAAAGTGACCTGCCGCCCGGTCTTGCGCTTGCCGGGATGCTGACGCTCGATCAGGCCGGATATGACCGCGACGTCGCGGAAGGCGCGCTTCAAGAGGCTCGACTGTTCGACCCAGTCGATAAATTCATGGTCGAGAATGTCGGCGGAAAACAGGCTTTGCGGATCGATGACCGGCTTCATGCCATAGATGGCCAGCGCATAATCATTGGCGACGAAGCCCAGCGGCATCAGTCCTTGGCTCTCCATACGACGGGTGAGCAACATGCCCAGCGACTGATGCGCGTTCCAGCCTTCGAAACTGTAGCAGAGCAGATAATGCCGCCCTTCATGAGGGAAGGTTTCGATGAGCAATTGCCCCGGTTGCGGCAGGACCGAGCGCAATTTCTGCATGTCGAGCCATTCGCGCACGTCGGGCGGAAAGCGGTGCCATTGGTCTGGGCTGGCGAGGAAGGTGCGGACCCGGTCGGCGAGGCGCGTGGACATGGCCATGCGAGTGCCGCCCCAGCTGGGGATGCGCGCCTGTTTGGACGTGGCGCGGACGATCAGATCGCTTGTGTCCATCTTCACCACCTCCAGCGCCATGCCGGAGAAGAAGAAGCTGTCGCCGGGCGTGAGTTGGGCGGCGAAGCCCTCCTCCACCGTGCCGAGCTTGCGGCCATTGGCGAAGCGGACGGCGAGCGCTGGCTGATCGACGATGATGCCCGCATTCAGCCGATGCTGCTGGATGAAGCGGGGGTGGGAAACGCGCCATGTGCCGTCGCTGTCCTGCGTCAGCCGCTTGAACCGGTCATAGGCGCGCAGGGCGTAGCCGCCGCCCTCGATGAAATGGAGGACGGCGGCGAAACCTTCTGGGGTCAGTGCGCTATAGGGGGTGGCGGACTGGATTTCGGCCAGCATGTCCGCTTCGCGGAACGGCCCGGCGCAGGCGAGACCCATTATGTGTTGGGCCAGCACATCGAGGCTGCCCGCGCGAAAATCATCGGCATCGCGTTCGCCCGCCTCCACCGCGTCGAGGGCGGCGCGAGCTTCGAGATATTCAAAGCGGTTGCCGGGGATCAGGATGGCTTCGCTGGCCTGATCAAGCCGGTGATTGGCGCGGCCGATCCGCTGGAGCAGGCGGGAAGAGCCTTTGGGTGCGCCCATCTGGATGACGCAATCGACATTGCCCCAGTCGACGCCCAGGTCGAGCGACGCGGTGGCGACGAGGGCGCGGAGTTTGCCGTCTGCCATGGCGCTTTCCACCTTGCGGCGCGCCTCGATCGACAGGCTGCCATGGTGGATGGCGATGGGCAGGTTGGCGTCATTGGCCGACCATAATGACTGGAAGATGAGTTCGGCGAGGCCGCGCGTGTTGCAGAATACAAGCGTGGTCTGGTGCGCGGCGATTTCGGCCATGACCTGACTGGCCGCATATTTGCCCGAATGACCCGACCAGGGGACGCGGCCTTCGGGGATGAGGATGGTGACGTTGGGTTCTGCGCCAGCCTCCCCCAGCACGGCGGCGACCGTGTCGATATCGCCATCTGGCGCGAGCCAGGCGCGGTAGGCGTCGATGTCCGCAACGGTGGCGGACAAAGCGACGCGGCGCAGGCCGGGGTTGATCGTCTGCAACCGGGCCATCGACAGGCTGAGCAGGTCGCCGCGTTTCTGGGTGGCGAAGGCGTGGACTTCATCGACGATGACGGTTTGCAGATCGGCGAACATCAGCACTGCGTCGGGATAGCTGAGCAGCAGGGAGAGCGATTCGGGCGTGGTGAGGAGGATGTGGGGCGGCTTGACCCGCTGGCGCGCCTTGCGATCCGATGGTGTGTCGCCGGTGCGGGTTTCGACGCGGATCGGGAGGGCCATTTCCTCGATCGGGGTCAGCAGGTTGCGGCGGACATCGACCGCCAGCGCCTTAAGCGGCGAGACATAGAGGGTGTGGAGCCGGTCGGTCGGGCGTTCGATCAGGTCCGTGAGCGTTGGCAGGAACCCGGCCAGCGTCTTGCCCGCACCGGTCGGCGCGACGAGCAGCGCATGATCGCCCCGGCGCGCGGCGGCGAGCATCGCGCGCTGATGGGCGCGCGGGGTCCAGTCGCGCGCGGCGAACCATTGTTCCAGCACGGGGGGGAGAAGAACCATGAACGGGATGTAGGGAGGCGCCCGTCCGGTGTCACCGGCTTCGTCCGCACCGCCGCCTATGCGGCAACTAAAATACCAACACGCGAAATATTCTTACGTCACCCTCTGGCCCTCCGGCCCGTCCCTGCGTTATCATCGCGCCATCAGGAGCGGCGCAGCAGACGCCGTATCGAGCAGGAGATAATCTATGTCTGGCGAAAGTGAAGCCGACCTTACCGGTGTCGAATCCAACCGCCGCCGTCCCAAGCCGCCGATCATGGAGATTGACGGGCGCAAGCTGAAACCTGCGACGCTGATGATGGGGCATGGCTATGATCCGACCCTGTCGGAGGGGTCTCTCAAGCCGCCGATTTTCCTCACCTCCACCTTCGCGTTCGAGAGCGCGGCGGCGGGCAAGCGGCATTTTGAAGGGGTGACGGGCATAAGGCCCGGCGGATCGGAGGGCCTTGTCTATTCGCGCTTCAACGGTCCCAATCAGGAAATTGCCGAGGATCGGCTGTCGGTATGGGAGGAGGCCGAGGATGCATTGCTTTTTTCCAGCGGCATGTCGGCCATCGCCACCACCTTGCTGGCGCTGGTGCAGCCGGGCGACGTGATCGTCCATTCAGCCCCGCTCTATGCCGCGACCGAATCGCTGATCGGGCGGATATTGGGCAAGTTCGGGGTGCAGTGGCTCGATTTTCCCGCTGGCGCGAGCGAGGACGAGATTGGCACGGTGATAGAGAAGGCCAGGGGTCTGGGCCGCGTTGCGATGATCTATCTGGAAAGTCCGGCCAATCCGACCAATGTGCTGGTCGATATCGAGGCCGTTGTCGCGCGGCGCAACTTCCTGTTTGAGGGCGAGGACCATGTGCCGCCGATCGCGATCGACAATACATTTCTGGGGCCGTTATGGTTGAAGCCGCTGGCCCATGGCGCGGATCTGGTGATCTATAGCCTGACCAAATATGCCGGCGGGCATAGTGATCTGGTCGCGGGCGGGGTGCTGGGGTCCAATGCGCTGATCACCACGATCCGGCTGATGCGCAACACGATCGGCACGATCCTGGACCCGCACTCGGCATGGATGCTGTTACGGTCGCTGGAGACGCTGGAGTTGCGGATGAGCCGGGCGGGCGAGAATGCCGCCAAAGTGTGCGCCTGGCTGAAGGACCAGCCGCAGGTGGAGAAGATCGTCTATCTGGGCTTTCCCGAAAGTGAGCGGCAGCGCGACATTTATGCGCGCCATTGCAGCGGGGCGGGATCGACCTTCTCGCTTTACCTGAAAGGTGGCGAGGCGGAGGCGTTCGCCTTTCTCGACGCGCTCAAGATCGCCAAGCTGGCGGTCAGCCTGGGCGGAACCGAAACGCTGGCGAGCCATCCCGCCGCGATGACGCATTTGTCGGTGCCTGCCGCGCGCAAGGCAGCATTGGGGATTGGCGACAATATGGTGCGCATCTCGATCGGTTGTGAGGATGCCGACGATCTGATCGCCGATTTTGCCCAGGCATTGCGGGCGATTGGTTGAGATGCGCCGTCCTCTACTGTTGGTGGGCCAGCCCTTGCTGGCCCCCGTGGTGCCGCTGTTGACGCAGGATTATGACGTCATGACTCTGTGGGAGCAGCCGGACACGGCGGCGCTGGCGCAGGTGGATGCGGTGATCTGGGCGGGCGAATTTGCGCTGGAAAGGGCGCTGATCGACGCGATGCCGCGCCTGTCGCTGATCGCCTGTTTCACCGTGGGCTATGACGGGGTTGACCTGACGCTGGCCAAGGCGCGCGGCATCGCCGTCACCCATGCCGGCGATGCCAATGCGCAAGATGTGGCCGATCATGCGATCGGGCTGATGATCGCCCATCGTCGCTGGATCGTCGGCGGCGACCGGCATTTGCGCGCGGGACTTTGGACGATCGAGGCCAAGACGCGCACCCGGTCGATGGGCGGGGCAAAGCTGGGGATCGTCGGTATGGGGTCGATCGGCATTGCAGCGGCGGAGCGGGCGCAGGCGATGCGGATGCAGGTGAGCTGGTGGGGACCGCGCGACAAGCCTGCCCTCCCCTGGCCACGCGCCAACAGTCTGGAAGCGCTGGCGCGCCAGAGCGACATTTTGCTGGTTGCGGCGCGCGCCGATGAAAGCAACCGCAAGATGATTTCGGCGGCGATCATGGAGACGCTGGGACCCGACGGGCTGCTGGTCAATGTCGCGCGCGGGCAATTGGTGGATGAGGAGGCGCTGATCGCCGCGCTGAAAAGCGGGCGGCTGGGCGGCGCAGCGATCGACGTGTTCGATCCCGAACCGACCGATCCGGCGCGCTGGGCCGATGTCCCCAATATCGTGCTGACCCCGCATACTGGCGGGGCGACGCATGAGGCGGTCGGGCAGATGGCGCAGATGCTGATCGCCAATCTGTCCGCCCATTTTGCAGGAGAGCCACTCCCCTCGCGGGTCGTCTAATCCCAGTCCACCCGCGTCCAGCCGCGCGCCGCCGCCAGTTTGGCCAGCTTCTTGTGCGGGTTGGAGGCGAAGGGGATGTCGGCAAATTCCAGCATCGGCGCGTCCGATACATGGTCGGAGTAAGCGCGGATATGGGCCTGGCTGCGGTCGATGGCTTCGGCCACCATCCATGCCTTGATCATCCGCAGCTTGCCGGTGTCGTAACAATTTTCACCCGCAATCTTGGCGCGGACATAGCGCAGATCCTGGGACAGATGATCGGTCGCGATCACCGCATCGAAGCCCAGCCTCCGGGCGATCGGCTCGACATAGAGGCGGTAGGAGGCGGTGGCGAGGACGAGGCGATAGCCATCGGCCCGGTCCTGCGCGATCTGCGCCACCGCGCCCTGACGCAAATTGGTCGCCACCACCTTGTCGGCATAGGTTTCGACATGGGGCATCAAACGCGCACGTTCGACATTGAAACCGATCATCAGCGCCTGATTCAGTTCCTTCAGGCGTTGGCGGGTGATCAGCTTGACCACATAGGCGAGCATCAGCAGCCCGACGCAGGGCAGCAACGCCAGCCGCCACGGGGCCATGGCGCGCGCCATATGGATGAGAAAGCCGGTATAGGTGCCGCTGAACGTCACCGTCCGGTCCATGTCGTAAATTGCCAGCCGGTGCGTCATGCCGTGTCCGAAACTTTTGCCTCTATGCTTCGTTCTGGCTTGCAGTTGGGCCGTTTCGGCTTGCCGTGCAACCGATATTGGACCAGTAATCCCATCGCATGAACAAAGCCGCCGATCTTGCTGAAGAAATGCGTGACGACGGCACAGTGATCCGGCTTTCCGGGTCGCTGGCGGTCGCCTGTCTGCATGACCTGCCCGGTCGGCTGGATGCGGTGCAGGGACCGGTCAGCGCGATCGACCTGTCGGGCGTGGACCATATCGACACGATAGGCGCCTGGACCGTGCATCGCACCGCCAAGCGGCTGAACAGCCCGATCACGGGCGGGCGAGACGATACGATGCGCCTGATCGAAGCGGTCGGCGCGCTGGACGAGCCGGTGGCGATCCGTCCCGATCATGTCCCCGCCGTCACCCGCATTGTCAGCCAGATTGGCGAGGCGGTCAGCACCGCCGGATCGACCATGCTGGGTCTGCTCGGCTTTTTCGGCGGCACGCTGGTCGCCACCTGGAGCGTCATCCGCCACCCCAGCCGCTTCCGCGTCAATGCCGTGGTGCAGCGGTTCGAGGTGGTTGGCGTGTCCGCGCTGGGCATTATCGGCCTGATGAGTTTCCTGATCGGCATCGTCATCGCGCAGCAGGGATCGGTGCAGTTGCGCCAGTTCGGCATGGAAATGCTGACGATCAATCTGGTCGGTCGGCTGACCTTCCGCGAACTGGGCGTGCTGATGACCGCGATCATGGTAGCGGGCCGATCCGGCTCCGCCTTTGCCGCGCAGCTTGGCACGATGAAGCTGACCGAGGAAGTCGATGCGATGCGCACGATCGGCGTGTCGCCGATGGAGGCGCTGGTGCTGCCGCGCACGCTGGCGGTCGTCATCATGATGCCACTGCTCGGCTTTTACGCATCGATCATGGCGGTGATTGGTGGTGGCTTTCTCTGCGCGATTGCGCTCGACATTCCACCGATCACCTTCGTTCAGCGGCTGCGCGAAGTCGTGCCGATCACCGACCTGTGGGTGGGGCTGATCAAGGCACCGGTATTCGGCCTGATCATCGCCATTTCGGGCTGCTTTCAGGGGATGCAGGTCAAGGGCAATGCCGAGGAAGTGGGGCTGCGCACCACCGCTGCGGTCGTGCAGGCCATCTTCCTGGTCATCGTCCTCGACGCCATATTCGCCGTATTCTTCACCTGGCTGGGGTGGAACTGATGGCGGAACAGGACGACATCGCGGCCGAGGAAGCGCGGGTTGAGGAGGTGATGGCGCAGAGCGACATCGCGATTTCGGTGCGCGGCATCCGCAACAGTTTTGGCGATCAGGTCGTGCATGACGGGCTGGACCTGGACGTGCGCAAGGGCGAGATTTTGGGCGTGGTCGGCGGGTCCGGCACCGGCAAATCGGTGCTGATGCGCGCGATCATCGGCCTCCAGACCCCGGACGAGGGCGAAATCCACGTTTTTGGCGAATCGATGGTCGGGCGGCTGGACGATGAAGCGCTGGCGATCCGCAAGCGCTGGGGCGTGCTGTTTCAGGGCGGCGCGCTGTTTTCCACGCTGACGGTCGCTGAAAATGTCGAAGTGCCGATCCGCGAATATTATCCCAATATCGGCGCGGAACTGCGCGACGAGATCGCCGCCTACAAGATCCGCATGACCGGGCTGCCGGCTGAGGCTGGCCCCAAATATCCGTCCGAACTGTCGGGCGGCATGAAGAAGCGCGCTGGCCTTGCCCGTGCGCTGGCGCTGGACCCGGACCTGCTGTTTCTGGATGAGCCGACCGCCGGGCTGGACCCGATCGGCGCGGCAGCGTTCGACGAACAGACCCGCCAGTTGCAGCAGACGCTGGGGCTGACCGTGTTCCTGATCACCCATGATCTTGATACGCTTTATTCGATCTGCGACCGTGTCGCCGTGCTGGCCGACAAGAAGGTCATTGCGGTCGGTACGATCGACGAATTGCTGGCCACCGATCATCCGTGGATACAGGAATATTTCAATGGCCCGCGCGGCCGCGCCGCAACGGCGGCGGTGGCCCGTCATCATGACCGCGAACAGGATAGGGCGGCACAGACCCCGCCCGATGGAAGGCAATAGGATATGGAAACCCGATCCAACCATGTGCTGGTGGGCGCGGTCACGCTGATCTTGCTGGCGGCGATCATTGCGGCAGCCTTCTGGTTCTCGCGCATCTCCGATGGGCAGAACAAGGAATATGACATCTTTTTCAAACAGTCGGTCAACGGCCTGGCGAAGGGGTCGAGCGTCAATTATTCCGGCGTGCCGTCGGGCCAGGTCGAAAAGATCGAGCTGTGGAAGCGCGATCCGGGCTTTGTGAAGGTGCGCATTTCGGTGAAGGAGGGCACGCCCGTTCTGCAAGGCACTACTGCGACGATCGCAGGCGTGGGCTTCACTGGCGTGAGCGAAATCGTGCTGGATGGCGCGGTCAAGGGCGCGCCGCCGATCCAGTGCCCGACCAATAACCCGCTGGCGGTCTGCCCCGACGGCGTGCCGGTGATCCCGACCAAGCCGGGCGCGCTGGGCGAATTGCTCAACAATGCGCCGCAGCTGCTGGAGCGGCTGTCGACCCTGACCGAGCGGCTGACCGAATTGCTGAACGACAAGAATCAGCAGTCGATCGCGGGTATCCTGGCCAATGTCGAGCGTATCTCCAGCTCGCTGGCCGATCGCAGCCCGGAAATCTCCGCCACGCTGGCCGAAGCGCGCATCGCAGTGCAGCGCACCGGGGTAGCGGCTGAACAGATTGGCAAGCTGGCTGCCACCACTGATTCGCTGCTGACCGATGAGGGCAAGCCGCTGATGGCCGACCTGCGCAAGAGCGTGCAGTCGGCGACCCGCAGCATCGACACGCTCGACAAGACAATCGCCGAGGCCCAGCCGGGCGTGCGCGCGTTCAGCAACCAGACCATGCCGGAGGTCAACCAGCTGGTCCGCGACCTGCGCGAAATGTCGCGCGCCTTCCGGGGTGTTGCCGAGAAACTGGACCAGCAAGGGGCCGGTTCGCTGGTCGGATCGCCCAAATTGCCGGATTACAAGCCATGATGAGAGGGACAAGGCGCATGTTCAACCGCCACACGCGCAGCGCCACGGTTGCGCTCACCGCCGCCTTCCTGCTGGCAGGCTGCGTATCGTTCGGGGCCAAACCGCCTGAGCAGTTGCTTGCTCTCAGCGCCGTGCAGAAGGTTATTCCGGGGCGCCTGTTGACCGGCGCGCAAGGACCAAGCCTGACCGTGGCCGATCCCGAAGCGCCCAAGATGCTGGATACAGTGCGGGTGCCGGTGCAACTGTCGCCCACCTCGGTCGCCTATGTGACCAAGGTGCAATGGGCCGATACGCCACGCCACCTGTTCCAGAAACTGCTGGCGGAAACGATTTCCGCAACCAGCAACCGGATCGTGCTGGACCCCGGCCAATATGCTGGCGACGCGGGCCAGCGGCTGATGGGCGAACTGGTCGCCTTTGGCATCGATGCGCCGGGCAATAGCGCGGTCGTGACCTATGACGCCATATTGACCAAGGGCAGCGGCACGGTAGTTGCCCGGCAGCGCTTCACCGCCAGCGTGCCCGTGGGTGCGAAGATTGAGGCAGGCACGGTCGGCGTGCCACTCAATGCCGCGGCGAACAAGGTGGCGGCGGATGTGGCGGCCTGGCTGGCCACGCAGCCAGGTTAAGGACTAAGGGTGTTGAGCGTCGACTCCCGACCTCCGTTCGTTTCGAGCGAAGTCGAGAAACGGTAACGCGCAGTTTCTCGACTTCGCTCGAAACGAACGGATTGAGGTAAGGTCAGGCCCGCTCCAGCGCCTCATCCACCTCGCCGCCTGCCGCTTCCAGCAAGCGGCGCTCCAGCGTTTGCAGCCGCGCCTTACTCTCTATCTTTCCGCCCAGCAGGTCGGTGACGTAGAAAGTATCGACCGCACGCTCGCCATAGGTGGCGACATGGGCGCTGTGGACCGTGACCTTCGACTGGAACAGCGCATTGGCCAGGCTGAACAGCAGGGCAGGCCGGTCGGCGGCGTTGATTTCCACCACCGTGAAGCGGTTGGACGCCTTATTGTCGATCAGCACGTTGGGAACGATGCGGAACGCTTCGGCGCGGGTCCGGGTGAGCGGGCGCGCCGACAATTTGGTGATCATCCGGTGGCGGTTGGACAGCGAATCCTCGATCGCGTTGCGGATGCGGGTCAGCTGATCGGGATCGTGGAACGCGCCGCCGAACGGGTCCTGCACCAGGAAATTGTCGATCGCCACGCCATCGCGCGTCGTATGGATGCGCGCGTCGATGATATTGCCACCCGCCAGATGGATGGCGCCTGCAATACGGTAGAACAGCCCTGGATGGTCGGTGGCATAGACCGTCACCAACGTCGCGCCGCGCTGCGGATAATAATGGGCCGCGATCGACAAGGGCGCGTCGGCGGAAGCCAATATGTGGTGCGCGTTGTGGATCAATATATCCTCTGGCTCGGCGATCCAGTAGGATTCGGGCAGCCGCCTGCGCAGCCGTTCAAACTCCGCGTCGGGCAGGCCCAACGCCAGCCGCGTCGTTTCCTGCTTGGCCGCGACCCGTTCGCTGCGGCCCTTCTGCTTATGGCCCAGCCGCAACAATTCTTCGGCTGACTCGTAAAGGTCGCCCAGCAACTGCCGCTTCCAGCTGTTCCACACCCCTGGCCCCACCGCACGAATATCCACCACGGTCAGGCAGAGAAGCAGCCGCAGCCGCTCCGGGCTTTGCACGACATCGACGAAATCGAGGATGGTTTTGTAATCGGCCAGATCGCGCTTGAAGGCGGTGGCCGACATCAGCAGATGATAGCGCACCAGCCAGGCAACGGTTTCCGTTTCCGCCGGGGTGAGGCCAAGGCGCGGGCAGAGATGTTCGGCGACTTCCGCGCCCAAGATGCTGTGGTCGCCGCCCCGCCCCTTGGCAATGTCATGCAGCAGCACCGCGACATAGAGGACGCGGCGCGAGAGCAGCTTGCCCATCAGTTCGGACGCCAGCGGATGATCTTCGGGCAGTTCGCCCTTTTCGATCCGGGCGAGCAGGCCGACGGCGCGGATCGTATGTTCGTCCACCGTGTAATGGTGATACATATCGAACTGCATCTGCGCCACGACCCGGCGAAAATCGGGGACGAAACGGCCGAAAACGGTGGATTCGTTCATCCAGCGCAGCACCGTTTCGGGATCGCGTGGGCTGGTCAGCACATCCATGAAGGCGGCGTTGGCGCGCGGGTCCTTGCGCACCTTGGCGGTGATGAGGCCAGCGTCGCGGCTGGCGGCGCGGATCGCACCGGGGTGGATCGACAGGCCATGTCGGTCAGCCACAGCGAAAATCTCGATCAGGCGAACCGGGTCTTCGCGAAAGAAATCGTCACTCGGCAGCGACAGGCGCCCGCGTTCCAGCACGAAGCCGTCCAGCTTCTTGGGTCGGCGGAACATGGCGGGGATGTAGCGCCGCCCCTTCGCCGCCATCTGGTCGTCCAGATGGGCCAGGAACATGGCAGTCAGGTCGCCCACGATTTTGGCGTTGAGGAAATAATAGCGCATGAAGCGCTCAACCCCCGACCGGCCATGCCGCCCGGTAAAGCGCATCCGCGTCGCGGTTTCCAGCTGGAGGTCGAAGGTCAGCCGATCCTCCGCCCGTCCGGTGATGGTGTGGAGGTGGCAGCGCACCGCCCACAGGAAATCTTCCGCCTTCTGGAACTGCCGCAATTCCAGCTGGGTCAGCAGCCCGACATCGACCAGCTCGGCGACCGACCGCACCCGGTTCACATATTTGCCGATCCAGAATAATGTGTGCAGGTCGCGCAGGCCGCCCTTGCCCTCCTTCACATTGGGTTCGACGACATAGCGACTGTCACCCATCCTTTTGTGACGATCTTCGCGCTCGGCCAGCTTGTCGGTGACGAAGGCGCGGGCGGTGCCCTGCATCACTTCGGCGTCGAAGCGTGTCGAGGTTTCCTCGTACAACGCCCGGTCACCCCAGACATAGCGCGCCTCCAGCAGGGCGGTACGGACGGTCAGGTCCGCCTTGGCCATCCGCATCGTCTCGTCGATGGAGCGGCTGGAGTGGCCGACTTTCAGGCCCAGATCCCACAGCGAATAGAGCATGGATTCAATGACCTGCTCGGTCCAGCCGGTCGGCTTCCAGGGCGTAATGAAGCCGATATCGACATCGCTATGCGGCGCCATTTCGCCCCGGCCATAGCCACCAACCGCGATCAAAGCGATGCGCTCACCGGTGCTGCGATTGCCCGACGGGTAGAGATGGTGCGTCGTCGCGTCATAAAGCAGGCGCAAAATCTGGTCGATCAGGAAGGCAAAGGCGGTCACCGCCTCCCGCCCGCGCGTGGGCTTCGCCTCCAGCCGCCGGGCGACCTCGGCACGGCCCTCATCCAGCGCCGCCTTCAATTCCTTGACGATCAGGCCGCGCAGCAGCATCGGATCGCTACGGTGCAGTTGCGCCTGAGCCGTGATGTTGTCGGAAATCGCGCGCCGATCAATGATCGCACGGCGCGATCCCAGCGCGGGAAATTGCATGACCATGGAGGCTATCTAGTCATGGTCGCTGGTCGCGGCCAGTTGTTTCAGCCGATATAGTTGATCGAGCGCCTCACGCGGCGACAGCGCGTCGGCATCGATGCCGTCGAGCGCCGCACGCAGCGGGTCGATCACGGGTTCGGACTGGGCAGAAACGGCGGCGAACAGCGGCAGATCGTCCAGCCCAGCCGCAATGCCGCCGGTCTTGGCCTTGCCCGCCTCCAGCCGCGCCAGCACATCCTTGGCGCGCTTCAGGACAGCGGCAGGCAGGCCCGCCAGCCGCGCGACGGCCAGGCCATAGCTGCGGTCCGCCGGTCCGTCGCTCAGCTCATGCAGCAGCACCAGATCGCCCTTCCATTCGCGGGCGCGGACATGGTGGAGCGAGAGCGAGGAGAGGCTTTCGGCCAGCCGGGTGAGTTCGTGATAATGGGTAGCGAACAGGCATCGGCAGCGATTGACCTCATGCACCGCCTCCACCACCGCCCAGGCCAGCGCCAACCCGTCATAAGTGGAGGTGCCGCGCCCGACTTCGTCGAGGATGACGAAGCTGTCGGCTGTCGCCTGCGCCAGGATGGCGGCGGTTTCGACCATCTCGACCATGAAGGTGGAGCGGCCGCGCGCCAGATTGTCCGATGCGCCGACCCGGCTGAACAGCCGGTCGACCAGGCTGAGCGTCGCGGCCTGCGCGGGGACATAAGCCCCGGCCTGCGCCAGGATGACGATCAGCGCATTTTGCCGCAGGAAGGTGGATTTGCCGCCCATATTCGGGCCGGTGACCAGCCAGAGCCGGTCGTCCTGCACCAGACGGCAATCATTGGCGACAAAGGCCTGCCCTTCGCGCCGCAGCGCATCCTCCACCACCGGATGCCGCCCGCCTGTGATGTCGAGACACGGCCCGGCGCCATCCGCCGCGACGAAATGCGGTCGCTGCCAGCCGCCCTCCGCCGCCCGTTCGGCCAGCGCGGCGGCAACATCGAGCCGGGCCAATGCCTGCGCGGCGCGGGCGATGTCGGCCTTGCGCTCCAGCACGGCGGCGATCAGATCTTCCAGATGCGCCGCTTCCGCCACCAGCGCGTGTCCACCCGCCTGCGCGACCCGCCCGGCTTCCTCGTGCAGATCGACCGAATTGAAGCGCACGACGCCTGCCAGCGTCTGGCGATGGGTGAAGCCGCTTGTCGGTGCCATCAGCGAGTCGGCGGCGCGGGCAGGCACTTCGACATGATAGCCCAGCACGCCATTATGGCGGATCTTGAGCGTCGAAATGCCCGTCTGCGCGCGATATTTCGCCTCCAGCGCGGCAATCGCGCGGCGGCCATCGCCCGCCATGCGGCGCAGCTCGTCCAGCGCAGGATCATAGCCGTCGGCAATATAGCCGCCGCTGGCCGTTTCGGTCGGCGGGGCGGGCACCAGCGCCCGCGCCAGACTGTCGACCAGCGCGCCATGGCCATCGAGCGCAGGGAGCAGGCGGGCGAGGAGCAGCGGCTGGTCGGGCAACCGCCCCAGCCGCTCACGCAGCAGCCGCGCTTCGCCAAGGCCATCGCGCAACTGGCCAAGGTCACGCGGGCTGCCCCGGCCCACCGCGACCCGGCCCAGCGCCCGGCCAATATCGGGCAGGGCGCGCAAGGCTGCACGGAGCTGGTCGCGCAGCCCCGCATCGTCGTGGAACAGCTGCACCAGCCCCAGCCGCGCCTCGATCAGGTCCATATCCATCAGCGGCGCGGACAAATCCTGCGCCAGTAGCCGCGCCCCCGCACCCGTCACCGTGCGATCGACCGCACCCAGCAGGCTGCCCGCGCGCGCGCCGCTCATCGTTGCGACAATTTCCAGACTCTCGCGCGTTGCCGCATCAATCGCGACATGGCCGCCGCTGGTCTGGCGCAGGGGTGGCGCAAGGAAGGGCAGCGTCCCCTTTCCTGCATGGTCGAGATAGGCGATCAGCCCGCCCATCGCCGCCAGCTCTGCCCGGCTGAACTGGCCAAAGCCGTCGAGCGTCGCGACCCCGAACAGGCGTTTGAGCGCTGTTTCGGCGCGGCTGCTGGAAAAGGCTGCGCGATCGAACATATGGGCGTCGGCTATGTCGAGCGTTGCCCCTTCGGCAACCACCGTCTCGCTGGGACGCAGGCGGGCGAGTTCGGCGGGCAGATCGATGGCGCGGCAGGTCATCGTCTCGAACCGGCCAGTCGATATATCGGCGGCGGCGAGGCCGATCTCGCCCTCTCCGCCCACCTGTGCAAGGGCGACGAGCATATTGTCGCGCCGGGAATCGAGCAGAGTCTCCTCGGTCAGCGTGCCGGCGGTGACGTATCGCACGATATCGCGCGCCACGAGCGTCTTGCCGCCCCGCGCCTTGGCCTGCGCGGGCGTTTCGGTCTGTTCGGCAATGGCGACCCGATGGCCTGCCTTGATCAACCGGGCGAGATAGCCCTCCGCACTATGCACCGGCACGCCGCACATCGGGATCGGCACGCCGCCATGTTCGCCCCGACTGGTCAGCGCGATGTCGAGCGTCGCGGCCGCTGCCTTGGCATCGTCGAAGAATAGTTCGAAGAAATCCCCCATGCGGTAGAAGAGCAGGCAGTCATTCGCCTGAGCCTTGAGCGCCAGATATTGCGCCATCATCGGCGTGGGGGCGGGCTGGATCGCGATGTCGTTAGGGGCGCTGGGCATGAAGCCCGGATAGCGCCAAGCTGCACAGCAGGAAAGAAGCCTTCTCGCACTTGCCCACAAGGCGCGCTTGCCGCTAGGGCCGACGCAACGGACAGCAAAGGCGAGTAAGTGATGACCGACAAGTCGAATGTGGAATTTTCCGAGCGCGAGGCGCTGTTTTTCCATTCGACCGGCCGCCCCGGCAAGATCGAGATCATCGCGTCCAAACCGATGGCGACGCAACGCGACCTGAGCCTGGCCTATTCGCCGGGCGTCGCGGTGCCGGTGCTGGCGATCGCGGCCGATCCTGCCACAGCCTATGATTATACCGCCAAGGGCAATCTGGTCGCGGTCATCACCAATGGCACGGCGATCCTGGGCCTGGGCAATCTCGGCGCGCTGGCGTCCAAGCCGGTGATGGAGGGCAAGGCGGTCCTCTTCAAGCGCTTCGCCGACGTGGACAGCATCGACATCGAACTCAAGACCGAGGATGTCGATCGCTTCATCGATGCGGTGGAGCTGATGGAGCCGACCTTTGGCGGCATCAATCTTGAGGATATCAAGGCACCCGAATGCTTCATCATCGAACAAACGCTGAAAGAGCGGATGAACATCCCGGTGTTCCATGACGACCAGCATGGTACCGCGATCATCGCGGCGGCGGGCGTCATCAACGCGGCGATGCTGACCGGACGTGAGCTGAAAGACCTGAAAGTCGTGGTCAATGGCGCGGGCGCGGCGTCGATCGCCTGCACTGAACTGATCAAGGCGCTGGGCGTGGCGGGTGACAATGTCATCATGTGCGACAGCAAGGGCGTGATCTATCAGGGCCGCACCGAGGGCATGAACCAGTGGAAGTCGGCCCATGCGGTCAGGACCGACGCCCGCACGCTGAAGGAAGCGATGAAGGGTGCGGACGTGTTCCTCGGCCTCTCGGTCAAGGGCGCGGTAACGCCGGACATGGTCAAGGATATGGGCGAAAAGCCGATCATCTTTGCCATGGCCAATCCCGACCCGGAAATCACCCCGCCCGATGCCAAGGCGGTTCGCCCCGAAGCGATCGTGGCGACGGGCCGGTCGGACTATCCCAATCAGGTCAATAATGTCATCGGTTTCCCCTTCATCTTCCGCGGTGCGCTGGACGTGCGGGCGACGACGATCAACGAAGCGATGAAGGTCGCCGCCGCCCATGCCATCGCCGAACTGGCGCGCGAACAGGTGCCGGAGGAAGTGGCCAAGGCCTATGGCCGCTCGCACAGCTTCGGCCCCGATTATATCATCCCCGCCCCGTTCGACCCGCGCCTGATGGAAGTGGTGCCGTCAGCCGTTGCGCAGGCGGCAATGGACAGCGGCGTGGCGCAAAAGCCGATCGCCGACATGGCCGCCTATCGCCAGTCCCTCAAAGCCCGGCTCAACCCGACCACCTCTGTTCTGACCAGTGCCTATGAAGTGGCAAAGGCCAATCCCAAGCGCGTCGTGTTCGCCGAAGCGGAGGAAGAAGTGGTGCTGCGCGCCGCGATCCAGTTCCGTGACTTGGGCTATGGTATCCCGGTGCTGGTCGGGCGCGGCGATGTGGTCGACAAACTCAAGGCGCTGGGCGTGCGCGATCCCGACAGTTTCGAGCTGCACAACAGCGTCAATTCACCACTGGTGCCCAACATGGTCGACCTGCTTTATGCCCGGCTCCAGCGGCGCGGCTATCTGCGCCGCGATTGCGAGCGGATGGTCAACCGGGACCGCAACATCTTTGGCACATTGCTCGTCAAGATGGGCGTGGCCGACGCAATGATCACCGGCATGACCCGACCCTATGCGCAGACATTGCGCGAAGTGAAGCGGGTGATGGACCCCGCAGTGGGGCGCACGCCGTTCGGCATCCATGTCATGGTATCGAAGGACAAGACCGTGTTCCTGGCCGATACTACGGTCAACGAGCGCCCGACGGCCAGTGAACTCGCCGATATCGCGGAAGGCACGGTGGCGGTTGCCCGGCGCATGGGCCATGACCCGCGCGTCGCCTTCCTCTCCTACTCCAATTTCGGCAACCCGCCGGGCGCATTCCTGGAAAATGTGCGTGGCGCAGTGAAGCTGCTCGACGAACGCGATGTCGATTTTGAATATGAAGGCGAAATGACCGCTGACGTGGCGCTGAATCCGGCGGTCATGAAAAGCTATCCGTTCAGCCGCCTGTCCGGCCCGGCCAATGTGCTGGTGATGCCGGGGCTGCAATCGGCCAATATCTCGGCCAAGCTGTTGCGCGAACTGGGCGGCACGTCGATGATCGGCCCGGTGCTGGTCGGCATGGAAAAATCGGTGCAGATCGCCACGATGGCATCCAATGCGTCGGAGCTGCTGACACTAGCGGTGCTGGCGGCGGGCGGGATCGCGCTCTGATCGACACACGGGCGCAAGATGGGAAAAGCGGACATGAATGACACCACCAGTTTCGACAGCGCAACCTTCCGTCGCGTGCTGGGCCATTATCCCACCGGCGTGTGCGTCGTCACCGCCGTGGAGGCGGACGGCGCGCCCGTCGGTATGGTGGTGGGTTCCTTCACCTCGGTTTCGCTCGATCCGCCGCTGGTCGCCTTCTTCCCGGCCAAGACATCGAGCAGTTGGCCGCGCCTCGCTGCGGTCGGCAGATTCTGCGTCAACGTCCTGGCGAGCGATCAGCAGGCGCTGTGCCGTCAGCTGTCCGGGCGCGGCGAGGACAAGTTTGCCGGTGTCTCGCACCGTGTATCGGCCAACGGATCGCCGATCCTGGACGATGTCGTCGCCTGGATCGACTGCACGCTGGACGCGGTGCATGAGGCAGGCGACCATTATATCGTGCTGGGCAAGGTCGTGGCGCTGGAGGTCGACCGGCCGGAAAGTCCCTTATTGTTCTTCCAGGGCAATTATGGCGAATTTTCGCTGATCGCGTAACGGCGAGGGCGAGGGCGCGACGTCTGGCGGGAAAAGTGCGGATTGACGGCCCAGTGCCATCTTTCCAATATGTGACCCATGGGACATATGGGGGAAATATTACTCGTCCTTAACTCCTGACGCCTATTGCTGTCCAATTGCCTCCCCCTGCCGGATCGCCCATGACTGCTCTGCTCATCACCGTCGATACGGAACTGTCCTCCTCGCTGCATCAGCGCGGCCTCAGCCTTGACGAGAATGTCCAGCGCTCGATCTGGGGGCAAGCGCAGGGGCAGGCGCATGGCATTGGCTGGCAGATGGACATGCTCGACCGCCATGGGCTGAAAGGCGTATTCTTCCTCGATCCCTTGCCAGCGCTGGTCCATGGTGCCGATTTCCTGACGCCCATCGTCACCGCTATCGTGGCGCGAGGCCATGAGGTGCAGATGCACATCCACACCGAATGGCTCGCCTGGGCCAAGCAATCGCCGGTCGAAGGACGACAGGGCCGCAATATCGGCGACTTCGTGCTGGACGATCAGATTGTCCTGCTGGGCCTGGCCAAAAGGTTGCTGGAAGAGGCCGGGGCGCCCGTCATCACCGCCTTTCGCGCCGGCAATTTCGGCGCCAATGACGATACGCTGCGCGCCCTTGCCGCGATCGGCGTGGCATGGGACAGTAGCGTCAACCCCGCCTATCTGGGCCGCGACTGCAAGATTGACACCCATCCGGGCGAGATAGGCGCAACCCGCCTGTATGGCATCACCGAATTGCCGGTGTCGGGCATAACCGACCGGCCCGGCAGCTTTCGTCCGGCACAAATTTGCGCCATGTCCGCCGCCGAGATGCGCGTCGGGCTGCGCCATGCCGCGCGCGAGGACCATGACGCTTTCGTCGTCGTCACCCACAGTTTCGAAATGCTGTCGCGCGACCGCCAGCGGGCCAATGACACGGTCAAGGCGCGGTTCGTCGCGCTGTGCCGGGAGGCCGCCCGCCTGCCACAGGTCCGCGGTGCAGGCTTCCACGACCTGCCCGGCGATCTGGCCGATCGCCCCGACCGCAGCCTCACCCGCGTCCCACCCAGCCGGCTGCGCACCGGGCTGCGGGTCGCGCAGCAGGCCTGGGCAACATGGCGCTATGAACATCGGCTTGTGCCTGCGTGACATCATTCCCCGGTGCCATTGTCCTGGGTCTGGAGAACGCCATCGGCCTGACGGTCGTGCGCGAACTGGGCGAGCATGGCGTGCCGGTCCATGGCGTGGCCCGCGAAGCGCACAGCGTTGGCGCAGCCTCGCGCTATTGCACCCAATCGCTGTTACGCCCGCCCGGCCCTGCGGCCCTCTGGCTGCCGAAGATGATCGCCCTGACCGGCGCGGGCGCGGTGTTGGCCGTGTCCGAATCGGACCTGCTGGAACTGGCGGACCTGCCCCCGACGATCGGCGACTGCCACATATTGGTGCCCCGACCAGACCGGCTGGCCAAAGTCATCGACAAATTCTGTACGCTCGACATTGCCGAAAAGGCGGGGCTGCGCGTCCCGCAAACCTGGCAACCGCAGCCGGGCGAGGATTTTGCCGCCCGCATCGCGGCGATGCGCTATCCGCTGGTCGCCAAATGGGCCAATCCCCCGGCGATATTACCGATATTGGAACAGGCGGGGCTGGAATGGCTCAAGACCGAATATATCCGCACCCCGCAGGAGTTGACCGCGCTGCTGGACCGCTATGCGCCGATCGGGCGCTGGCCATTGATTCAGCAATATTGCGGGGGCGTCGGGCTGGGGCAGATGCTGTACATGGAAGATGGGCGCGCGACGTTGCGCTTCCAGCATCGCCGCCTGCACGAATGGCCGCCTGAAGGGGGCATATCCACGCTGTGCCGGGCCGAACCGGCGGAACGGCATGGCGAACAGATGGCGCTGTCGGAACAATTGTTGCGCGCGCTCGACTGGGACGGGCAGGCGATGGTGGAGTATCGCTATGAGCCGGATAGCGGACGCTATTGGCTGATGGAGGTGAATGGCCGCTTCTGGGGCAGCCTGCCGCTTGCCCGCCATTGCGGCGCGCACTTCGCCTGGGAAGCCTATCGCCGCACCGTGCTGGGCCAGCGTGATTTGGCCCCGCCGCCGCGCGACGATCTGCGCGCGCGCTATATGGTGCCGGAAACCAAGCGGCTGGTGCGCCTGTGGATCACCCCGGAGCGAATCGGCGATCCCTTCTTCAAGCGGCGACCGATTAATGATCTGATCGACTATGTGCTGGGCTTTTTTGACCCCGCCACCCGCTATTATGTGCTGACCCTGTCCGATCCACGCCCCTGGATGCGGGACATGACGCAGATGCTCAGGAAAGCCGTGCGCCGGGAAAAGCGCTGACCAGCCGCGCCACCGCCTGTTCGATCCGGGCCAGGCACGTCGCCATATAGCGGTCGTCCAGTCCATAGGGATCTTGCAGATGCGGCAGCATCGGCCGGGTCCAGCGCCCCAGCAACAGCCGCGGCAGATGGTTCAGGCGCGGGTCGGCGGCCAGCCGATGCAATTGCCGCACCTCCATCGCCAGCAGCAGGTCGCCCTCCTGCGGCGCATAGTCGGCCAGGTCGATCGCCCGGTGCTGCGACAGGTCATGCCCCAAAGCGTGGGCGGCAGCGATGGCGGGATCATGCGCGGCGCGGCCAGTGGTGGTCGACAGGCCAAAGGAGGCGGTATTTAGCCCTGCCCGGCGCGCCACGACATCGGCAAAGGCGCTGCGACAGATATTGCCCTGACACACAAAGACCAGCCGCCGCACCTGCGCGGGATCAGCAGCGCGATTGGCAGACAGGCCGAGCGCGAGTTGCGGATAGGACAGGATCAGGCGGACCAACCCGCGCAAAGTGCCGAAACGGGCGCGGATCATCGGCTTGGTCCGAAAAAGGGTGGCGGAGACGGAGTGTTCATAAAGTCTTTTCTAAGAATTTAATAAAAAGGGAGTTGCAAAGATTAAATGCGCTCGGTCCGGTACTGACCCCTTTTCTGCGCGGCGGAGTAGGTTTGGCTGTGACGGAGTGCGACGCGCATGTCATGAATCTCTGTCAAAAAATGAACGCAGGCCACCCGAACTCTTCTAAAAATTTGCTCGAAGTAGCTCCAAGAAAAGCTCGCGCATTGTGGGCGGCGGGTAATCTCTGCATAGCGTTGGCGGTCGCCATGAAATGGCGTCACGGGAAATTTGAATGGATCACGTAACACAGCTGAACCATGATTCCGACATTCGCATCACACCCGTCATTTTGGCGGGTGGGTCAGGCACACGGCAATGGTCGCTGTCCTGCAAATCCTACCCCAAACAGCTCTTGCCACTGGTAGGGGACATCACCCTATTTCAGGCTGTACCCCCTCGCCTGTCGGGTGCAACGGAACATTATGCACCATGCCGGTCGATCGGGCGGACATGATCGTGACCATTGCATCGACGGACACACTATGACCGATCCGATCAAAGAACCGCTTTTGCCGCATGATTTCATCGCCAGCGGCGCGAGCGCCGAACTGTTCGATCTTGGGGGTGGGCAGGTTATCAAGCTGTTCCGCGACAGCGTGTCGGAAGAGATGATCGCGCGAGAGGCACAGACCTCCGTCCATGCGGCGGCAAGCGGCGTGCTGACGGCGGCGGCGATGGGGCGGCGAACGTGGGATGGGCGACGCGGCATTGTCTATCCCCGGCTCGAAGGCGGGACGCTGATGGACTGGATCCGTCGGAACCCGATGCGCGCGCGATGGGCGCTTGGCCAAATGGGCGCTATCCATGGTGCCATGCACCGGGCGAGTGGCGGGAGTTTAAGGTCATTGAAGCAGGTGCTGACGACCGACATCGCCTATGGTCCGGCACCGATCATGGTGCAACGAGCCGTCATCGCCTATCTTGACACGCTACCGGAGGGGGACATGTTGACCCATGGCGATTTTCATCTGGGTAATGTCATGATGACACCAAAGGGAATGATGGTGATCGACTGGTCTAAAGCGGCGGCAGGCCATCCCGCGGCTGATGCTGTGCGATCCGAAATGCTGATGCGTTTTGGCATCGGTCCCACCGATTGGATAACGAACCTGTGGCGGGACTGGGCGGCGGGACGGTTGCGTAAAAGCTATATGGCATCATCCGCCGTGACGGCCCGCGACCTGGATCAATGGCGTCCCGTCGTGGCTCTCGCTTGGCTGCGGGCACGGGACGCAGGTCGGACGCCTGCGTTTATGCACTATCTGGACTGGGCGTTGCAGCGAGTAGGGCTGCCGACATTGCGGTGACCTGAATCATTCGGGCTTTTCGAGCACCGCCAGACTCTGCCAGACAAGCCGATGGTCCGTACCGTCCTTCCGGTTGACAAAGTGCAGTTCGGCGAAACCGACATTGCGAACGAGGGGGCGGATCCAGTCATGATGCAGGAAGGCGTCCCACACCCGATCATGCTCCGCCTCTTCCCGTTCAAGCAAGGAGAAGATCATCTTGCCGCCGGACTTGAATGCGTGAAAGCATCAACTGAAAGACCATATCGATAGCAGCATCGGGCGCGCCAATCGCCAGTGCAAGTGCGGGATCGTCGAGCAGCGTTTTTAGTTCGGTGCGAACGAGCGCTCGATAATCGCGGACGAAATGGCTTTGCGAACCATTACGGACGAACGCTTCCTGCTAAGAAAGCGAGGAAGCCTGATCATGAAAGGCTTCATGCGATATTGGGCCGGAATTTCATATTGATGGATGGAAACTTCGGCAACAGCAAGGGTCGTTGTCAATCCGACCCGAACAGGTCCCGTGTGAAAATTCTGTCCGCGACGTCCTCGATATCGGCCGTCATGCGATTGGCGATGATGACGTCGCATTCCTCTTTGAAAGCAGCGAGATCGCGCACCACCCGCGATCCGAAAAATTGCGGCTCCTGCATCGCGGGTTCGTAGATCACCACCTCGATGCCCTTGGCCTTGATCCGCTTCATGATGCCCTGGATCGAAGATTGCCGGAAATTGTCGGACCCGGCCTTCATCACAAGGCGGAATACGCCAACCTTCTTCGGCCGCTTCGCGATGATCTGGTCGGCAAGGAAATCCTTGCGGGTATGATTGGCATCGACGATCGCGCGGATCAGGTTCTGCGGCACTTCGGAATAATTGGCTAGAAGTTGCTTGGTATCCTTGGGCAGGCAATAGCCACCATAGCCGAAGCTGGGGTTGTTATAATGTGAGCCGATGCGCGGATCGAGGCCGACACCCGTGATGATCTGGCGCGAGTCCATGCCATGCGCGATGGCATAACTGTCCAGTTCGTTGAAGAAGGCGACCCGCATGGCGAGATAGGTGTTGGCGAACAGTTTGATCGCTTCCGCTTCGCTAGGGTCGGTGAAGAGGATCTCCACATCCTTCTTCACCGCGCCCTGCAACAGCAGGTCGGCAAAGATACGCGCGCGGTCCGACCGTTCGCCCACGATGATGCGCGAAGGGTAGAGGTTATCTTGCAGCGCTTTGCCTTCGCGCAAAAATTCCGGGCTGAAAATGACCTGATCGGTCGCCAGGCGCAGGCGGACATCCTCTACGAAACCCACAGGGATGGTCGATTTGATGACGATTGTTGCGGCGGGGTTGATCTGCTTGGCGATCTGAATGACCGCCTCTACCGATGAGGTGTCGAACTTGTTGTTGCCGACATCATAATTGGTCGGCGTGGCGACGATCACATAGTCGGCACCAGTCAGCGCCTGTTCCGGATCGAGCGTGGCGACAAGGTTGAGTGGCCGGGTCGCGAGAAACTCTTCAAGCTCGGCATCGACGATAGGCGATTGGCGCGCGTTGAGCATCTCGACGCGTTCCGGCGTGATATCGACAGCCACGACTTCATTATGCTGTGCGAGCAGGACAGCATTGGACAGCCCGACATAGCCGAGTCCGAAAACTGCGATCTTCATTCTTCGTTCTTCCCCCGCATCATGCGAAAGTGGCAGCGAAATCTTCGCCATTGGGGTGCGAACCCCGTTTCCACGCAAACTTGAACATCAGTCATTTGAGTGCGCGCACCCCTGCTACCGACGCGATCAACTTACAGCCTGTCGTTGGGCGAAGCACAAGCGCAATTTCTCCTCCCTTAGATTTTATCTGTGACCAATGACGTTATCGCATATTAACTGCCTTTCGGTCCTATCTTCATGCATCCATGGGTCAGCGTGCCTTCGATCACCTTACCACCGATCTTTGCGCCGGCAGAACCGGTCGTGCCTATGCGTTTTGTTGAATTTTCCCCGGCCAATATCCGCAATGCTCACCTGCGGCTCGCCTATGCGAAACGGCGGGGCAGGACGGGGTGGTGGCACGACGCAATGCCAAGTTGCTAGGGTCCAAACTCAATCAGCCTCTTGAAAATCTGCGCGCACATTGATTCAAGGAGGCTGCGCTGAAGCAGCAGGTTGTCGGGAATGTCGCGTTCGTTGTTTTGGCTGTCGGATCAAGCATAGGCAGCAATTGAGCCTCATCTGCCGAAGAACCCGCCCGGAGCGCGGCGCGTCGATGACCGGCGGGTGATCTCAGGCATCATCCACATGCTCAAATGCGGTGGCCGCTGGGCGGATTGCCCTTCGGAATATGGCCCTTCGACGACGGTCTATAATCGATGGAACGGTGGAGCCACCGGGGCATCTGGACGCGCATCCTAATAGCACTGACAGAGGAAGGCTGGATCGCGGAAACGGGTCAGATCGACAGCAGCTATATCAAGGCTCACCGCTCTGCTGGTGGCGCAAAAGGGGGGCGCGGGCCAATGCCATTGGCATCTCGCGTGGCGGCAGGACAACGAAAATCCACGCTCTTGTCGATGTCCTCGGACGGCCCCTCCGCCTCGTCCTGACGCCCGGCAACACCTCGGATGTGAAAGGGGCCGACCTACTGATCAGCGAAACAGCAGGAATGAAACGGGTGATCGCCTACCGTGGCTACGATGCGAACCGCATCAGGGCTGCCCTGCGTGAGCAGGGAACGATCCCAGTGATCCCAGGTCGATGGAACCGCAAGCGCCCAATCCAATATGACCAACGCCGCTACAAGGACGGTTGGCGGGTCGAAGCGATGTTCTGCCGCCTCAATCCGCCGCATCGCTACCCGTTACGACAAGCTCGCCAGGAACTTCCTCTCAGCCGTGAGCCTCGAGGCTGCCGTCGCCTTCTGGCTCTGAACGACTCTCGACCCTAGTCCAAGGCGGCACGAGTGGAGCGGAAAATCCTCTTTACAACCCTCGCAACCTGCCTGTCTGAACAGGCTAATTTGACCAATCGTTGGGGTTCGATAACGATCGGCCGTGCAGTGATTGCGGTGCCAAAGCGCATTTTTTGGACTTGGCAAGCTTGCACTTTACGCCCATGAAACCCGCATCGTTCGTGGGATAATGCCACATAACGGCGAAATATCATTACTTATTTCAGGCGAGACATGGCCAACAACATCATGAATATCGTTCCTGTCATCCTGTCGGGAGGATCGGGTACGCGGCTTTGGCCCGTTTCCAAGCCTGAACATCCCAAACAGTTGCTGCCGTTGACCGCCGACGAAACCATGCTTCAACTGACTGCCGTGCGCGTACAAGGCTTTGATGCGGCATCAATAGGTCGTCCAATCCTTGTAGCGAACACCGCGCATGCCGATATTATCGACGAACAACTTCACCAAAGCGGTATCGACGATTATCAGGTCATCCTGGAGCCGATCGGCCGCAATACCGCGCCCGCGATCGCTCTTGCCGCTCTGGAGGCGCAGCCGGACGATGCCTTGCTGGTGATGCCGAGCGATCATGTCATCGCCGATCTGCCCGCGTTCCACGCAGCCATCGCTTGCGCCTTGCCTCTGGTGGAACAAGGATGGCTGGTAACCTTTGGTATCACGCCCGACGGCCCAGAAACCGGTTATGGCTATATCCAGATCGGGCAGTCCTGCGGCGACGCGGTGCATGAGGTCGTGCGCTTCGTCGAAAAGCCCGATGTCGCCAGTGCGCAAAAGATGCTGGCAGAGGGTAATCATGTCTGGAACGCAGGCATCTTCCTGTTTCGCGCTGACGCCTACCTCGCCGCCATGGAGCGGCATCAACCGGATATGCTGGCGGCCGTTCGGACGTCGATGACGCAGGCCAAGCGTGATGGTGCGCATGTTTTTCCCGACGCCATGGCCTTTCATGCCTGTCCTTCGGACTCGATCGACTATGCGATCATGGAACGCGAAGCGCATGTCGCCTGCGTCCCGGTCGCCATGGGTTGGTCGGATGTAGGGAGTTGGGATTCCCTACACACCATCAGCGCCAGAGATGCCGGCGACAATGCTGTTCGCGGTAACGCACTGCTGTTGGGAACCAGCAATTGCCTGGTCCATAGCGACGGTCCGCGCGTCACGCTCGTCGATATAGACGATATGATCGTAGTCGTGTCACAGGGCGAAGTCATGATCCTCAAGCGCGGTGAATCCCAGAAGGTGCGCAAGGTGACCGAAGCGCTCAAGGCTCTGGCCGCCGCGACATCCTCACACTGATTTTCCATCGCATGGCCGCCCTGATATGTGCGGCATGGAGAGATTCATGACGCAATCCGTTTCCATCGCTGATCTGATGGCGCAGTCGGGCGTCGCGTTCGGCACCAGTGGCGCGCGCGGCCTGGTCAGCGCCATGACAGACCGGGTCTGCTTTGCCTATACCGCCGCCTTCCTCCAGCATCTGAGCGCCATCGGGCAGTTTGCGCCGGGCGTCCATGTGGCGATCGCAGGTGATCTGCGCCCGTCCAGCCCGCGCATCATGGCGGCCTGCGCGGCGGCGGTGCGCCATATGGGCGGGGAGGTCGATCTGTGCGATTTTGTGCCGTCGCCGGCCGTGGCGGCTTACGGGTTCGCGCGGGGCATCCCGTCGCTGATGGTGACGGGCAGCCATATTCCCGACGACCGCAACGGCATCAAGTTCAACCGCATCGATGGCGAGGTGCTGAAACCCGACGAGCTGGCCATTCGCGCGCAGAGCGTGACATTGCCCGACCTGTTCGATGGGGACGGGATGCTGAAGGATGCGCAGCCCGCAGCGCGACAAGTGGACGTCGAGACCGCCTATATTGCGCGCTATGTCGATTTCTTCGGTGGGCAGGCTCTGGCCGGACTGAAACTGGGCATATATGAGCATTCCGCCGTCGGCCGCGACATATTGGTCGCCCTGGTCAAGGCGCTGGGCGGGGATGCGGTGTCGCTGGGGCGGTCCGACCGTTTCATTCCCGTCGATACCGAGGCGGTTCGCCCCCAGGACCAGGCGCTGGCGCGGGAATGGTCGGCGGCGCTCAAGCTGGACGCTATCCTGTCCACCGACGGAGATTCCGATCGGCCCTTGCTGGCCGATGAGAACGGCCTGTGGATGCGCGGCGATGTGCTGGGCATGTTGAGTGCGCGGGCGCTAGGGATCGGTGCCATTGCAACGCCGGTCAGTTGCAACAGTGCGGTTGAATTGTCGGGCCTGTTTGCGGCCGTGCGACGGACCCGGATCGGGTCGCCCTTCGTGATCGAGGCGATGAACAGGCTGGTTGCAGAAGGACAGGAAAGCGTCTGCGGCTATGAGGCCAATGGCGGTTTTCTGATCGCCACACCGGTCGAGACGGAAGGGCGCATTCTGCCTGCGCTGCCGACGCGCGACGCGGTATTGCCGATCCTGTCGGTGCTGGTGGATGCGCGCCGCCGCGGCGTGACGCTATCCATGCTTCAGGCGCAGTTGCCGGCGCGCTATACGTTCAGCGAGCGGCTGGAGAGTTACCCGACGGCGCAGAGCCAGGCGCTGATCGCGCATCTGGAGCAAGGGAGCGAGGCGGCCATATTGGCGCGGCTGACCGCCATGTTTGGGGCGCTGGCTGGTGAAGCGGACAGGATCGATCGGACCGATGGGTTGCGCATCCATTTTACCGACGGCGACATCATCCATCTGCGGCCGAGCGGCAATGCGCCGGAACTGCGCTGCTACACCGAAAGCGACAATGCGCAGCGGGCAACAACCCTCAACGAGCAGGCTCTGAAACTGGTCCGCGATTACACTATCGCGGCCTGACGCGCTATCGGCTGAAAAGTCGACAGCGAGTTGGACAATGACTCGTTGTTTGCGCAACATCAAATCATTGTAAATCAACGATTTTCTGTCTCAGCCCTGTCCCAGATGTAACGGTCATAATCCTATTTATCTTTATAGTCAGGGACTTGTGGACATCGGCCGGTCGCCCATCATGCGCACAGATGGGGAGCGGCCAATATCCGCCGGTTCAGCGCGGAATGGCGAGCAGGGCAGATACCGGTCCTGCCGTCAGGGTGAAGATGCACTCGCCCTCCAGCAGCAGGCAATCGCCCTTTTCCCAAGGGAGACCATTGACCATGCCTGCGCCGGTCAGCGGTGTGAACCATAGCAGCTTGCCGTCGGGCAAGGAGAGGCTTTGATCCGTCGTCCAATGCACCAGATCGAGTGAGAAGGGCGCTTCGCTGTCGGCGATCAGCCGGGCTTCCCTGCCCAGGGGCGCTTCTGTCAGGGCGCGATCATAGGGCTGGAGGCGGCTGACGGCAGCACCATCGTCCAGATGCAGTTCACGGGGACGGCCATAGTCATAGAGCCGATAGGTGAGGTCGGCATTTTGCTGGATTTCGGCAAGCGTGATGCCGGCGCCGATCGCATGGACGGTGCCGGCCGGAATGAAATAGCAGTCGCCCGGTTTCACCGGCTTCCAGTCGATCCACTGTTCCAGCGATCCGTCCTGCGCCGCCGCCCGGAACTGGTCGAGGGACATGGGGGCCGTCAGGCCGATACCCAGGGTCGCACCCGGTTCGCAATCAAGGATATACCAGATTTCCTCCTTGCCGCGCGCCAGTCCCTTGGCCCTGGCCTGCGCGTCGTCGGGATGCACCTGGATCGACAGCCGTTCGCTGGTGAAGATATATTTGACGAGCAGCGGCAGGTCGCGCCCATCGGCGCTTTCGAACCACACCTCCCCGATCTGCCGCCCAGCGCCAGCGGCGAAGAGCGACGGGAGATCGGTTCGGCCCCACGGTTTTTCGACATAGTGGGGGGAAAGCTTTTGTGTCAGCATGATATCCTACGGGTTCTAGCGCTTTTAGCTCTCTTTAGCGTCAGTTTCCGCATGAACCAAACCCCATGTAGATTGCGATCACCTCCAGACTGGCGATGTTCAGGCCAGGGCGCATTTTCAGGATATCATAAGATCGTTGGCCCGCGCCATTGATGCCAACATAAACGGCAGCGGTTACGCTGAGACTGGATATGACGATGTTGAAAGCAGAAAGCATCCAGCCGTCTGGGGGCTGTTCAATCTTCATATGTTCAGACCCAGCCTCTGCCCGTCATAATGTTCGCGCAGCGGCTGCCACCACCACTTGTTTTCCAGATACCAGCGCACCGTCTTTTCGATGCCGCTGTCGAAATTCTCCTGCGCGCGCCAGCCCAGTTCATTCTCCAGCCTGGTCGCATCGATCGCGTAGCGGGCGTCATGGCCGGGACGGTCGGTGACATGTTCGATCAGCTCCGCACGCGGCGCATTGGTCGGCACCAGCTTGTCCAGTACGGCGCAGATCCGCAGCACCACGTCGATATTCCGGCGCTCGTTGCGACCGCCGACATTATAGGTTTCGCCCGGTTCGCCGCGTTCGATGATGAGGTTCAGCGCGCGGGCATGATCGTCGACATAGAGCCAGTCGCGGATATTGTCGCCCTTGCCATAGATGGGCAGCTTGCGGCCCTCCAGCGCGTTGATGATCGTCAGCGGGATCAGCTTTTCGGGGAAATGATACGGCCCGTAATTGTTCGAGCAGTTCGACACCAACACCGGCAAGCCGTAGGTGCGCTGCCAAGCCTTGGCGAGATGATCGGACGCTGCCTTGGACGCTGAATAGGGCGAGCTGGGGTCGTAGGCGGTGGTTTCCTTGAACAGGCCTTCATCACCCAGCGAGCCATAGACTTCGTCGCTCGATACGTGGAGAAAGCGGAAGGCGGCCTTCGCATCGCCCTCGAGCCTGTTCCAATGGGTACGCGCGGCCTCCAGAAGGGTGAAGCTCCCCACGATATTGGTCTGGATGAAATCAGCCACGCCACTGATCGATCGGTCGACATGACTTTCGGCGGCCAGATGCATGATGCGGTCGGGGCGGAAACCGGCAATCGCCGCGTCCATCGCCGCGCGATCGCAGATATTGGCGTGCACGAGCTGGTGGCTGTTCCTGCCTTCCACTGCCTTCAGCGAGGCTTGGCAGCCGGCATAGGTCAATGCATCGATGGTCAGGACATCATAGCCCCTTTCCAGCACCAGATAGCGGACAAGTGCCGATCCGATGAAGCCGGCGCCGCCGGTGACGATTACCCGCATGGGTTAGTTGCTCCAGCTGAAATAGGCAGGAAGATCGAAATAGCCCCGCTCGTCGTCAATATGACGGGGCAGAATCGCGATGCCCGAAACGTCCAAGCCTGAATTTTCATCGGCTTGCAAGGCACCAGATCGAACGATGAACAGGTGCTTCCATCAGACGCAATGCCGATACTGGCCTGCAAACACCGTTCTAGGGGTGCTCACACTGCCGCAGCCTCGCTATCGGTATGCGACGCCTCCCCACAAAAAATATGGACTGCCGATTGGCTCGGTAATATCATGGAGTTGCATCGTTTACCAAGCCAGTGGCAGATCTCTTGATCATTAAATTGCTAATTACGCTAAAACAAAAATTCTGTTGGAGTGATTTGAAATTTGTTTCGTAGCCGTCGATGTAAATCGACAACAGATCGCTGACTTATCACAAGAATATTTTAAAGTTACATAAGGATACGGTTTTGGGTATTTCAATTATTAGCTTGGGTGCATGGTGCAGGCCAGCGTGGCAAGTTCGCAAGCATTTTTCGAACGATGTCGCATATCCATTTGATTGGAATATCACGTCTTTTTCGGCGCTCATGCACGTTCTACATCCGGCGTTTGATCCTGCGGCTCAATTATGTGTCGAAGATTGCTATGTGAATCCACTCGGATCGGTCACCGATGGCCGCTCAGGCTGGATACACCACCATGATCTACCTGCTTCGGCCGTTGGCGGCTTTCCCGGCAGCGTCGTCATGTCTGACAAACCAGAGACGCTCGAACTGCTGAAAAATACCAGGGAAAGATCCGCCTATCTGTTTCAACGCATGCGGCAACATTGCCGATCCAACCCGGTCATTTTTCTGCGATGGATTCGTCAAGGGCATCCCGATTGGGAGTTCCCTGCCGCATTCGAAGGTGAAACCCCAGGCTTGCTGCATCAGCGCCTGAAGGAATTTTGCCATCATGACGACGTACGCACCCTGTATGTCGTTAGTTCAGACGTTAAAGGCAAAGAAGAGATGCCGTCACGTTTCAATATCACGCCTACATCCTACGGCGCATTTGTGCATCTGTTCGAACAGGTGGAAAATTTCCCACCTGAAGCATGGACCGGGGATGAACAGAGCTGGTCAAGCATGCTTGGCAAGATCAGTGAAGATTATCTGGGATTGACCGAAAAGGTCATCACGGCCTGATTTGTCATGGCGATATTGAGGATGCGTATCTGACGAATCGCGACGATGGTGCAGCATCAGTTGATTGTTCAGCCTGTTTCACCGCGGTTCCATCTCTGATGGGCATGCCAGATCATGCCCACAGCCTGCTATGGCATCGCTGAAGTGTCTCCCGTGCAGGTGAACAAATCTGCCGATCCGGGGATGGAGCCATATCCGACCGACATTTGCGACATCGCATTGGGCCGCGCTCATCTGGCCTCACAATCTTGAGCACTCGATGATCCGACGCGGCAGCTGCCACGACAATGCCGTCGTGGAGAGCTTCTTATCGTCGCTCAAGCGTATCCGACGCCGCACCTACAAAACAAGCGAGGAAGTTTGGCATGACCTGTTCGATTACATTGAGATGTTCTATAATCCGATCCGCAATCAGGTCAGGAACGGGATGCCGTCACCCGTCGAGTTAGGTTTCGTGGACAAAGGTTGACATTAGGTTCGCTGCTTTATTCAACGCTGACTTTTGGAGGTAGCGTTGGGTGAGCGGATCGGGTGTCGGATGCGGAATGGGCAATCATCGGCCCGCTGTTACCTCCTGAGCATGGTCGCGGCTGCCGGCCCGCGCAGGATAACCGACAGTATTTCGAAGGGATGATGTGGATCGCCCGGACATCCGAGGTGTTGCCGGGCGTCAGGACGAGGCGGAGGGGCCGCATTTAGCCGGCGCATCACGCTACCGCAGTTCATTTCTGATGACGAAGCTATTGATCCGCCGATCATCGATACGCGGCCCCCATGCGACGGTAGAAAATGCGGCTCGATCCGGCGCATCTGCGCCTCCTAACGCCGCCATTGAATCAACCGATTGACATCTCTGTAAATAACTTAATAATTCCTGAGTCTATGTGCCTCCGATACTGAGGATGAACTTCTGAAGAGCGCCGCGCGTCTAGTGTTGGGGAAATCTGCTATATGGAGACGACGATGCCCGATGATGTCAGCGCCGCTCTGGAGCGGTTTCAGAATTTCCTTGGCGGATATGCAGAGCAGGTAATTGATGAGGAGAGCGGCTTTAGCTGGGCAGACGGAATGCTGCTGATTGGCGAAGTCGAAATATCGACGGCTCATGATCGGTCGATCGACTGAACATACGCAATTGGGCGGCCGATCGCGCGGTCGCCGCCGCCTTATGCAACGAGATCATCGTCCAGCAGTTGAAGCACTATGGTCAACCGAGATCCTGATAGCCCGGATTATCGCTTTCTGATGTTCGCCGTACTCGTGGGTGCGGTTCTGGCTATAGTGACGGGAATCTTCAGCTTCTATTGAATCACGGCTTCAGCGTCGAGGCCGGCGCGACAGCGTCGTCGAACCAGAGTCCGCCAAGTGCGGTGTTGAGTTTCGCTAATTCGTGGCTGACACAACTCGCGTCGCCACAGCTGTGACCGAGACGGTCAGATCTTCCAAAAAAATGGACTGAATGACTGATCGGCTGACGCCGTTAGGATCAAGGCGAGGGGCTGACGCCGCTTTTGTGGCCATGTTTGTCCAGGTAACGCAGGATAGTGTCATCGGTGATGTTGCTGGATGTAATCGAGAAGTAGCCGCGCTGCCAGAAGCGTTGGCCCCAGTAGCGCTTGCGGATATGCTAGAACTCCTGCTGGATTTTGCACGATGACCACCCCCCTTCGACAGGCTCAGGACAGGCTCAGGACAGGCTTGGCCCGGCGCACGAAGTCGCTGACCGAGACGTGCGGGGGTATCTCGGCGAACATGTGGACGTGATCGCGCGAAAGCACGCCGTGAACGATCGTCACGCCCATTTCGGCACAGACCTGTCGGATCATCTCGCGAACCCGCAGATGCACGTCGCCATGCAACACCTTGAACCGATTTTGAGCTGCGCTGAACTGCGTTTCGGTGCCCAGCGAGATGATAGCGACAATGAAATGTTGTGTGACAACCGCTGCTATAGCCCATAGCCTGCTATCCTCGGAAAAAGTGAACTATCGCCCTTTGGGCTGTTCACTTTTTCCGAGGATAGCAGGCTACTGGCCGAGTCCGGGGCTGAAGCCAGTATCCGACTGAAGTCGGAGGGGTTGCTCCTTATGGAGGACTCTAAAAGATCCCACGATACCACATTATTATCGGCGATCCCCGCGATTCGTACTGATATGCTCCCGTCGGTCGATCCGACTCGACGGTCGATGCGTTAGTGAAGCCCAGCACAACACCGCCCAGCGATACATCAAAGCTCACCGTCTACATTCGGCGCATCGCGTCGATTTCATACCGGATGATCGCGAGATCAAAATTGATCGTGTTGCGACCGGTTGCAATGATGACGTTTGTCTTGTGGCGGAAGAATATATCGGCCCGCGCCGTCCAATTGGGCGGGATCGCGATGGCGGTGCCGGCCGTCTCGCGATACCAGTTGCAGCTGCCGTCAGAGGTGCACTGGAGCGTTCTCAGACCACCGGGTGATCAGCCAAGCGGCAGATTTCGCGCCATCCGGCTAAGGCGCGTCTGCCCCGATCGTGCCAGTTGATCTTGCGGAGATCGCCGCGCCGTCCCGTGAAAATGTAGAGATCACCGACGAATGGATCGCGCTCGAAACTGTGCTGCACCTGCAAGGCCAGGCTGCGCCTGCCGCGCCGTATGTCCGTGTGCCACGTTGCGATCCATGTCCGGTTTTGGCCATGAGCGTTCGATTGTGCGGGCTTAGCTTTCACACCATCCAATTGGGCAAAAGGCTATACAAACGCAGTTGATCGCATCATTGAAACGGTATGACGATATCTGACTTTTTTTTCTGAAACGGTCGATCCGTCAGATGAGCGGCCATCAGAATTTCCGCCCAGTGGTCCGCATGCCCAAGTCCGTCATGGCCCGAATTGGGCACACGCAAATCAATAATCCGGCTATCTCCGGAGACCGCGCTACCAAGGTCATGCTCATTTACGCACGCTAAAGAAAAGTTCAAACTAGGATAGATACTTTGTAACTTTTCACAAAGAGATATTGCCTCTCCACCATTTATATCTCGACGTATAAAACAGATTTTTTCTGAACTATGTTGATAACTATTAAAACGATTTTTGAAGTGATTAAACTTTTCTTTTACGCAATCGAGGTCGTCCAGAAAATTATGCGGTATCTCATGACGCTCATTCCTTCTAAATACATGACCATATTGGATGCCTGTCCGCCTGTTATTGACAAAATTCTTGTCTTCTTGTCGGTACAAATCCTGGCCATCCATGAGGCCTTCAAAGTTCTGGTTGAGTGCCATCATGAGGCCTTCGAATGGCGTTATGAGCCAATCAAAATAGTCAGAGCCTACCTGCGAGGTGTGCAGGCGTATTTGAAAACCAACTTCGCAGGCCCGACCAAGTGAAACTAAACGCATGCCATTTTCCCGTTTTGCGGACTGTCCAGTGAAATTAACAGCTAAACATATAGTGAACAAGCAAGAGATGTCCACTTCAGTTTGTAATTTTTCCTATGTCATCGAAGATAGTGAAGGTATATGTTTACATCAAAGGATAAAGAAAAATATTTTATACCTTTGATCTTGATCGTGATCATCCCCGCTACTGCATTCAGTTTTACTTTTAATTTCCGAACGAAAGCGTAACGATTGGCTTCCCGGGCGAGGATGGTCTCACCGGCATAGTGCCGTGTACACTTGGTCCGTACGGGCGATCTTCAGCATCTCCCGGCAGAGTTTCGTGAACTCACCCAACAGAGTGGCTCGCGCTGCCAGCATTCGGCAGACCACCCTTGATAATGTGGCGTGTCCTGTGATCAGCTCCGGAATGCACGCCTCGAAACGACCACGCTGACCTCGCCAACTGCCAACCTGTAGCCGTTCAGAATACCCAGCATGGCCTGCTGCCGGTTTGGTGAACACCAAGATAAGGTGCTTACCAGTCTGGAGGACATGAATGGAGCGAAGGAAGTTTAGCCGTGAGTTCAAGATCGAAGCGGCGAAAATGGTCAGCGATCGTGACGTGAGCGTGGCGCAGGCCTCAAGAGATCTGGATGTGCATCAAACGGTGCTGCGTAAATGGGTGAAGGAGTTTTCCGGATCGCCCCGTGATGCGTTTCCGGGCCATGGCCAGATGAAGCCGGAACAGCAGGAGATACAGCGGCTACGCCGCGAAGTGGCCAAGCTCAAGGCGGAGCGCGACATACTAAAAAAGCCGCGGCCTACTTCGCGAAGGCCTCGATATGAGATTTGCCTTCATCACGAAACACCGAGGGATATGGCCGGTATCGTGGATTTGCGGAGGGCTCGGCGTCTCGCGCAGTGGCTTTCATGCCTGGCTTGCCCGTGCGTCGTCAGCGCCGGCGCAGAGCGATGTGGAGGTCGGCGGAAAGGTCAGGACTAGCTTCAAGCTGAGCGATCGAACCTGTGGCGCACGTCGTGTCTGGCATGACGTGCTGCTGAAGGCATCTCTTGCGGCTTGCATCGTATCGAGCGGCTCATGCGTCAGCAGGGTCTTCGAGCACGACCGCGCCGCCGTGATCTGCCAAAGGACAATGGCGAACGATCAGTCATCGCTGACAATGTCCTGGATCGCCAGTTCGCTGCGGTCATCGACCTGTTCTCCCGCCGGGTGGTGGCCCTTCGACAGGCTCAGAAGGTCGATGAGCGCCACCATGAACGGCCCAACTCGTGACGGGTTCCCTGATCATGGCGATCTGGCGTCGTGGCAAGCCCGATGCCCTGTTGCATCACTCGGATCGGGGTAGCCAATATACCAGTGAGCAGTTCCAGCGTCTGATGAAGGACAATGGCGTCACCTCTTCCATGAGCCGGTCCGGCACCTGTTGGGACAATGCCGCGATGGAAAGCTTCTTCTCATCCTTCAAAACAGAGCGGATCAGGAGGAAGGTCTACCGATCGCGAGATCAAGCCCGAGCCGATGTGTTCGATTATATCGAGAGATTTCATAATCCGACACGCCGACACTTGACCCTGGGGTATCTCAGCCCCATCGACTTCGAGCGGGAAGCCGGTGTAGCTTGAATGAGCTTATCTTGGTGGCCAACAAACCGCCAGCAGGCCAATCATATTGGTGCCTGAAGGGGGCGAACTCGAGATTGACGTGCGCGGTGATCTGGCGGGCATCCTCTCGGTAAGCGTGGCCTGAGTGCCGCGGTTCGGTCGGCTTCGGCGATTACCTAATTATCTGGCTGCCATTTCCACGGCATGAGTTCGTCCCAGCGGGCAGCAGGCCAGTCGGCAGCGATCTTGGCGATGACATCGGCGACATAGGCCTGGGGTTCTAGGCCATTGAGCTTGGCGGTCTCGATAACGGTGTAGATGGCAGCAGCCCGATCGCCGCCTGCCCTTGAGCCTGCGAACAACCAGTTTTTGCGACCCAGGGGCACGCAGCGCATGGCGCGTTCGGCTATGTTGTTATCGATTTCCAGACGTCCATCATCGAGAAAGTGCGTCAGAGCGACCCAGCGCTTGCGACCATAGGCAATGGCCTTGGCCACATCGGATTTGGGCGAAAGGCGGCGCGTTGCATCGTCGAGCGCCTCGCGCAGTTCGTCGATCAATGGCTTGGTGCGGTCCTGCCGGCTTCGTCGTCGGATATCGGGCTGATGACCGCGAACCTCTGCTTCGATCTCATAGAACTGACCGATACGCTCCAGCAGATCGGTGGTGAGCGGCTTCGGCTTGGTCGCATGAATATAGAATATCTTGCGCTGGGGATGTGTGCCGGTGCGATCGGTGGTGAACTCATACCAGACCATTGGTGGGGTCGTTGCCCCAGAATCCCGATCATCGACCCCATAGGCCCGGAGCCTATCGTCGGTATGGATCTTCGAGGCTGTCAGGCCGACGTCGCGGATGCGGCTGATGATCGGGTCGAGGAGCACCGATGCTTGCCCGACCCAGCCTGCCAGCGTTGAGCTGTCAATCTCGATGCCCTGCGCAGCCATAATCCAGGCTTGACGGTAAATTAGCAGATGATGATCGAACTTGGAAGACGACGACATGGGCCAGCGTGCCAAAAGTCGCCTTGCACCGGGCGATCGCCTTTACCGGCGCGGGCGCCTGCACGATCTTCTCACAGGTCCTGCAGCTATATTTGGGACGGATGACGCGCCACTGCACCGGCACAGCATCGAGCATCTCATCGCTGTCCTGTTCCAGCGACCGCAGCGCACCGCCGCAGTCGGGACAGGTGCAGTTACCCTGCTCAGGCTCGATCCGCTGTTCCTCGCGCGGCAGATGGGCGGGCAGCGCGCGAACCGGTGATGGCCCAACGACGGCCACCGGATCGCCTCGACGCGCGGCGGCGGCGATGGCCTCGCCTTCGAGTTCTTCAGGGGCCAGCGCAAGCTGGGCAATCTGGGTATCGAGCTTCTCCGACGACTTGCCGAACTGCATCCGCCCTTCGACTTCGCTCAGGAGAGCCTTGAGGCGTGCAATCTGCACGCACAGCGTATCAATCAGGATGTCGCGGGCGGAAATATCAGCGTGAGCAGCCGCCAATGTAGCTTAAAGCTCGGCGAACCGAGCATCTTTATCAGGGGTGAAAAGGCCTGCGTCCGACACCGCGATTATATAGCAGATCGGTGGTGGCAATGCTAATAAAAGTGCCAGAAAATGGGCGTTTCACCCCGCCAATGAAGGGATGAAAGTACGTTCAGGTCGCCGCCAGTCGATGCCTTCCAATAGCATCGAAAGCTGGGCTGCGGTCAGCGTGGGCGCTCGGCTTCACCTCGCCCCCCTCTCCTAGACTGGAGTTGCCTCCAACCAACCCTCCCCGCCGGGCAGGGTAGATGAGTCACAATCATCGCACGTTGGTATCAGGCCCCGCTTACAAAAAACCCGCCTCAAGGTCGGGTTCTTCGAAGGCTGCTGCCCCCTGTGGAGGATTACAATTTCAGTTGGTTGCGGGAGTAGGATTTGAACCTACGACCTTCAGGTTATGAGCCTGACGAGC
>NZ_JBMDKQ010000016.1:0-92550 GCF_057809795.1 Sphingobium sp. FG125
CTGCGCGCGACGTTTCTCGACTTCGCTCGAAACGAACGGGTTAAGGTAAAGTCATCGCCCTAAACCGCATCCACCGCCGCCTTATGCGCCTTCGCATAATCGACATAACGCGCCGCCCCGCCGCGCAACTTCGTCACCATCGCATCGGACAGGTCGCGCATGAACTTGGCCGGTCGCCCGGCCCATAGCTGCCGTCCCGGCAGCCGCTTGCCCGGCGACAGCAAAGCCCCCGCCGCCAGCATCCCGTCGCTCTCGACCACGCAGCCATCCATGACGATCGCGCCCAGCCCCACAAAGGCCCGATCCTCCAGCACGCAGCCATGGACCATCGCCATATGGCCGATCAGCACATCATCCCCGATGATCGTCGGCCAGCCGGTCAATGGCCGTTCGATCCCGTCGCCAGGACTGTCGCAATGGATCACCGTGCCGTCCTGCACATTGCTGCGCGCGCCGATCCGCACCTGGTTCACGTCCGCGCGGATGACGCAATTATACCAGATGCTCGCATCCTCCCCGATCTCGACATCGCCGATGATCCGGCATCCCGGCGCAATGAAGGCGCTGGGGTGGATGACCGGCGCCTTGCCCTTGAACGGGATGATGCTGACGCCCGGATAATCGCTCATCTCACGCTCCCAGCAGCCGCGCCGCGTGCAGCGCATGATAAGTCAAAACCCCCGAACAGCCCGCCCGCTTGAACGCCAACAGCGTCTCCAGCACCAGCGCATCGCGGTCCCCCGCGCCAGCGGCAGCGGCATGTTCGATCATCGCATATTCGCCCGACACCTGATAGGCGAATACCGGCACCGCAAACTGTTCTTTCACCCGGCGGATGATGTCGAGATAGGGCAGGCCCGGCTTCACCATCACGCTATCCGCTCCCTCGGCCAGATCCAGCGCCACCTCGCGCAATGCTTCTTCCGCATTGGCCGGGTCCATCTGGTAATTTTTCTTGTCGCCCTTCAACAACCCGCGCGATCCCACCGCGTCGCGGAACGGTCCATAAAAGGCGCTCGCATATTTGGCGGCATAGGACATGATCTGGACATTGACATGGCCCTCGGCCTCCAGCGCCGCGCGGATCGCGCCGACCCGCCCGTCCATCATGTCGCTGGGCGCAATGATGTCCGCCCCCGCCGCCGCCTGATTAAGCGACTGGCCAATCAGCACATCGACCGTCGCATCGTTGAGAACATAGCCCGTATCGTCCAGCAGTCCGTCCTGCCCATGCGCCGTATAGGGGTCCAGCGCCACATCGGTCAGCACACCAATGTCCGGCACCGCATCCTTGATCGCCCGGATCGCCCGGCACATCAGATTATCGGGATTCAGCGCCTCCGCGCCATCATCGCTGCGCCGCTCGGCCTGCGTATTGGGAAACAGCGCCAGACAGGGAATCCCCGCATCCCGCGCCTCCCGCGCCCGCGCGACGATGCCATCCACCGACCATCGCGACACGCCGGGCAGCGCCGCAATCGGCTCCTCTACCCCGTCCCCCTCGGTCACGAACAAGGGCCAGATGAAATCGCTGGGCGACAGGCGATTTTCCGCAAACATCGCCCGGCTCCACGCCGAAGCCCGCACGCGCCGCATCCGCAGCGCCGGATAGGAAGATTGGCTCATGGCGCGGGTCTAGGCGCGGGAAGGCGGGGGATCAAGCAGGAGTGATCAAACAGGGGGACGTCGCGCTCCTCCGCCCGGAAAGAATAGGGAATGTCCAATCCCGTCCCCCATTCCCACGATCCTGCCGATATTCTAGAAGCCGCCCATGCGCGCCATCCATCACATAGCCATCATCTGTTCCGACTATGCCCGCTCTCGCGCCTTTTACCGCGACATATTGCAATTGCCGGTGATCCGCGAAGTCTGGCGCGCCGAACGCCAGTCGTGGAAGTGCGATCTGGACGCGGGCAATGCCCAGATCGAACTATTTTCCTTCCCCGATCCCCCTGCCCGGCCGAGCCGCCCCGAAGCCTGCGGCCTGCGTCACCTTGCCTTCACCGTTACGGACATCGATATCGAGGTCGCGCGGCTCGACGCGGCCGGCATTCCCTGTGAACCGATCCGCCTCGACGAATGGACTGGCCAGCGCTTCACCTTCTTCACCGATCCCGATGGGCTGCCGCTCGAACTCTATGAGCAGCCGACGCCCTGACCGCCCCTATTTCGCAAACCGCCGAAAGAAACTGTCCGCATTCCATGTCGGCCGCGCCTCGCCATTGGCCACCCTTAACGTCACCGCCGTCACATAGTCGTTCAGCTTCGCGCTCTCGGCGGGCATGACCGGCTGGTTCAGATCGTCGAAGGGCGAATGGTAGATATTCGCCCGCCACGCCTTTTCGGTCGCCGCTTCGGGTGTCCCGGCCTTGAACCCATATTTGAAGAACAGCGCGGGGATGCCTTCGCGGATGAAGGCATATTGGTCCGACCGGATGAACACATTGCGGTCGGGGAAGGGATCGGGGGTGATGGGCAGGTTCATCGCCGCGCTCACCGCTTGCGCATCCTTGCCCAGCGAGCTTTGGTCATAGCCGATCGGGGTCACGCTAGTCAGCGGGAAGATCGGCAGCGCCATGTCGAAATTCAGGTCCGCGACGATGCTCTTCTGCGGCACGGTCGGGCGGCGCGCGAAATAGCGCGACCCCAGCAACCCCTTCTCCTCCGCCGTGACGATCGCGAACAGGATCGACCGTTTGGGCTTCACCTTGCTGGCCTTCAAGGCGCGGCCAATCTCCAGCAGGCTGGCGACCCCCGACGCATTGTCGAACGCGCCATTATAGATCGCATCCCCCTTGATCGGCGTGCCGACGCCATAGCCATCCAGATGCGCCGACAGCACCACATAGTCATGCCGCAACTTGGGGTCGCTACCGGGCAGCACTGCGATCAGATTGGGGGAGGAAAGCTCGGCCCGCGTCGCGCTCACCTGCGCCTTCAGCCGCACCGCCAGCGGAAAGGATGCGACCGGCGCGGACGCATCCGCCGCCGCCGCGATCGCGGCAAAATCCCGCCCCGACCCGGCAAACAGCAGATCCGATTTGGCCGGATCAAGCTGCGCGCCCAGGAACGGCGTCTGCGTATCGCGCAGGCCGACATCGCTATAATAAAGCGCGGGCGCGCCCGACAGGGCGATCCGCCGCTCCCATGGAATCTCCACCTGCTTGGGCGTCACCAGCGTGATCAGCCCCAGCGCGCCCTGCTCCGCCAGCCAGTGCGACCGTTCCGACCGCGCATGGGATTTGAGCGCACCCGACAGGGTCGCCGGACCGCCCGACAGCACGACGACGATCTTGCCCTTCAAATCCAGCCCGGCAAAATCATCATGTCCCGCTTCGGGCAGGTGCAGGCCATAACCCGCAAAGACCAAAGGCGCGTCGATGCTTTCAGGCACCGGCCCGCCCCCGCCGCCAAAGATCAGGTCGCCCGGCACCGCCAGCGCCATCTCCCCCTGCGGCCCGATCAGCGTGGCGCTGGACTTGTCCGACACGATCCGTTGCTCGACAAAGGCGACCGGCTGGCGATAACCCTGCGTGCCAGCCGGTTTCAGCCCCATCGCCTGAAACTGGCCGATCACATAGGATGCCGCCTTGTCATAGCCCGGCGTCCCGGTGCCGCGCCCCTGCATCGCGTCGCTCGCCAGCGCCTCGACATGCGCCCACCACCGCGCGCCCCTGTCCGCCTCAGCCTCCCCCTCTGCCTCGGCCAGCGCGGCGCTGCCAACCATCAACGCGATCAGGGATATGCCGAAGGAAAGGCCGCGCATACTCATGCTACTCCGCTCAAATCTAGACGCTATCTTGCCCGATCCTGTCCGACGAACAAGGGGGCTTGGAACCACCACTATGAGCGTGTATTATCGTGGCAATACAGTATGGAGATGATGATGCCCCATTCCCCGACTTTGTCCGCCCTGCTCGTCGCCGGACTCGCCCTCTCGACCGCCGCCTGTTCGCGTCACGCCGATGATAGCGCGCCCGCATCCAATAACAGCGGGACGCAGGACTGGTCGACGCTCAAAAATTTCACCGCCATCGACGCCACCGGCCCGGATGATGTCGCCGTGACGATCGGCGACAGCTATTCCGTCAAGGCAGAGGGTGATCCCAAGGCGATCGAACAGCTCGACATCATGGTCAAGGGCGACCGGCTGGTCATCGGCCGCAAGTCGAACGGCAACTGGAGCTGGGGCCGCAAGGACGATAATGAGGGCGCAACCATCCGTATCACCATGCCCGCCATCCGCGCCGCTGCGCTCACCGGCGCGGGCGATTTCACCCTCGACCGGGCGGAGGGCGACACGCTCGACCTGTCGCTCACCGGCGCAGGCGATTTCGACATTGGCGCGGTCAAATTGCGCAGCCTCAAAACCGACATCACCGGCGCCGGATCGGTCAAGATTTCCGGCACCGCTGACGAGGGCAAACTCGCCATCACCGGCGCGGGCGATATCAACGCGGACGGCCTCAAACTGGGCAAGGCCGATGTGTCGATCCTGGGTGTGGGTGACATTGCCTTTGCGTCGGACGGCGCGGTCGCTATCAGCATCATGGGGCCGGGCGACGTGACGGTGAAAGGCAAGGCGCAATGTACGATCAATCGGACCGGACCGGGCGAGGCGCACTGCGCGCCCTGATCGGCGCGGCGATCCTGATCGCGACGCCCGCAGCGGCGGCGACGCGTGGCTATACCATCACCAGCTTCGACGCGATCCGGCTCGACGCGCCGGTCAGCGTGATCGTCACCACTGGTGCTGGCGCATCGGCGCGGGCGGAGGGGGATCAGGCGCTGCTCGACCGGCTGACCGTCAACGTCTCTGGCCGCCTGCTGACCATCAGCATGACCCGCCCGCGACCCGGCGAAAAGAGCGGCGGCGCGGCGACCTTGCGCCTGTCCACAAGCGATCTTTCCCGCATCGTCCTGACCGGCGGCGGATCGGTCGCGGTCAGCCGGATGAAGGGACTGCGCGGCGACATCGTGCTGGGCGGCAATGGCGACGTCACCGTGGCGGCGGTCGATCTCGACCGGATCGACCTGTCGCTGGCGGGGGGCGGTCGCGCGACCCTGACCGGACGAACCGGCGTCGCCAATATCCGCGTTTCCGGGCCGGGCGTGGTCGCGGGCGACGCCCTGCGCGCGCGGCAGGCGACCCTTGCCAATGACGGACCGGGCAGCATCGCCCTGACTGCCGATGTCACGGCCAGGATCACCGCGACCGGCTCAGGCGACGTCACCGTCGACGGCAAGGCCGCCTGCTCGGTCGACAATCGCGGCACCGGGCGCATCGCTTGCGGTGGCGACACCTATTGAACGATAATGACAAAGCGCCGCCGCTCTGGCATCGGCCAAAGCGGCAACAGGCGAACGGGGCGATCATGACGACTATCGGGATTTTCGGGGCAGCAGGCCGCATGGGCCGCGCCATCGCGCAGGTCGCCGCCGACGCAGGCCTTGGCATAGCAGGCGGCACCGATCGCGACGGCAGCGGCGAGATCGCGCCGGGCATCGCCATCACCACCGATCCGCTGGCACTGGCGCAACGCAGCGACGTGCTGATCGACTTCTCCGTCCCCGGCGCCCTCTCTGTCCATCTCGATGTCTGCATTGCCGCCAACAAGCCGATCCTGATCGGCACCACTGGCCTGGAATCCGTCCACCACGCCCTGATCGACGAAGCCGCTACGATGATCCCCATCCTCCAGACCGGCAATACCTCGCTGGGCGTCAATCTGCTCGCCGCGCTGGTGGAACAGGCCGCAGCCGGCCTTGGCGATGATTGGGACATCGAAATTGTCGAAATGCACCACCGGCACAAGGTCGATGCCCCATCCGGCACCGCCCTGCTGCTGGGCGAAGCCGCTGCGCGCGGACGCGGCATCGCGCTGGCCGACCATAGCGAGCGTGGCCGCGACGGCATCACCGGCGCGCGGGCGCAGGGCGCGATCGGCTTTGCGGCGCTTCGCGGCGGATCGGTCGCGGGCGACCATCAGGTCATTTTCGCGGCCGAAGGCGAACGCATCGAAATCGGCCACCGCGCCGAAAACCGCACCATCTTCGCGCGTGGCGCGGTCAAGGGCGCGCAATGGCTGATCGCCCAGCGCGTCGGGCGCTACGACATGAAGGGCGTGCTGGGTCTCTGACGCCAATGAAAAAGGCGCAGATCTTCGACTTTTTCAGCCGCCTGGCCGAAGCCAATCCCGCGCCGGTGACCGAGCTGGCCTATGGCAATCCCTATCAACTGCTGGTCGCGGTCACGCTGTCTGCACAGGCCACCGACATCGGCGTCAACAAGGCGACCCGCGCCCTGTTCATGGACGTGACGACGCCCCAGCAAATGGTGGACCTTGGCGAGGAAGGCCTCAAAACCCATATTCGCACCATCGGCCTGTTCAATACCAAGGCGAAGAATGTCATCGCCCTGTCGGAAATATTGGTCCGCGATTTCGGCGGGGAAGTGCCGCAGGATCGCGACACGCTGACCACCCTGCCCGGCGTCGGGCGCAAGACCGCCAATGTCGTCGTCAACACCGCCTTCGGGCAGGAAACGTTCGCGGTCGATACCCACATCTTCCGCGTCGGCAACCGCACCGGGCTGGCACCGGGCAAGACGGTGCTGGCAGTCGAAACGAAGCTCGACAAGCGCGTCCCCCAGCCCTTCCGCCGCGACGCCCATCACTGGCTGATCCTGCACGGTCGCTATATCTGCAAGGCCCGCAAACCCGAATGCTGGCGCTGCCCGGTCATCGACCTGTGCCGCTTCAAGCCCAAAACCCCGCCGCCCGCCTGACCCCGCGCTGTTCTTCCCCGGTTCAGACCCGGTCGGCTAGATACGGGTTTCACCGTCCGGCGACGTCGATTCGCTGCAACCAAGAATCGAAGGAAAGCGACCATGTCTGTCCGTCTCGCTATGGCCATCGCGCTGGCCTGCGCCGTCACCCCCGCCATCGCCAAAACCGCGCCTGACCCTTATGTCCCGACTGGCGGCAAGGCGCTCGACTGCGTGCCGCTGACATCGATCCGCTCGACCAATGTGCGCGACGACCGCACCATCGACTTCATCATGAACGGCAATAAAATCTACCGCAACACCCTGCCCAACAGCTGCCCCAGCCTGGGGTTTGAGAAGCGCTTCCTCTATAAGACCAGCCTGTCGCAACTCTGTTCGGTCGATATCATCACCGTGCTGTGGAACAATGGCCCCGGCCTGCAACCGGGTGCCAGCTGCGGCCTGGGCAAATTCCAGCCGATGCAGAAAGCGCCGAAATAAGATGGCCCAGCGGCGATTTTGCCGCTGGCGCGGACGAACGGCCTTTGCTAAGCGGCCTGTCTGACACGGCTTACCAGCCAGCGTCGCGCACCCATAGCTCAGCTGGATAGAGCGTTGCCCTCCGAAGGCAAAGGCCAGTGGTTCGAATCCACTTGGGTGCACCATAACATCATAATCAAACTGCTTTCCCTGATGCGGGTGCCTCATACCCGATAGCTTCTGACCCCCGCCCCCATGCGCCGGGCCAGCATTTCGGACAATAGCAGGGCGGTCAGCGACAACAGGATCGACGCGATGGCAAGCCGCGTGACAACGGCTTCCGCGCCGGGGGCTTGCAACGCCGCATAGATGGCGATCGGCAGCGTGCGGGTTTCGCCGGGAATGTCGGACACAAAGGTGATGGTCGCGCCAAATTCGCCGATTGACCGGGCAAAGCCCAATATCACGCCCGCCAGCACGCCGGGCAGGGACAGCGGAAGGGAAATGGTCAGGAACACCCGCAGCGGCCCCGCGCCCAGTGTCCGCGCCGCGCCTTCCAGTCGTCGGTCCACCGACTCGATCGAGAGGCGGATCGCCCGCACCATCAGCGGCAGGGCCATGATCCCGGCGGCCAGCGCCGCGCCGGTCCAGCGGAACAGCAGGGTTATGCCAAACCAGTCCCCAAGCCAGCGCCCGACCGGACCGTTCGCGCCGAACAGCAGCAACAGCAGCCAGCCGGTGACGACCGGCGGCACCACCAGCGGCAGATAGACCAGCGCGTCGAGCAACATCCTGCCGGGAAACTGCCATCGCGCCAATATCCAGGCCAGCGCGAAAGCAATCGGCAGCATCGCCCCGACCGCAACCGCGCTGACCTTGAGCGATAAAGCGATGATCGGCCAGTAATCGGGTGGCAGGTCCAGCATCACGGCATGATCCTGTCCATGGTCTGACTGGCCGTCATCATTCGAAATCCATCTGGACGATATGCGCGGACAGGCGTTCGGCCTCCACCAGATCATGGGTGACGTAGAGGATCGGCACGCCCACTTCATCCCGCAACCGTTCGACCAGCTGCAATATGTCAGCGCGCCGTGCGCGGTCGATCGACGCCAGCGGCTCGTCCATCAACAGGCAGGACGGGCGCGTCAGCAAGGCACGGCCAATCGCCACCCGCTGCGCCTCCCCCATCGACAGGGTCGATGGCCAGCGATCAAGCAGCGATGCAATGCCAAGGAAGCGGGCCATCTCCTCCAGCGATTCGGCTGCGTCGGGCAAGTGACGGATACCGTAGAGCAGGTTGCCGCGGACCCGCAGGTGCGGGAAAAGCCGGGCATCCTGAAAGATATAACCCAGACGCCGATGTTCGGGTGCGACATCGATGCCCAGCGCACCGTCGAACAGCGGCACGTCCCGCACATGAATATGCCCGCCATCGGGCCGCAACAGTCCAGCGACCATGTTGAGTATCGTCGTTTTGCCCACCCCCGACGGGCCGGACAGCGCGGTCACCCCCGGCCCGGCATCGACCCGGCACGCGATCCGCCGATCACCTAGGCTACGCCAGATGTCGATGCGAAATGTCGACGCGGTCGAAGGCGGCGTTGGATCGGGACGGGATGTCACAGTGGGTTGGGAAAGGGACATTGCCGCCCTTGTGCCCCGATCCTGTCCAGCGATGCAAGCGCGCAACGATGGCGCTGGACAATCCATCAAGACGTCAACATGGCACCCCGATCAGCCGGGTGCAGCCGCGGAACCCGCTAGCAGGCCGCCGTCAATATTGACCTCCGTTCCGGTCATATAGGTCGCCTCGTCGGACGCCAGCATGACCGCAATCGTCGCGACCTCATCGGGCGTGCCGAACCGCCTGAGCGGCGTGTCGGCCACCATCGCCGCCATCTTCGCGTCCCGGTCCGGGCCGTCGCCGATCATGGTTTCCCACATCGGCGTCAGGATCGCAGCGGGATGGATCGAATTGCAGCGGATGCGCCAGCCCTGCTGCGCACAATAGAGCGCCACCGACTTGCTATGATTGCGGATCGCAGCCTTGGAAGAAGCATAGGCCGCGGCCAGCGGTATGCCCACCAGTCCCGATCGCGACGAGATATTGATGATCGACCCGGTGCCGCGCGCCTTCATCGCGCCGATCGCATAGCGGCACCCCAGAAATGTGCCGTCCAGGTTGATCCGGTGGACCGCCTGCCAGTCGGCCAGCGTCGTATGTTCAGGATCATGAGCGACCCTGCCATGCTCGAACCCGGTCACGCCCGCATTATTGACCATGACGTCGATCGTTGGAACAGCGTCAGCAAGACGCGCCCAGTCCGCCTCCTCACGCACGTCCAAAGCGATAAACTGACAGCCGATGGCAACCGCCGCAGCAGCCCCCGCCGCCTCGTCAATATCGGTCAGGATGACGGTGGCGCCTTCATCATGGAAACGCGCCGCGATCGCATGGCCAATGCCGCGCGCAGCGCCAGTGACGACGCAAATCTTCTTGTTCAATTTGTGCATGATGATCTCGAAACAGAGCCAGAAGGGCGGATACCTCCGCGACTATATGCCGTGCCGCTTCAGCGGTTACGCTGGTTCATTTCGATGACTCCTTACATCCTTCAGCCTAGGTCGATCGCCGGATCGGCGCAACCGCCTATGGCCCGGCATCCCCCTTCACTCGCCGCTCATGATCGATCAGCCAAGTCTTGGTCACCAGCCCGCCCGCAAAGCCGGTCAGCGCGCCATTGCTGCCCACCACCCGGTGGCAGGGTGCGATGATCGAAATCGGATTGCGGCCATTGGCGGCCCCCACCGCGCGGGACGCGGTCGGCTGGTCGATGGCGCTGGCAATCGCGCCATAGCTGCGCGTCTCCCCGAACGGGATCGCCAGCAACGCGGCCCAGACCCGTTGCTGAAAAGCCGTCCCCCGAAAATCGAGCGGCAGGTCGAACTGCTGCCGCACCCCGGCGAAATAGTCCGCCAGTTGCGCCGCTGTCTGGCGTAGCACCGGATGATCTTCGTCATCCTGCGTTGCCGCCAACGTCACCCGCGCAGGATCATCATCCTCCCACAGGACAGCCACCAGCCCGGCGTCGCTGGCCACCAGCGTCAATATGCCGACGGGCGAGGGAAACAGGGTCGTGGCAAGGGGCATGGAACGGTCTCCAAAATCTCCTGCCCCGTATAGCAAGGGACGGGCCAGCACGCCTCCCGCCCCTTGCTATCAAAGCGCCTTATTTCAGCCCGCCACCCATCGCCCGATACAGCTCGACCATGTTGGTCGCACGGGTCAGCCGTGTCGCCAGCAGGCTCTGCTCCGCCGTGGATAGCGCCCGCTGCGAATCCAGCGTCGTCAGGAAGGGATCGACCCCGGCACGAAAACGCGCGTCCGACAGCGTATAGGCGACCCGCGCCGCATCGCGCTGCGACGTCTGCGCCTCCAACTGCTGACTCATCGTCCCGCGCCGCGCCAGCGCATCGGCGACTTCGCGAAAGCCCGTCTGCACGCTCTTTTCATAGGTGGCCAGCATCGCGTCATAGGTCGCCTTGGCATAGGCCAGATTGCCCTTATTCTTGCCGAAGTCGAAGATCGGCAGCGATGCCGACGGCGCGGCCGACCAGAAGCTGCTACCCGACCCAAACAGGTTGGAAAGGCCCAGGCTGAGCGATCCGAACGCGGCGGTCAGCGAGATATTGGGGAAGAACGCCGCCCGCGCCGCGCCGATATTGGCGTTGGCGCTGCGCAACTGATGCTCCGCCGCCGCGATGTCCGGTCGCCGCAACAGCACATCCGAAGATATGTCGGCAGGCAGATTGTCGATCGTCGCTCCGGCGGACGGCAGGGCATCGGGCAGATCGCTGGCCGGGACGGTCGTACCCGCCAGCAGGTTCAGCGCATTCTGATCCTGTGCCACCAAAGTCAGCGTCTCGGCAATCGTCGATCGCGCCGAATCATAGCTGGTCTGCGCCTGTCGCACCTCCAGCTCGGACGCGATCCCCTTGGCAAAGCGGGCGCGATTAAGTTCCAGCGTCTTGCCAAACGCCCCTTCCAGATCGCGGGCGATGCGCAACCGTTCCTGATCCGCCGCCATCGTCAGCCATGCGTTGGCAACCTCCGCAATCAGCGCGGTCTGCGCCGCATTGCGGGTTTCGACGCTGGCGAAATATTGCTCCTGCGCCGCCTTGCTCAGGTTTCGCACTCGCCCGAACAGATCGACTTCCCACGCCGAAATGCCCACCTGCGCCTGATAAACATCGGTCCGTCCCGACCCGGCGAGGGAGAAAGGCGAATCCTGATAGGTCGCACTTCCACCCGCCGCCACGCTCGGCAGCAGGTCGGCCCGCTGCACCTTATATTGCGCGCGCGCCTGCTCGACATTGGCCAGCGCGACCCGCAGGTCGCGATTATTGGCGAGCGCCGTTTCGATCACCCGTGCAAGGCGCACGTCGGTGAAGAAATCGCGCCATGCCGTGTCGGCCGGAACGATCGCCGCCCCATCCGCCGCGCCATAGGCCGGTCCCTGCGGACTGGTCGCTGGCACCGGAAGGACGGGCCGCACATATTTGGGCGCCATGTCGCAGGCGGCCAGCGCCAGCGACAGGGTGATGGCGCCCAGCGCCTTGATATTACGCATCTCTTATGCCTCCTGCGGCGCAGCGGGGGGCGCCCGCTCATCGGCCACATCATGGGTCTTATGTTCCCGGAACAACCGCTTCACCACGGTGAAGAATACCGGCACGAAGAATACCGCCAGCACAGTCGCCGACAACATCCCGCCGACCACGGCCCAGCCGATCGCATTCTGGCCACCGGCCCCTGCCCCGGACGATACCGCCAGCGGCAGCACGCCGAAGATGAAGGCGAAGCTGGTCATCAGGATCGGCCGCAGCCGCAGCTTGCCCGCTTCCAGCGCCGCCGCAGCGGGCGACATGCCCTCGCGCATCTTCTCCTCGGCAAATTCCACGATCAGGATCGCATTCTTCGCCGACACGCCGATCGTGGTGATCAGGCCGACCTGGAGGTAGATGTCATTATTCAACCCCGCCAGCGTCGCCGCGATCACCGCGCCCAGCACGCCCAGCGGCACCACCAGCAGCACCGCAATCGGCACCGACCAGCTTTCATACAGCGCAGCAAGGCACAGGAACACGATCAGCATCGACAGCGCATAGACATAGGGCGCCTGCCCGCCGGACGTGCGTTCCTCGTAGGAAATGCCGTTCCAGCTATAGCCGATCCCAGCGGGCAATTTGGCGGCATATTCCTCCATCGCCAGCATGGCGTCGCCGCTCGATACGCCCGGTGCAGGCGCGCCCTGGATGTTCATCGACGGCACGCCGTTGAACCGTTCCAGCCGCGCCGGACCCTGCGTCCACTCTGTCGTGGCAAAGGCCGACAATGGCGCCATGACCCCGCTGCTGCCCCGAACATGCAGCGCCCCGATGGAATCGGGCGTCGTGCGGAACGGCGCATCCGCCTGCACGAACACTTTTTTCACCCGGTCGCGATCAATGAAATCATTGACATAGCTGCTGCCCAAATTGGTGCTGATCGTGTCGTTGACGTCCGCCTGGGCAATGCCCAGTGCGCCCGCCGCCGCCTGATCCACAGTCAGCTTCAACTGCGCGCTGTCCTCCAGGCCATTGGGCCGCACCTGCGCCAGGCGCTTGTCGCCCATCGCCATGCCCAGCAACTGGTTACGCGCCGCCAGCAGCTTTTCATGGCCGACATTGCCCAGGTCCAGCAGCTGGAAGTCGAAACCCGACGCATTACCCAATTCCTGCACGGCTGGCGGCACGAAGGCGATCACCATGGCGGACGAAATCTTGTGCAGGGCAGCGTTGGCGCGTTGCGCGATGGCCATGACGCGATTGTCATGCCCTTTTCGTTCCTTCCAGTCCTTCATCCGCACAAAGGCGATGCCGACATTCTGCCCCTGCCCGACGAAGCCGAAGCCGGAAATGGTGAATACCGCCGAGACATTCTTCGCTTCATCCTTGAGATAATAGTCGCGCACCCGGTCCATCGTCCGCTCGGTTTCCTCCAGCGTCGCTCCCGATGGCAGCGAAATCTGGTTGATGATGCGTCCCTGATCCTCTTCGGGCAGGAAGCCGCTCGGCAGGCGCAGGAAGATGACGGCCATACCAACCGTGATCAGACCAAAGACCAGCATGGTCCGGCCCCAGCGCCGCTCGACCTTCTCCACCCCTTGGCCGTAACGCACCACGCCCTTGTCGAAGGTGCGGTTGAACCAGCCGAAAAAGCCCTTCTGCGTTGCGTGGTCATGCGACTTCGGCTTCAGAATGGTGGCGCACAAAGCGGGCGTCAGGATCAGCGCGACCAGCACCGACAGGATCATCGAAGACACGATGGTGATCGAGAATTGCCGGAAGATGACGCCGGTGGAGCCGCCAAAGAAGGCCATGGGCAGGAACACCGCCGACAGGACCAGGCCGATGCCGATCAGCGCGCCGCTAATCTCGTCCATCGACTTTTTGGCCGCTTCCTTGGGACTGAGGCCTTCGTCCTGGATCAGCCGCTCGACATTCTCCACCACGACGATGGCGTCATCCACCAGCAGGCCGATCGCCAGCACCATGCCGAACAATGTCAGCGTGTTGATGGTGAAGCCTGCGACCTGAAGGATCGCCAGTGATCCCAGCAGCACGACCGGCACGGCGATGGTGGGGATCAGGGTCGCGCGCCAGTTCTGGAGGAACAGGAACATCACGACAAAGACCAGCAACACTGCTTCAATGAGCGTGTGGATGACCTGCTCGACCGACAATTTCACAAAAGTCGAATTATCGACCGGGAAATCATATTTGACCCAGCTGGGGAAATTCTTAGACAGCGCGGAAATCTGCGCCTTCACGTCCGTGACGGTATCCAGCGCGTTGGCACCAGGTGCCAGCTTGATGCCGAAACCGGCAGCCGGATGGCCGTTGAATTTGGCACCGAAACTGTAATTTTCCGATCCCAGCTCGACCCGCGCCACGTCGGACAGCAGGACGACGGAGCCGTCACTATTGCTGCGCAGGCGGATGGCACGAAATTCCTCCGGCGTGCGCAGCCGCGACTGGGCGGTGACGGTGGCGTTGAGCGCCTGCCCCTTGGGCGATGGCGTGCCGCCGATCTGGCCAGCTGATACCTGCGCATTTTGCGCCTGAATTGCGGCCTTCACGTCGCCCGTAGTGACGCCCAGATTGGCCATCTTGTAAGGGTCCAGCCACACCCGCATCGCATATTGCGCACCCAGCAGCTGGGTGTCGCCAACACCGGTGACGCGGCTGATCGGGTCTTGCAGGGACGAAGCGATGAAGTCGCCCGCATCCTGCTGGTCATGGATGCCGTCATCGGCATAGACCGCCATCACCATCAGGAAGCTGGCTGTGGATTTGGTGACGCGCAGTCCCTGTTGCTGCACTTCCTGCGGCAACAGAGGAGTCGCCTGCGCCAGCTTGTTCTGCACCTGCACCTGCGCGATGTCCGCGTCAGTACCCTGCTCGAACGTCAGGGTGATAGTCAGATTGCCCGCGCTGTCGCTGGTGGACGAAAAATAGCGCAGATTGTCGATGCCCTTGAGCTGTTGCTCGATGATCTGGGTCGTCGTGCTTTCCAGCGTCTGGGCATTGGCACCGGGATAGCTGGTGCCGATGCTGACCGTGGGTGGCGCGATTTCAGGGAATTGTGCGACAGGGAGCGACCGCATGGCGAGAAGTCCCGCCAGCATGATGACGATGGCGATGACCCATGCGAAGATGGGCCGGTCGATAAAATAGCGAGCCATGATTTATTGCGCCCCGCCTGTGGATGCGGTGACCTGCTGCGGCGCACCGGGTTTGACCACCGTGCCAGGGCGCAGATTGACCAGCCCTTCGACGATAAGCCGGTCGCCAGCCTTCAGCCCGCCGGTGACGATCCATTTGTCGCCCACCGCGCGATCGACGGTCACCTGGCGCATTTCCACCTTATTGTCCTTTCCCACGACCATCGCGGTCGCGCGACCGCGTGCGTCGCGGGTAATGCCCTGCTGCGGTGCCAGGATCGTCTGGGTCCGCTCGCCTTCGATCATCTTGGCGCGGACATACATGCCCGGCAGCAACAGCCCGTCGGGATTGGCGAAGGACGCACGCAACGTCACCGCGCCGGATGTCGGATCGACCGACACTTCGGAAAATTGCAAGCGCCCCTCGATCGGATAGGCGCTGCCATTGGGCAGCATCAACTGGATGCGCGCGCCGTCCGCCTCGCTCACCCCACCACTCTTCATCGCCTGTTTGAGGTCAATGATCTGCGCGGCGGACTGGGTGATGTCGACATAGACGGTGTCGGTGCGCTGGATCGTCGCCAGCGGGTCCGCCTGCCCCGCTTGCACCAGCGCGCCCGGCGTGAACAGGGACCGCCCGATCCGGCCGGAAATGGGGGCGCGGATGCGGGTGAAATTCTGGTTCACCTGCGCCGATTGCACCGCGCCACGCTGCGCTGCAACATCGGCGCGCGCCTGCTGTGCAGCGGCATCGGCATTGTCATATTCCTGACGACTGACCGCATTGATACCGACCAGTTCCTTGTAGCGTTGCGCCTGCAGGCTGGTCGACCGGATCGCCGCATTGGCCCGCGCCAGCGATCCCTGCGCCTGCGCGACAGCAGCACGATAGGGGGCATCTTCAATCTCGTAGAGCAGTTGCCCGGCCCGCACGACGCTACCCTCGGCAAACAGACGGCGACGGATCACGCCGCTGATTTGTGGCCGTACTTCTGCAGTTTCTACCGCTACAATCCGCCCCGGCAGCTCGTTGAGGAGCGGCGCGGAGCCTGTCGCCAGCGTCACCACGCCCACGGCGGGCGGCGGCGGCGCAGGCGGCGGGCTGTCCCCGCAGGCACTAAGCGCCAATGCCGACACACACGCCAGCAATCCGATGAACTTCCCCTTTTGCATCGCGCATATTTCCGTTTTGATAGGATACCGATAGGAATGAACGTTCATTCCGCTTGCACCGCAGGTAGGATCATGCCAAAGCGAATTCAAGAGAGAAAAAAGATCGAGGGGTAAAAATGACCGCAGTGCAGCAAGATCAGCCCGCGTCCGAAAAGACGGGTAAGGAACGGATTATGGCGGCTGCGCGCGACCTGTTCGACAGTCACGGCTTCCACCAAACCTCCATGGCCGAACTCGCAGTAGCAGCACAGGTTTCGGTCGGGCAGATTTATCGCCTGTTCAAGGGCAAGGAGGATATTATCGCCGCCATTGTCCAGGCGGATTCCGACGAACGCTACCTGCACATGGATGCGCTGCGCAAACGGCTGGACGCGGGCGAACTGACGATCGAACTGACGTTCGAACAATTATTGCTGCATGTCGTCGATGAAAAGGACGAAGCCTTGTCCTTCGACATCATGGCTGAAAGCTTCCGCAATGTGGCGGTGGCAGACACCATCGCCGCGATGTGCGTGCGCTTTCGCCGCTACATCCGCGACTTTGCCTGCGCCGCCAATCCCGACCTGTCCGGCGAAGCGCTGGACGGCGCGGAGGAAATTGTCCTCGCCTGCATGTTTGGCCTCGGCCATCGCAGTCTGTCGCGTCCTAGCCTGAGCGCGGCGGACACCGCCCGCCTGTCCGCCCGGATGATCGTCGCGGCGCTGCGCGCGATCGGTTAGGCGATGCGCTGACCGATCGCGATCGACCCGGCCATTTCGCCGCACCCCCCATTATTTCGCCGCGACACCTTCGGGCAGGACGATGGCAGACCAGCTTTTTGCCGGGGCCAGATAGCGGGCCGCCAGCGCCTGCAACTGCTCCGGGGTGACGGTCAGCATATCCTGCGCCATCGTCTGCATCGCTGCGACATAGCGGGCATCATGGGTCGCGCCCTCCATCTGGTTCATCCAGAAGGCATTGCCCGTCCCGGCCCGCATCAGCATCTGCCGCATCGGCGCGACCGCGCGCTGCAATTCATCGTCGCTTACCGGCTTGCTGGCCAGATCGGCAGCAGTCGATTTCACCACATCGTAGAAATAGCCAATCCGGTCGGGCCGCACCTGGCTGGTCACCAATATATAGCCGCCGCTTTCATAAGAGAAAGGCCAGCTATTCTGGACGCTGGGCGAATAGGCCGCGCCCTCGGTCGATCGCAGCCGGTCGAACAGCCGATCGTTGAAGATCTGCGTCAATATCTCCAGCTGGCGCGCTTCCTTTTGCAGGGCAAAGCCGCCCGATGTCGGCCATGCCATGACAGCGGCGGCCTGTTCCTTGTCGCCCTTGTGCCGCAATACCACCGGGGTTTCGACATGGGCCGGGAAGCGCATCGCACGATTGACCGCAGGCACCGGCGTATCGGGCCGCGGCGGCAGCGCCCCCAGCGTCGCGGCCACCGCCGCGATCGCGTCATCCGCCTTCACCTGCCCGAAAATCTGCACCTCGATCGGACCCGACGCCAGGATCGGTTCCCATGTCGCGCGGAAAGCCTGCGGCGTCAGCGCGTTGATTTCGGCCAGCGAGGGCGTGCGGAACCGCACATCCTTGCCACGCAGCAACCAGCTAAGATCACGGCCTAACACCGCGTCGGGGGATCGGGTCATGGCGTCATAGGCAACGGTCGCGCCGGTCTTGACCCGCGCGATCGGCGCCGGGTCCCAGCCGGGCGCGCCCAGCTTGGTCGCGAACAGGCGCAACTGGTCCTTATAGTCCGCCGGGCGCGTCACCGCCTGCAACTCGAATGCATCCTCGTCCGTCGCAAAGTCCATGCCCATGCGCCGACCATTGGTCAGATCGTCCAGTTCCCGCTGGCCCAGCGTGCCGATACCGCTGGCAACCAATGCATAGTCGCCCGCCCAACTCGCCACCGGCTTGACCGGAGAGAAGGCCTGCTGGCCATGGCCAAACCGCACATTGATCCGCACCTTCTCGGTCTCGGCATCATTGGCGAACAGGGTCAGCTTGACCCCGTTGGAAAAGGTGACGCTCTCCATCCCCGGCAGGCCGATCGGCGTGCGGGACACGACGGTCGCCGGCGCGCCCAATTTGGGCAGGTCGGCCATCGTCACCAGCTTGTCGGCCAGCCGGGCATTGGTCGCGGCCTTGACCGGCGCGGCGACGGCGGCGGCCAGCTTCGCGTCCAGCCCCGGCTGCGCCTTGCCCGTCACCAGCAAGGTGCGGAACACGCCCGCCGAAAACAGCCGGTTCGTCGATTCGACGATCTTGGCAGGCGTCATGCTGGCCTTGCCCGACCGGAAGATGCTGAGCGCCGCGTCAGGGCTGACCGTGGTTTCGCGAATGTCGACCGCGCTGATCAGGTCGCTCGCCTGCTTGGCGCCTGCTTCCGTATCGGCATTTTCGACCTGGATCGCCAGTGCCGTATCCATCTGCGCATATTCGCGGTCGATCTCGGTCTGGCTTGGCGGCGTGGTCTTGGCATCCTCTACGATACCGCGCACATCGGCCAGCGCCTTTTCCCAATTATCGCCCGTCGGAATGATCGTCATGAAGGTGCCGTCGACCGACCGGCTGACATCCTGCTGCTCGACGCTCGATTGCAGGAAGCTGCCGCCACTGCGCGCCGCCTGCTCCAGCCGCCGGCTGATGATCTGCAAGGCCAGCATGTCAGTCAGCTTATCCTGATTGTACAGGATAGTGTCGGCGCGCGGTTTCCACGGGCGCAGCCACGCCAGCGTCATGCCCAGCGGCACCCCCGGCTCCACCGCCACGCGGGTCGCAGGAAATTTGGGATCGGGCGTGCCGAAATCCGGCAGCGGCGCGCCCTTGCCCGGCACCGTCCAGCCGCCAAACTGCTCCTTGATCAACTGTTCGGCCAGCGTCGGGTCGATATCCCCCGCAATCGCGATCACCGCATTTTCCGGGCGATACCAGCGCTGGTGAAACGCCGTCATCTTGGCCGCCGTCGCCGCGTTCAGCGTCGCCACCGTGCCGATCGGCGCATGATCGGCCAGCGGCTGCCCGGCGAAGAAGTGCAGGCGGCTGACGTCGGAAATCCGCATCTGCGGCCCGTCGCCCTCGCGCCGTTCGGCCAGCACCACCGCGCGTTCGGCATTGACCGCGCTGTCGATGATATTGGGATCGGCCATCATGCCGGACAGGATTTTCAGGCTCTCGCCCAGCGTCTGCTGCGTCGCCTGCGGCAGGTCGAGCGCGTAACTGGTCCCGGTCGGCGTCGTCTGCGCATTGCTGTCGCTGCCAAAGGTCACGCCCAGCCGCTGCCAGATACGCTTGGATTCGCCATCGGGAACATGGCGTGACCCGCGAAAGGTCAGATGCTCCATGAAATGGGCGTAACCCTGTTCGTCGGGCCGCTCCATCAGCGATCCGGCATCGATCCGCAGCCGCACCGACACCTGCCCCGGCGGCACGCCATTGCGACGGATCGCATAGCGCAACCCGTTGGACAGCGTGCCAAAGCGCCACGCCGCGTCGATAGGAACATCGCTATTTTCATAAAGCCACGGCCGCATCTGCGGCGCAAGCGCGCCGCCCGCAACGGCAGGAGCAGGATCGGTCCGGGCAACGAGTGGCGCGGGCGAACCCGACAGCAACAGGGCAAGGACAGTCAGCGAAGCGGCGGTGCGCCGTGGGAAAAATCTCATAGGCGGATGAGCCTAACGGGATTTTCCTGAATGGCTACTGACAAAGACGGTCATGGAAAGGACGAAAATCCTCCCCCGACGGGAGATCATCGCGACATTCATCATCCACAGATTTTTACGTCATCCCCGCGAAGGCGGGGATCCATCTCCAGACCTAAAATCAAGACGATAAGGTGGGAGGTGGATTCCCGCCTACGCGGGAATGACGGCGTCTTATTGGACTGTTCGAATCTCACAACGCCCCCCTTTGGCAAGGGGAGGATTTTTGATCAGCGCGGCGCGCCGGTGCGCTGGACGGCACCCTTATGCGCGCCGACGGCACCACCACTGCGGCGACGGCGGAAGGGGCGCTTTTCGCCACCCTCTGCGTCGGGGCGATGGGCGCGGTCCGGGGTGCCGCGCTGCTGCTTCTGGCCGTCCTGATATTTGCGCTGGCCATCGGCACGACGTGCCTGCTGCTGTGGCGTCTGGCTCGGTCCCTTCTTGGGGGCGGCCGGTTTGGGCAGGTTGCGCACCGCTTCCATGAAATTCTCCGGCAGCGGCTCCATTTCCAGCTTGACCCGCGTGGCCTTCTCGATGGCCTTCAGATAGGGGCGCTCATCGTCAGCCACGAAGCTGATGGCAATGCCTTCGGCCCCGGCACGCGCGGTGCGGCCAATGCGGTGGACATATTGTTCGGCCACATTGGGGATTTCAAAGTTGATGACGTGGGACACGCCCGACACGTCGATGCCGCGCGCGGCAATGTCGGTCGCGACCAGCAGCTTCACCTTGCCCTGGCGGAAAGCCTGAAGCGCGGTGGTGCGCTGGCCCTGGCTCTTGTTGCCATGGATCGCGAACGCTTCGATCCCCGCGCCTTCCAGGAAGCGCACGACGCGGTCGGCGCCATGCTTGGTGCGGGTGAAGATCAGCGCCCGGTCGATGTCTTCGCTCTTCAGGATCAGGTGGAGCAGCGCTTGCTTCTCACCCTGATTGACGAAGGTCGCGCGCTGATGGACGCGCTCTGCGGTGGTCGATTGCGGTGCGACGCTGACCTTGACCGGATTGTTCAGGAACTGGGCGGCAAGCGCCTCGATTTCCTTGGGCATGGTGGCCGAGAAAAACAGGTTCTGGCGATCGGCGGGCAGCATCTTGGCGACGCGCTTCAACGGCTGGATGAAGCCCATGTCCATCATCTGGTCCGCTTCGTCGAGGACGAAGATTTCGGTGTCCTTGATGGTCAGCGCGCGCTGGTCGATCAGGTCGAGCAGGCGGCCTGGAGTCGCAACGACGACATCGACGCCGCCAGCCAGCGCGCGGATCTGCTTGTTGATCGGCACGCCGCCGAACACGGTTTCCACCGATAATTTCAGGAAGCGGCCATAGTCGCGAAAGCTCTGCGCAATCTGCGCGGCGAGTTCGCGGGTCGGGGCCAGCACCAGCATCCGGCAGCCCTTGATCGGCGTCGCCCTAGGGTTGCGCGCGAAATAATCGAGGCTGGGCAGCGCAAAGGCCGCGGTCTTGCCAGTGCCGGTCTGGGCGATGCCGCACAGATCCTTGCCTTCCAGCAGGACGGGGATCGCCTTTTCCTGAATAGGCGTCGGGGTCACATAATTTTTGGAGGCAAGCGCCTTCATGATCGGCTCTGCCAGACCAAAATCATTGAATTGCATTTAGAAAACTCACAAGTCGGCCTTGGCGCCAACTTGCTCTGCGGACGCAGGAAGGGCGCGAGGCGGGTTACGAAACGACCCGCGTGAAAAGGGAAGCCTCAAGCTTGGCGCAGACTCTCATTGGCCGGTCCGTGGTCCTTGAACGGCTGTTCCAGCCACCCAGGTTGCGGACGATCACGCTGCCAATCGCTGTGGAACCGTCATGGTCCCTCTGCTGCGCTGCAACGCATATGGCGAAGATGCAGGCAAATAGCAAGCGGCCGTGCGGGATGGCACGGCCGCGAGAATGATGGGGTAATCTTACAGCGAAATTTCGGCGTGCTTGGATTCCATTTCCTTGGCGACGTCGCCGCCAAACAGCATCTTGAACACCCCGGTCAGCGACAGGTCAGCCAGCCAGATTTCCGCGGTCCCAAGATCAAAGCGCAGCATCAGCAGACTGGGATCGTTGCGGCCACGCTCATACCAGGCCTCGACCTGGCTTGACCAGTAACGGTCGATCACCGCCGGATCGCTTTCCTCGACCAATGTGCCGTTGATGCAGGCGAACAGGCCGTGATCCTTGGCCGCGAACTGGGCCATGGCCGGACCGCCGGGGGCCAGGCGATTGTCGCGCGACGTATAGAACCAGAAGCAATGATCCGCGTTTGGATCAAGCTGCGCCGTCATCGGCAGACTATGTTCGTGACTATTGTTCAGCCCCACCATCAAATAGGGGCTTTTCGTCATATCGCTCCAGAAATGTTCGCGAATATCTTTTTCCGTTGCCATTTTATCTCTCCTGCTGGGCCATCCCGAATAATCGATGGCCGCCAGGGAAGTTCCCGAAACGCTTGATCTTGCCCCCGCAAATCTCCACATAGCGGCCATGCTGATCGAGACCGAACTCACGCCCAATCCGGCGACCATCAAATTCCTCCCCGGCCAGGCGGTCATGGGCAATGGAACTCGCGACTTTGCAACGCCGGAGGAAGCCGAAGCGTCCCCGCTGGCCGATGCATTATTTGGGCTGGGCGATGTCACCGGCGTGTTTTTCGGCAGTGACTTTATTTCGGTCACGATCGCTCCCGGATCGGAATGGCGGGACGTCAAACCGGACGTCCTCTCGATCCTGCTGGAACATTTTTCCGCCAACATGCCCCTGTTCGCGCCGGGATCGGCAGCGGGCATAGCCGTCCCTCTGGATGACGATGCCTTTGGCGATGACCCGGAAGATGCCGAGATCGTCGCGCAAATCCGCGACCTCATCGACACTCGCGTCCGCCCTGCCGTCGCCAATGATGGCGGTGACATCATCTATCGCGGCTTCGACAAGGGCACCGTCTTCCTCCAGTTGCAGGGTGCCTGTTCAGGCTGCCCTTCCTCCAGCGCGACGCTGAAAAACGGGATCGAGCAACTGCTCAAACATTATGTCCCAGAAGTCACGGAAGTCCGCGCGGTCTGATCAGGGCGGCCTTCCCTTTCCACCATTTGGCAAATCGCGACGGATCGACTAACCGCAAGAGGCAACTTGAGGGGAGTATCGTTTGCGCCTGCTGGTGATTGACACCGCGACACAGGCTTTGTCCGTGGCGCTGCTGGAAGAAGGCGTGCCGGTCGCGCGCTTCCATGAAATTGTCGGGCGCGGCCATGCCGAAGCTTTGCTGCCCGCCATTGCCGCCCTGCCCGATGGCGGCCGTGCCGACGCCATTGCCGTCAATGTCGGCCCCGGCAGCTTCACCGGCGTCCGCATCGGCATCGCCGCCGCCCGCGCGCTGGCGCTGGCCTGGGGGTTGCCACTCCACGGATATAGCGCACCGTCGCTGATCGCGGCACAAGCCGCGCAAATCCACGCCAGCGAAGGGCCGATCGCCGTCACCATCACCGGTGGGCATGGCGAACTCTTTTGGCAATGCTTCACTGCCGACGGTCTTAGCGCGACCACGCCGATCGCCTCGACCGCTATCGCCACTCTGGCAACGCAGCTTGACATCGCCACTCTCTATGGCACTGGCGCGGAAGCATTGGTGACCGCGCGCGGCCATGGCGCGGCGGTCAACCTCTATCCCGATGCGGCGGACTATGGCCTGATCGCTGCCCTGCCCGCCCTGCCCCCGACGCCGATCTATGGTCGGGGCGCCGATGCGCAGACCATGGTGGAGCGCGCCGCATCATGATGCCGGGCCTTGTCCTCGACACTTATGACCAGAGCGAACGCAACGCGATGGCGGACGCCATGACAGTGATGGAGTCCGCCTTCGACCCGGTCTTTGGCGAGGCGTGGACCTTGCCGCAACTGGCCGGCGTCATGATGATGCCGGGCACCTGGCTGACGATCGCGCGAGTGGACGCGGCGTCGCTGGGCTTTGCGCTGGTGCGATCCGTACTGGACGAGTGCGAATTGCTGCTGCTGGCGGTCGATCCGACGTGGCGCGGGCGCGGCATTGGCGAAGCCTTGCTGCGCGACAGTTTGCGCACAGCACGCCGCAGGGGCATCACATCTATGAATCTGGAAGTGCGCGCGAGCAACAATGCCGTGCATCTCTATGAGAAAACAGGCTTTGAATATGTACATCGTCGTCCCGGTTACTATCGCGGTAATGATGGACAACTATATGATGCTCTGAGTTTTCGCATCGACATGCTGGCTTGACGCCATATGCTCTTGCGAAAAGGTCCGGCAAGGTCTAGCGGATATGTACCGCTCCTGAAATGAATCTCGTAGGGCGGGTCGCACAACAATAGCCGTACAGGATACAGGACAATGGAAATAGAATCCGCCCAGAGCGAACTGCTCATTACTTTGACGTCCGACATTGTCGCCGCTCATGTCTCCAACAACAGCGTGTCCGTCTCTGATGTCGCCGCTCTGATCCAGAATGTCCATGCCGCCTTGTCGGGCCTCAGTGAACCAATCACCGTGCCAGACGTAAAGCCCGAACCTGCCGTATCGGTCCGTTCGTCGATCAAGCCGGATTTCATCATCTGTCTGGAAGATGGCAAGAAGCTCAAGATGCTCAAGCGCCATCTGATGACCCATTATCAGATGACGCCCGACGACTATCGCGCCAAGTGGGGCCTGCCCGCCGACTATCCGATGGTCGCCCCCAACTATGCCGAACAGCGTCGTTCGCTGGCCAAGAAGATTGGCCTTGGCACCAAGCGCCGCCGTGCGGGCAGCGCCACGAAGTAATCCGCCCGGCTGACGGAACAGTCTTGCGTCGGGGGGCGCATGTCGCCATGTGCCCCTTTACGCGACGGGAAAAGCCGCTAGGCTCCCGACACTGTCCGCACCTCTAAAGCCAGCGAGACTCCATGAACCGCAAGATCGACGTCGAAGCCCTGTGCCACGAAAAGGGGCTGCGTATCACCGAACAGCGCCGGGTGATCGCCCAGGTGCTGAGCGATGCGACCGACCATCCCGATGTCGAGGAATTGCACAAACGGTCCGCCGCGATCGACCCCGGCATTTCGATTGCCACCGTCTATCGCACGGTGCGCCTGTTCGAAGAGGCGGGCATCCTGGAGCGCCACGACTTTGGCGACGGCCGCGCCCGTTATGAGGCCGCGCCCGAATCGCATCATGATCATCTGATCGATGTCGAAACCGGTAACGTCATCGAATTTGTCGACCCGGAACTGGAACAGTTGCAGAAGCAGATCGCGGAAAAGCTGGGCTTCCGGCTGGTCGATCATCGCATGGAATTGTACGGCGTCGCCCTAGACCGGAAGAATTGACCCACTGCTGCTGCTCCGCCGCTGGACGCGCATAGCCGCGCTGATCGCCAGCCTGCTGCTGTGCCTGTTTCCCCATTTGCTCTGGCGCGTCCTGCATCGCCCGTCGCCCTGGCCGCGTCGCTTCCTGGGCATGGCCGCGCGCGCAGTCGGCGTGCGGGTACGGATCGTGGGGCTGCCGCACGACGGCGACCTGTTCCTGCTCGCCAATCATGTCAGCTGGATCGACATTTTGGCCATGGGCGGCGCGACCGGCACGGCCTTTGTCGCGCATGACGGCATAGCCCGCTGGCCGGTGGTCGGCTGGCTGGCGGCGCAGAACAATACATTGTTCGTCGCCCGCGAACGGCGCGGTGCGCTGTCGAGCCAGATTGACGCCCTCCGAAACGCGATGCTGGGCCATCAACCCGTCGCGCTGTTCCCCGAAGGCACGACCAGCGACGGCAGCGGGCTGCTGCCGTTCAAGCCTTCGCTGCTTGCCGTACTGCTGCCGCCGCCGCGCGCAGTGCTGATTCAGCCGGTGCATATCGACTATGGCGCGGCGACATCCGCCATCGCCTGGCATGGCGACGAACCCGCCGGGACCAACGCCTGGCGCATTTTGGGGCGCAAGGGTCGGCTGGACGTGACGCTGCGCTTTCTGGAGCCGTTCGATCCTGCCGATTGCGCCGATCGCAAGGTCATCGCCGCCACCGCACGGGACGCAATAGCCGCCAGCATCGCGCAAAATGCGCCTGATAGCGCCGCATCGCAGCATCGGCCTTCCGCTACCCCCCTGCCGCCTGTATAGCTGGGCCATGAATCGTCCCCTACCGCCCAAGACTCCGGCCACTTTCCACGTCAAATCCTTCGGCTGCCAGATGAACGTCTATGATGGCGAGCGCATGGCCGAGATGCTGGGTGAGCGTGGCATGACTGCCGCTACGGACGGAAACGATGCCGATCTGGTGATCCTGAACACCTGCCACATCCGCGAAAAGGCAGTGGACAAAGTCTATTCCGACATTGGCCGCATGACCCGCGAGGATGGCAGCCGCCCGATGATCGCGGTCGCTGGCTGCGTCGCGCAGGCGGAGGGTAGCGAGATCAGCCGCCGCACCAAGACTGTCGACATCGTCGTCGGCCCGCAAGCCTATCACCGCCTGCCCGACCTCATCGCAAAGGCCGGTCGCGGCGAAGCGGCGGTCGATACCGACATGCCAGCCGTCTCGAAATTCGACGCGCTGCCCGTCCGCACCAAACAGGCGCGGCCCACCGCTTTCCTGACGATCATGGAAGGGTGCGACAAATTCTGCACCTATTGCGTCGTCCCCTATACGCGCGGCGCGGAAATCAGCCGCTCGTGGAACGCGATCATCGACGAAGCCAAAGCGCTGGTCGATGGCGGGGTCAAGGAAATCACCCTGCTCGGCCAGAACGTCAACGCCTGGACTGGCGAGGATGACATGGGCCGCGCACAGGGCATGGATGGCCTGGTCCGCGAACTGGCGAAGATCGATGCGCTCCAGCGTATCCGCTACACCACCAGCCATCCCAACGACATGAGCGACGGTCTGATCGCGGCGCATGGCGAAATCGACAAGCTGATGCCCTTCCTCCACCTGCCGGTGCAGTCGGGCAATGACCGCATCCTCAAAGCCATGAACCGCAGCCACAGCGTCGATTCCTATCTGCGCCTGATAGAGCGGGTGCGCGCGGCGCGGCCGGACATTGCGGTGTCGGGCGACTTCATCGTCGGCTTCCCCGGCGAGAGCGAGGAAGATTTCACCGACACGTTGCGCATCGTCGATGCCGTGGGCTATGCCCAATGCTATTCGTTCAAATATAGCCCCCGCCCCGGCACCCCCGCCGCCGACATGGACGGCCAGATTGCAGCCGACGTCATGGACGATCGCCTCGCCCGGCTCCAGGGCGCGATCAACCGGCATCAGGTCGAATTCAACGCCGCCACGGTCGGTCGCCGCACCACCATTTTGCTGGAACGCAAGGGCCGTTTCCCCGGCCAGCTGATCGGCAAGACCCCATGGCTGCAATCGGTTCACGTCACCGCGCCCGACAATGCAATCGGTGACATGATAGACGTCGACATCATCAGCGCCGGTCCCAATAGTCTGGCCGGCGAATGTAGCAGGAGGAAAGCCGCTTGAACCAAAGCCTCGTCATTCCCGCATCTGTGGGACGCCATCTCCCCGATTTACGGCTCCGGCCGATCCTCACGAGATGCATGACGAGCAAGGGAGGCTTTTGAATGGGCAAGAAACCGCACCAACCCCGCACCGACATCGCCGAACGCGCGCGGCTCGAAGTCACGTTTGAAAAGCCGCATCTGCTGGGCACTTTGTTCGGCCAATATGACCAGAATCTGGTCGCGATCGAAAATCGCCTTGGCGTCTATATCGCCGCGCGCGGCAACAAGTTGCAGATTGAGGGCGAGGCGGAAGCCGCCGCCCGCGCCCGCGACGTCATGACCGGCCTCTATAACCGCATCGTCGCCGGGCAGCAGATTGACGCCGGCGCGGTAGAGGCGGTGATCGCCATGTCGTCCGAACCCACGCTCGACGGCATCATCCGCCATGACGTGGCCGAACCGCCCACGGTGATGATCCGTACCCGCAAGAAAACTATCGTCCCCCGCTCCGCCACCCAGGTCACCTATATGGAGGCGATGAACCGGAACGACATCATCTTCGCACTGGGGCCGGCAGGCACGGGCAAGACCTATCTGGCCGTCGCGCAGGCGGTCAGCCAGCTGATCACCGGAACGGTCGACAAGCTGATCCTCTCGCGCCCCGCGGTCGAGGCTGGCGAGCGGCTGGGCTTTCTGCCCGGCGACATGAAGGAAAAGGTCGATCCCTATCTCCGCCCGATCTACGACGCGCTCTACGACACGCTGCCCGCCGAGCAGGTCGAACGGCGCATCGCTAGCGGAGAGATCGAGATCGCCCCGCTCGCCTTCATGCGCGGGCGAACGCTCGCCAACGCCTTCATCGTGCTGGACGAAGCGCAGAACACCACCATCGCCCAGATGAAGATGTTTCTCACCCGCTTTGGCGAAGGCAGCCGCATGGTGATCTGTGGCGATCCCAAGCAGGTCGATCTGCCGCAACCGGGCGCGTCGGGCCTGGCCGATGCGGTCGCGCGGCTGGACGGTGTAGAGGGCATCGCGATGGTGCCGTTCGGCATCGGCGACGTCGTGCGTCATCCCGTCGTCGGTCGGATCGTGCAGGCCTATGAGGGACCGGATGCGTAAGCAAAAATATTATCCGTTCGCACTGAGCGAAGTCGAAGTGCCCAACCGAGCGGAGCGAGGTGCCTTCGCTTCGCTCTGGCAAAGGCTTCGACTTCGCTCAGCCCGAACGGAGGAAAGTTGGTTCCATGATTGACGTCGCCGTCCTCCACGACACCGGCTGGAATGATAGCAGTTCCCTTGGCACCGACTGGGAGCTGCTCGCCCAACGCGCCGTGTTCGCTGCCATCACCCACAGCCCCTACGCCGCCTTCGCCACCGATGAGGCGCTGTATGAAGTCGCGGTCAAGCTGACCACGGACGAGGAAGTGCATGAATTGAACCGCGCCTATCGGGACAAGGACAAGCCCACCAACGTCCTCTCCTTCCCGATGGTGCAGGCCGACCTGTTGCAAGGCACGTCGAACACCGACGATGGCGAGGTGTTGCTGGGCGACATCGTGCTGGCAGAGGGGGTCTGCGCCGCCGAAGCGGTCGACAAGGGCATCTCGATCGCCGATCATGCCGCGCATTTGATTATCCACGGGACTTTTCATTTGCTTGGATATGATCATATGGACGACAATGAGGCCGAGGCGATGGAAGCGCTGGAAATCGCGGCGCTGGCCAGCCTTGGCCTTTCCGATCCCTACGGGGATAGAATTATATCAGGGGTATAGGACTAACTATGGCTGAGGTCAGCCCGAAGGACGGCAACGGTTCCAAGGAATCGGACAGTAGTAATGAAGGCGGCTTATGGAGCGGCATAAAGGCGCTCCTGTTCGGCGATGGCGAATCCACGACCCTGCGGCAGGAACTGGAGGAAGCGCTCGACGAATATGACGAGGATGAGCAGGACGATAGCGCATCCCCGCCAGCCAAGGGCGACCTGTCGGCGATCGAGCGCCAGATGGTCCGCAACCTGCTCCATTTTTCCGAACATACGGTCGATGACGTCGCTGTTCCCCGCGCCGACATCATAGCGATTGAGGAGAAAGCAAGCTTCGCCGATCTTGCCGCCTTGTTCGCCGAAGCGGGCCACAGCCGCATCCCGGTCTATCGCGATACGCTCGATACCATCGTCGGCATGGTCCATATCCGCGACGCTTTCGCGATCCTGGCGGGCAAGGCCCCCGTGCCCGATACGCTGGAACCGCTGATCCGCCAGCCGCTCTATGTGCCTGAAAGCATGGGCGCACTCGACCTGCTCGCCGAAATGCGCGCCAAGCGCACCCACTTGGCCATCGTGCTGGACGAATATTCCGGCACCGAAGGGCTGCTGACCTTCGAGGATCTGGTCGAGGAAATCGTCGGCGACGTCGAGGATGAGCATGACGACGCGCCCGAAGCGATGCTGGTGCCGCTGGCCGGTGGCCTGTGGGAAGCCGACGCCCGCGCCGAACTGGACGATGTCGCCGAGGAAATCGACGAGAAGCTGGGCGATATCGAGGAAGATGTCGACACGCTGGGCGGCCTGGCTTTCATCATCGCGGGCCGCGTGCCGGAACCGGGCGAAATACTCGACCATGAACAAAGCGGCTGGAAACTGGAAATCCTGGCCAGCGATGGCCGCCGCGTGACCCGGTTGCGGCTTCATCCGCCGGTCGAGAAGGTTCTGGACGAGGAGGATTGAGGCCGGGCGCGCTCCCATCCTCCAGTGCCGAAAGGCTGCGCAATACCCAATTCATCGTCATTCCCGCGCAGGCGGGAACCCAGCTTTCACCCTATCACCTTGATTTTAGATCGGGAGGTGGGTCCCCGCCTGCGCGGGGATGACGATGATATAAGATATGGGAATCATCGCCTTACATGGAAGGAAGAAATTTTCACCCCGGAATGGACGCCCCGAACAGCAACACCGGATCACCCGCAGGCGACAATGCAATCTCGCCGCCCGCGCCGGTCACCAACTGCCGCACCATCCATGCCGCCGCCGTGCGCGATGCCAGGCCTTCGGGCGGCAGCGTCCCTGCCAGCGCCGCGCGCAGATCGGGGTCCAGCACAACCTTCGGCCCCTCGCCGCGTACGACGATCTCCGTCACGCCAGGCCGCTTTTCCGCACCAATGTCCAGCTGCCCGCCGCGCACCAGCGCATCGCCGACGATCAGCGCCAGATTGAGCAGCACCTTGACCGGCAGCTTGCCCAGCATCTGTTCCTCGACCATCCAGCCGACCTTGACCCGGCCCGTCCCGGCAAACATCCCCTCGATCGCGACCCGTGCCTCATGCGGCGGCACCGCGTCGCCAAAGCCCCCGGCAGAGCCGAAAGCGAGGCGGAAACATTTAAGCTTGTTGGCGGATGTCCGCGCGCTGTCGGCCAACAGGTCCAGGCAGCGCTGGCGCATGTCCGGGTCGGTTTCGTCCGCCATCAGTTCCAGCCCATTGTTGAGCGCGCCGACCGGACTCAAAAGGTCGTGGCACAGGCGCGAACAGAGAAGGCTGGCAAATTCGATGCTGTCGATGGGGTGGGTCATGTCAGGGTCTGTGCCGCCGATTTTTGTGAAGACTAAGGATGGCCTGACTGGCTAATGCGCTGCTGCGCCGGGCGATGCAACCCCGCCGCGCTGCCTTTCGCTCATACGACCCGCAGCGTCGCCGGAGCGAAGCGCACGCCGCCCGCGCCATCCCCCTGCGCCACCCAAAGCCGTACATCGCCCCCCGCAACGATCAGCCACAAGCTGCCGTCAGGCGCCGCGCAGGCCGCATCGGTGGCCGACGGCACCGCCACGCCGGATGGGTGCGAATGATAATGGCCGATAATCTGCGCGCTCCCCGACCGCGCCGCCCGGTGCGCCGCGATCAGCGCCACCGGGTCCAGCTCGAAATGGCGCGCCGGGTCGGGCGCGACATTGGCGGCGGGCGCAATGGCCTCGATTCGCCCGGCTACGCCCAGCAACAGCCCACACACCTCCGCCTTGTCCGCCGCCGCGATCGCCTGGATCTGGTCCAGCAGCATCCTTGATATTGTGACTGACATGCCTACATCCCTAGCCAATGGGTCCGGGGGTTTCCATCATCGAAGCGACAATCGCGCAGGCGCAGGACGGGATGCGGCTCGACCGGGCGCTGGCCGACCTGCTGCCCGACTTCTCACGCGAACGGTTAAAGGCGCTGATCAACGACGGCCATGTCCGATCGACCGGCCAGCCGATCAAGATCGGCACCACCACCAAGGTCGCAACCGGCCAGAGCTTCGCCATCACCATGCCCGCGCCAGTCGCGCTGGAAACGCAAGCGCAGGATATTCCGCTGACCATCGTGCATGAGGACGCAGACCTGATCGTGGTGGACAAGCCCGCCGGGCTGGTGGTCCATCCCGCGGCGGGCAATCTGGACGGCACGTTGGTCAACGCCCTGCTGCATCATTGCCACGGGCAGTTGTCCGGCATTGGCGGCGTCGCCCGCCCCGGCATCGTTCACCGGATCGACAAGGATACGTCCGGCCTGCTGGTGGTCGCCAAATCGGACAAGGCGCATGACGGGCTGGCCCGCCAGTTCAAGGATCATAGTATCGAGCGACTCTATGCCGCGATCGTCTATGGCCACCCGCTGCCCGGCACCGGCACGGTCGATGCCTGGCTTGGCCGGTCCGACGCTGATCGAAAGAAGATGGCGGTTCATCGGGAAGGACGCGGCAAACATGCCGTCACCCATTATCGCACGATCGAACGGCTGCGCGACGCGGCCATGGTGGAATGTCGGCTGGAAACCGGCCGCACCCATCAGGTTCGCGTCCACATGAACCATATCGGCCACCCCTTGATCGGTGATCCGGTTTACGGTAGAGAAAGAAAAGGTTTCAAATCAATACTGGAAACACTGGGTTTCAAAAGGCAGGCATTGCACGCAAAAAGCCTGGGGTTCATACATCCGGTAACGGACGAACGGCTTATGTTCCAAAGTGCACTCCCTGCCGATATGCAGGAACTGTTAAGCCTGCTCCACGTATAGACATGAACAAGTTTGCGCCGGTGTTTGAGACGCCTCTTCTGGGTCCCGCCGCGCATGAAAGGGAAAGGTGAAGCGACATGGCCAAGACGAGCAATGTCCCCGCGGTTCCGGCGCTGGGCGGTGAAGCCAGCCTCAACCGCTATCTCTCGGAAATCCGCAAATTTCCGCTTCTGACGCCTGAGCAGGAATATATGCTCGCCAAGCGTTATGAGGAGCATCAGGACCCTGAGGCTGCGGCCCAGTTGGTCACCTCGCATCTGCGCCTCGTGGCGAAGATCGCGATGGGCTATCGTGGCTACGGCCTGCCGGTCAGCGAACTGATCTCCGAAGGCAATATCGGCCTGATGCAGGGCGTGAAGAAATTTGAGGCCGAACGCGGCTTCCGCCTGGCAACCTACGCCATGTGGTGGATTCGCGCCTCGATCCAGGAATTCATCCTGCGCAGCTGGTCGCTCGTGAAAATGGGCACCACCGCGTCGCAGAAGAAGCTGTTTTTCAACCTGCGCCGGATGAAGAATAATATCGAAGCGTTTGAGGATGGTGACCTGAAGCCGGAGGATGTGACCAAGATCGCGACCGATCTGGGCGTGTCCGAACAGGATGTCGTGTCGATGAACCGCCGCATGGCGATGGGCGGCGACACGTCGCTCAACGTCCCCATGCGCGAGGATGGCGACGGCCAGTGGCAGGATTGGTTGCAGGATACCGATCCGTTGCAGGATGAGCGCGTTGCCGAGGAACAGGAACGCACCCAGCGCCACGAAATGCTGGTCGAGGCGATGACCGACCTCAATGACCGGGAAAAGCATATCCTGGCCGAACGGCGTCTGGCCGAAGAACCCAAGACGCTGGAGGAACTGAGCCAGGTCTATGGCGTATCGCGCGAACGCGTCCGCCAGATCGAGGTCCGCGCCTTTGAAAAGCTGCAAAAGGCGATGATGCGGATCGCCGGTGACAAGCTCAGCCACATGGCCCGCTTCGCCGCCGCCTGATCGGTTAGAAAGAAGTCGAAAAGACGTCGGGAGCAATCCCGGCGTCTTTTTTATGCGTGTCCCGCTTGAGCGGAAGCCATCGGGCGCGTTACGCTGGCGGCATGACCGCCAGACCCGTATCCTCCCGCCGCCGTTCACGCTGGATCAGCATCCCTTTCAAGCTGCTGATCGGCTTCATCATCCTGTCGCTGCTGATGGTGACGCTCTACCGCTTCGTGCCCCCGCCGGTGACGATGACCATGCTGCTCGACACCAATGGCATCACCAAAGACTGGATGAGCCTGGACGAGATCGACCCGGATATGGCCCGCGCAGCAATTGCGGCGGAGGACGGCAAATTCTGCACCCATCATGGCTTTGATGTCGATGCCATCGCCAAGGCAGCGATCCACAATGCCAGCGGCGGGCGGGTGCGCGGCGGATCGACGATCAGCCAGCAGACCGCCAAAAACGTGTTCCTGTGGCAGGGCGGCGGCTTCGTCCGCAAGGGGTTCGAGGCCTGGTTCACTATGTTGATCGAGGCGATCTGGGGCAAAAAGCGGATCATGGAAGTCTATCTGAACGTCGCGGAAACCGGCATCGGCACCTATGGCGTGCAGGCGGGTGCGATCCGCTATTTCAAACATGGCGCCGGCCGCCTGACCCGCGCCGAAGCCGCCCGTATCGCCGCCATCCTCCCTCTTCCCAAACGCCGCGCCGCTATAGCCCCCAGCGGCTTCACCCGCCGCTACGGCAATACGATCGCCGCCCGTATCGGCGCGGTGCAGCGCGACGGGCTGGACGCCTGCCTCAAATGAAAAAAGGCGGGGATCGCGCCCCGCCCTTTCGCGTTGTCGATGATCGATCGGATCAGAAGCTGACGTGCAGCGAACCCGATACCGCGCGCGGCGAACCGATCTGGACGAAGCCGGGGCTACCATAGGCACCCGTCGCCAGTGTGATCGACTGGTTCAGACCACCGCCGAAACCGCCGACATAGAATTTGTCGAACAGATTGCTGACGTTGAGCTGGAAGTAGGTGTCTGGCACGCCGAAGCGGGCCAGCGAGATACGGGCGTCCAGATCGACCAGCGTGTAGGACGGAGCCGCCGCGCTGTAGATTTGAACCGGAGCCGCCGTCGTGCCGCGATAGGTCGGCAGATTGGTGTCATAGACATAACGACGACCGGTACGCTTGGCCTGGATACCCAGCGTGACGCCTTCATAATTCACTTCGCCGCGCGCGCCGAGCGTGTAAACCGGCGCACCGCTTTCACGCTTGCCAGCGGTCGGCGCGAACACCGGCGTGGTGACGCCAGCAACGGTGACAGTCCCGATCTGAATATCGTCCTGGATCTTCGACTTGAGATATGAGCCGAACACATAGAGGCTGATATTCTCGATCGGCTGGTAGGACACGCTGCCGTCAAAGCCATATTTCTCGACCTTGCCGAGGTTGCGATAGACGCTGACGTTGAGTTCAGGGTCGAAGGCAGAGGCCAGACGGTTCTTGTAGCTGGTGTACCAGAAGCTGCCCTGCGCCTGGAACTTGCCGGCGCTGTAGCGCGCGCCAAGATCAAAGCTGTCGGTCGTTTCCGGTGCAGGCTGCGCCGATTCATTGTCCTGCGCAAAGAAGAAGGCGTTGTAGAGCGAATCGGTGCCCGGAACGCTCAGACCCTTTGAATAGTTGGCGAACACGCTGGCTTGCGGCGTGATCTTGAAGTTCAGGCCGACGTTGGGCAGCACCTTGTCATATTTGAACTTGCGCGTCTGGGGCGCAGCCCAGGTCGGGCGCAGGGTGCCGGTCGTCGCGGGAATGACGCCGTCGGTGCCGAAACATTCCACGAACCCGGCCGCGCTGCTGGTATAGCAGTTGTTGGTGAGTTTGCGGGTAAAGAAGGGGGCGCGCACGCCCAAATTGACGGTCAGCATTTCATCCATGAACTTGCCGACATATTCACCCGACACCTGATGCAGGATGGCGTAGGACAGGCGATCACGCTTTTGCAGGATAGCACCATTCACGTCAGCCTGCGGATTGTCGACCGCAAACACGTCGATCGTCTCGCCATTCGATCCAAGCAGGCCGACTTCACCGGTCTGACGGTGACGGCCATGGTCGAACGTATAGGCGACACGAACGCGGTGGTTGTCGTTAATGTCGTAGCGCAGCGAACTGATGACCGCGTAACGATCGGTGGTCGTCTGGCTGGGCGACAGGACGTTGACCTGATCCAGAATATCGCCGTCGCCGTTCAGGTCGCGACCAAAATAGGGCGCGCCACCGAAGAAGCCCGCAACATTCTGCGTACCGCTGCCAGCATCAAGGTCAAAGAAACCTTCGCGCGCCGTGCTGGTGCCGCCGCCATTCGCCTTCACATATTGATAGCTGGGATCGACCGTCAGCGTCAGGCTATCGGTTAAGGCAAAGCGCGAATTGATGCGAATATTACCGGTGTTCGACGGGTTGAAGCGATAATCGAACAGCGTGCCGCAGGTTCCAGCGGCCTGCGCACCGGGGCCACCGGCGGGAAGCGTACAGGCCGGGATCGTGTAGAAACGCTCATCCTTGGTGATCGGATAGCGATTGCTCGAACTCGGCCCGGCAACGCGGCCCTGATCGGTATCAACGCGCAGTGGCAGAGAACCGAAGAAGTTGTTGCGGTTTGCGTTCCAATGACCCGCGATCGAAATGAAGTCGCCATTGCTGCCGATCGGCTGATAGATTTTGGCGTTATACTGCTGCTTGTCGATCTGGCCGAAATTGTTGAACACATTGTCGTTGCGGGTGGTGGAGGCGGAGAACCACGCCTTCGTGCCGAACGGGGTGAACACGCCGGTTTCAACCAGGCCGAGCAGGCGGAAAAAGTCATAATCGCCAGCGGCGCCGACCATCGTCACCTTGAAATCGTCCGAACCCTGGATCGAGCGATAGTTGACCGTGCCGCCAGAAGCCGCCGCCGTGGGGCTATCCACGTCGGTCGAACCCAGGTTGACGTTGATTTCCTCGATCAGTTCGGGGTCAAGCTGCTGGTTGGAATAGATGGCATAATTGCCGGTGTCGTTCAGCGGCATACCGTCGAAGGTCAGCGAAACGCGATCCGGGCCAAAGCCGCGAATATTGAGCTGGCCACCGGCCGAACCATAGGGATCGTTATTCTGGAAGCTGACGCCGGGGATCAGGTTGATCGCGTTCAGGATGGTGTTGCCCGAACCCTGCTTGGCGATCAGTTCCTGCGTGATAACGCCCTTGGCCTTGGTCGTGTCGGGCAGGACAACGCCGCCCACGCCCTTGCCGACCTTGGCACCGGTGACGATGATAGTATCTTCAAAATCGATCGAGCCGGTCGACTGGGCGAAGGCGGCGGTGGGGGCGGCTACGGCGATCATCGCGGCGCTGCACATCAGAAATTGTTTCATGTGACCCTTTGTCCCTTGTTCAGGAGCGGCGCTGGAGCGCCCTGCTGTTATGCTCTTGCAAGCCGGAGCCGCCTGTGACGGCCTCTGGCGACGGCCCTGTGATGCTATGGCTGCACTTTTGTTACAATGTACAACAACGCTCGTCACGGTTGCGAACAAAGCAGCTCCATCAAGCGCCGGGTGAGGATCGATCGCGTGTTACACCGTTGTTTTATATATATTTTATGCCATCTCTAGCGCACTATTTGACGGTGGTGCAATTTTGCAACGCAGCAAGAATATTTGCGCGGACGCCGAACAGCACAACGAAAAAGGGGCCAACGGTTGCCCGTCAGCCCCTTTTTCGTCTCTAGCCTGATGATGAAATCAGGCGGCGTCCTCGGCGCGCTTGGCGCTTTCGCTGAACACGCGAATCGGCTCTTTCTTGCCCGCGACCACATCCTTGTCGACCACCACTTCGCCCACGCCCTGCATGGAGGGCAGGTCGAACATCGTGTCGAGCAGGATCGCTTCGAGGATCGAGCGCAGCCCGCGTGCGCCGGTCTTGCGTTCGATCGCCTTTTTGGCGATCGCGACCAGCGCTTCGTCGGTGAAGCTGAGGTCGACATTCTCCATCTCGAACAGCTTGCCATATTGTTTGACCAGCGCGTTCTTCGGCTCGCCCAAAATCTTGACCAGCGCCGACACGTCCAGATCTTCCAGCGTCGCGATGACGGGCAGACGGCCGACAAATTCGGGGATCAGTCCGAATTTCAGCAGATCTTCCGGCTCGCTCGACCGCAGCAATTCCCCGGTCTTGCGCTCTTCGGGCGCGGCGACATAGGCGCCGAAACCGATCGACTTGGCTTCCAGACGGTCACCGATGATCTTTTCCAGACCCGCGAACGCTCCGCCGCAGATGAACAGGATGTTGGTCGTGTCGACCTGCAGAAACTCCTGCTGCGGATGCTTGCGTCCGCCCTGGGGCGGGACGGAGGCGGTCGTGCCTTCCATCAGCTTGAGCAAAGCCTGCTGCACGCCCTCGCCCGACACGTCGCGGGTGATGGACGGGTTCTCCGCCTTGCGGCTGATCTTGTCGATTTCGTCGATATAGACGATGCCGCGCTGCGCCTTTTCGACATTATAGTCGGATGCCTGGAGCAGCTTGAGGATGATATTTTCCACATCCTCACCGACATAGCCAGCCTCGGTCAGCGTCGTCGCGTCGGCCATGGTGAAGGGAACGTCGAACGTCTTGGCCAGCGTCTGCGCCAGCAACGTCTTGCCGCAGCCGGTGGGACCGACGAGCAGGATGTTGGATTTGGCGAGTTCCACCTCGCCCGGCTTGCTGCCATGGTTCAGCCGCTTGTAATGATTATGGACCGCAACCGACAGGACACGCTTCGCCCGGTTCTGGCCGATCACATAATCGTCCAGCACATCGCAGATTTCCTGCGGGGTCGGCACGCCGCCATCCTTCTTGCCGACAAGACCGCCCTTGGTCTCCTCGCGGATGATGTCGTTGCACAGCTCGACGCACTCATCGCAGATGAACACGGTCGGCCCAGCGATCAGCTTGCGCACTTCATGCTGCGACTTGCCGCAGAAGGAGCAATAGAGCGTGCTCTTGGAATCGGAGCCGGTAAGCTTAGTCATTCGCCAATCTTTCTTCCCTGCCGGTTCAACAATCACCAAAACCGCATTCCGGCGCGGGTATTCTGGTCCATATTCATCCTAGACCGTGGCGCGCCGGTTTCACAAGGGGTGAAAGTAGCGCGCCCCGGTAAAGATGGGCTTTAAGAGTCGCTGGCTTCGGGCAGCGCAGGCCGTTTGCTGAACACTTCATCGACCAGACCGAAGGCCTTGGCCTCATCCGCTTCCAGGAAGGTGTCGCGGTCCATCGCCCGCTCGATTTCTTCCAGCGGCTTGCCGGTATATTCGACATACAGATCGTTCAGGCGACGGCGGATACGCAGGATTTCCTTGGCCTGAATCTCGATGTCGCTGGCCATGCCCTGCGCGCCGCCCGATGGCTGGTGGATCATGATGCGCGCATTGCCGAGTGCGATCCGCTTGCCCGGCTCACCGGCGGCGAGCAGGAAGCTGCCCATCGACGCGGCCTGACCGATGCACACGGTGCCGACCTGGGGACGGATATATTTCATCGTGTCGTGGATCGCCATGCCCGCCGTCACCACGCCGCCGGGCGAATTGATGTACATCCAGATGTCCTTCTTCGGATTTTCCGATTCGAGGAACAGCAGCTGGGCGACGATCAGCGAGGCCATATGATCTTCCACCTGGCCGGTCACGAAGATGATCCGTTCACGCAACAGGCGCGAGAAAATGTCGAAGCTGCGCTCGCCACGGTTCGACTGCTCGATAACGATAGGAACCAGCGCGGCCATGGGATCATGCATGATGTTGGTCATTTTGCTCTTTCAGTCAGGTGCTTTTGCCCAACCCCTACATCGGCACAAACGGCAAATGGTTCAAGGGGGCGTGTGGGAAGGAAGCCGGTTCAGTCGCGCCGGGCGAAGTCGGATGGCGCGCGGAAGCCCAGATAAGAGAGCCGCCGCACCTCCCGCCGCCCGCGCACCACGGTATCGAGGATGAGGCCGCACATGCCCGACAGGGTCGCCAGGATCATGAGGCCGGTGACCAGGATGGCGGTCGGGAAACGCGGCACCAGCCCCGTATCCATATAGGTGACGATCAGCGGTGCGGCCAGCCCCAGCCCCAGCGCCGCCAGAAACGCCGCAATGACCCCGAAGAACAGGATCGGCCGCTCGATGCGGTAGAGGGTGAAGATGGTGCGCAGGATGCGGAAACCGTCGCGATAGGTGGAAAGCTTGCTGACCGATCCTTCGGGCCGTGCGCCATAGGCTGTCACGACTTCGGCAACCGGCATGGCGAGTTCGAGCGCATGGACGCTGATCTCGGTCTCGATCTCAAAGCCTGCGGACAGCACCGGGAAACTTTTGACGAAGCGGCGGGAAAAGACGCGATAGCCCGACAATATGTCGGTGAAACTGCGCCCGAACAATTGCTTGAGCAGGCTGGTCAGCGCCCAGTTGCCCAGGCGATGGCCGGGGCGATAGGCTTCCTCCGCCTCCGACTTGCGGCAGCCGACGACCATGTCGAGATTATCCTCCAGCATGGCCGCGACCATCGCGGGGGCCGCTGCGGCCTCATAGGTCGCATCGCCATCGGCCATGATATAGATGTCGGCGTCCACATCGGCGAACATCCGGCGCACGACATGGCCCTTGCCCTGCTGGGACACGCGGCGAACGATCGCGCCTGCTCCCCGCGCCAGATCCGCGCTGCCGTCGCTGCTGTTATTGTCGAACACATAAATGTCGGCATGGGGCAGCGCGCGGCGGAAATCCTCCACCGTCTGCACGATCGCGCCTGCTTCATTATAGCAGGGCAGGATGACCGCGATACGCGGTACTGCCAGCCCGCTGTCGCTCGTCATGGCGGGAAATTCCTTCATCGGCCTTACGATCCTGCTGCTTTCCGTGCCGAACGGCATGGACCGACAGGGTTAATATTTCCTCTGCCATGCCACCTGCGAAATGAAAAGCGCCCGTGCCTCCTGTCGGAAGCCGGGCGCTTGTTCATAGCATTGCAGCCTGGCTTATTCAGCCTTGGCGGCGGCCTTTTTGGGAGCAGCCTTCTTCTTGGGCTTTTCCTCGGCAGCAGCGTCCGCGGCGGGCGCTTCGGCTTCCGCCTCGGCAGGGGCAGCCTTCTTGGCGGCAGCCTTTTTGGGCTTGGCCGGCGCTTCCTCGGCTACCGCTTCGGCGTCTGCGGCAGGTTCGGCAGCGGCCTTCTTGGGCGCAGCTTTCTTGGCCTTGGGCTTTTCGTCATGGTCATGGCCGCAATCGGGGCCGTGAACGTGGGGCTTGATGTCGCCATCTTCGGCTTCGATCGCCGCTTCCAGCTCTTCCTTGGTCACGGCGCGGTCGGTGACTTCGGCCTTGTCGAACAGGAAGTCGACAACCTTGTCCTCATAGAGCGGCGCGCGCAGCTGGGCGGCGGCCATCGGGTCCTGACGGACATATTGCACGAAACGCTCACGGTCCTGCGGACCGTACTGCTGCGCGGCCTGCATGATCAGGCGGTTCATTTCCTGGTCGCTGACGGTCACGCCATTGGCCTGGCCGATTTCAGAGAGCAACAGGCCCAGGCGAACGCGACGCACGGCGATGGCGCGATAATCTTCCTTCTCGGCTTCCATTTCGGCGATCGCGGCGGCCGGATCTTCCTCATGGGTCGCTTCATGCTGAAGCTGCTGCCAGATCTGCTCGAACTCGGCTTCGACCATGCTCGGCGGCACGTCGAAGTCATGGGCAGCGGCCAGCTGATCGAGCAGCTTGCGCTTCATATGGGTGCGGGTCAGGCCATTATGTTCCTGCTCGATCTGGCCCTTGAGCAGATCCTTGAGCTGGTCGAGCCCTTCCAGACCCAGCGACTTGGCGAAATCATCGTCCAGCTTGGGCTTGTCGCCGTCCAGGATCGACTTCACCTTGATGTCGAAGGTGGCGAGCTTGCCGGCCAGATGCTCCGCGCCATAATCTTCGGGGAAGGTCACTTCGATGACCTTCTCTTCGCCCTTCTTCACGCCGCCCAGCTGCTCCTCGAAACCGGGGATGAACTGGCCTGCGCCGAGCTTCAGCTTAACGTCCTCGGCCGCGCCGCCCTCAAAGGCTTCGCCGTCGACCTTGCCCAGGAAGTCGATGACCAGCGTGTCACCGTCCTGCGCGACATGATCGTCGCCCTTTTCTTCCAGCGCGCCCTGCTGCGTGGCGATGCGGCCAGCGGCCTCGTCAACCTGTGCGTCGGCGACTTCGACAGTCAGCCGTTCCAGCTTGATGCCTTCGACGCTGGGTGCGGCGATTTCGGGAAGCACTTCGAGCGCAACCTTGATTTCCGCGTCCTTGCCGAACTCGAACCCTTCGTCCAGCTCGACCGAAGGCTGCATCGCAGGACGCAGCTTCTGGTCGGCGATCAGTTTCTGGATGCTTTCCTGAATGCTGTTGTTGAGCGCGTCGCGCTGGAGCGCTTCGCCATGCATTTTCTTGACGAGATTGGCGGGCACCTTGCCAGGGCGGAAGCCGGGCATCCGCACCTGCGGGGCCATGGCCTTCACTTCCTTTTCCACTCGCGCGTCGATATCCTTCGACGTGATGGTGACAGTGTAGGCGCGCTTAAGGCCCTCGTTCAACGTCTCGACAGTCTGCATCTCTTCTCTCAAACGCTTTCTTCAGCTGAATTTCGATGGCGCTGCCGCGGGCGGCATACTGGTGCGGGCGAAGGGACTCGAACCCCCACATCTTGCGATACCAGAACCTAAATCTGGCGCGTCTACCAGTTTCGCCACGCCCGCATCGGTCGCCGGTCGGCGCGGCATAGAGAAAAGCGTGAGCAAGGGCAAGGGATAGTGAGTCGGGTCGCGGAACCGGCGTGATGGCCCATGCGTAACCTGTTCACCCCCTTAACAGAGAGAGGCAGACATGGCCACCCAGCCCGACCCCACGCCCAACCCGGATGGCGTGCCCCCGCCCGACATCATCGACCCGCAGTCGCCGCCCGAAACTCCCGCGCCCGCGACTCCAGAAGAATTGCCTATAACCGAGCCGGACGAAATCACCCCGGTCGGCCCCGATTATGACCAGCCTGACAGCGCCCCTGCCGAAGTGCCACCCGACTGAGCGCAATTTTCCGTCTCCAGCGCAACATATCCACAACTTATATGCCCGGTGGTGGAACCTTTTTGGTTGATCGTTAAAATATGATGGTTCCGCCGCTGGACAGACCCCTGCAAGCATGATTGAATTGTTACAAATAAAAATCACGGAGAGGCGCGGCTGACAAAATAGGGGGTCGACGTGCATAGGGTTCGCGCAAAGCTGGAATGGTTCAAAACCGTCATCCTGCCACAGGAAGCCGCGCTGCGCGGTCGCTTGCGACGCATCTTGCCCTCCACCCATGAACTGGACGACATGGTCGCCGAAGTCATGACTCGCGCCTATGCCACGGAAAATTGGGAAAATGTGACGACGGGCCGGGCCTATCTCTTCACCATCGCCCGCAACCTCGTCATCGACACCGCCCGCCGTAACAAGGTGGTCAGTTTTGAAACCATGGCCGACCTCGAACTATTGGGCGGCGAAAACACGATAGAAGCGCAACTGCACGCCCGCGAAGCGCTCCGCCAGGTACAGGTCATCGTCGAGTCGCTGCCCGTTCAATGTCGCCGCGTTTTTATTCTTCGCCGCATCCACGAAAAATCGATGCTGGAAATAGCGGAGGAGATGTCCCTATCCGTTTCTACTGTTGAAAAACATCTGGCCAAAGCCATCGCGATAGTTATGCGGGCCTGGGCAGAACGTGAGGAAACGGATTTCGAGCGTGCAGGGGTCGGGGCCAGAATCAAGCTGCGGGACCAGGGCCGCGATCGAAGCGGAAGCAGCGCGCCTGCTGGCCAGGCTTAACAGCGACCCCAGTCCGCAAGACGAAGCCGATATTTGCGACTGGGTCGAATCGGACCCCCGCCACGCCGTCGCCTTCGCCCGTGCCGAAGCCGCATGGGAAGCAGCCGAGCGACTGAAAAGCGCCGCCGCCGACGTCACCCTGCCCCCGATGGCGCAGATCGTCAGCGAAGAACAGCAGCGCCGCCTGTCGCGCAACATCATGGTCGCCGCTGCCGTCGCGGTCATGCTCTTCATCGTTGCCGCGATCGTCACCGTCCGCACCTTCAGCGGGGTCGAACGCTATCAGACCGGCATCGGCCAGATTCGCGACATCGCGCTGGAGGACGGATCGACCCTGCACCTCAACAGCGACAGCGAGGCGGAAGTCCGCTTCACCGACAATGGCCGCAAGGTGCGCATCCTGAAGGGCGAAGCCTCCTTCGACGTTGCGCGCGACCCCGATCGCCCGTTCGATGTCGAAGCGCGATCGGCGGTCATCCGCGCGGTCGGCACCGCCTTCAACGTGCGGATGCGTCCGTCGATCGTCGAACTGACCGTCACCCACGGCACCGTGACCGTCCATTCGGGCGACAATGTCCAAAAGCGCGTGAACGCGGGCAGCGGCGCGGTGATCCAGCCGCGCACCATCGCGCTCACCCGGCTGGACCCGAAGCTGGTCGGCCAGCGCACCGCCTGGCGCGAACAGATGGTCGAACTGGACGGCGAAACGATCGAGCAGGCGACCGGCGAGTTCAACCGCTACCGCACCGCGCCGATCCTGATCGGCGACACGCGCGTATCGGCGCTGCGCATCGGCGGCCGCTTCCGCATCAGCGACAGCCGCGAATTCCTCTCCGCCCTGCAACTGAGCCTCCCCATCCGCGCGGTGACGGGCGAGGATGGCTCCGTCATGCTCCTCTATCGCGACGACGAGCCGGACATGGTGGAGAATGAGGTGGGGTTGTGATGGCGTCAGAAGACTGACACAAAATCCGTTCGCCCTGAGCGAAGTCGAAGGGCTCTGCTGAGCCGCAGGCGAAGCCCCTTCGCGACGCTCAGGAGAAGGCTTCGACTTCGCTCAGCCCGAACGGGTGTCAGTGTGATGACGCCCTACCCCAGCAACTCCCGCACCATCTCCGGCACCAGCACACTCGCCGGGCCAAGCCGCGTTTCCTCGAAATAGGTGCTGCCCGCCGAAGGATCGAGATTCAGCTCCAGCGTCCGCGCGCCGACATGGCGGGCGGTCTGGACGAAACCGGCGGCGGGATAGACCGCGCCCGATGTGCCGATCGACACGAACAGGTCCGCGCGGCGCAGCGCATCGTCGATCGAGTCCATCTCATAGGGCATTTCGCCAAAAAACACGATGTCGGGCCGCAGCTTCGGCCGCCCGCAACCGTCGCAGGCCGATCCGGGCGGCAGCGAACCGGTCCACGCCACCGCCTTCCCGCATCCCGCGCACAGCGCCGATCGCAGCGCGCCATGCATATGGATCAGCCGCTTCGCCCCCGCCCGCTCATGCAGGTCATCGACATTTTGCGTGACGATCAACAATTCCCCCGGCCACGCCCGGTCGAGCGCGGCCAGCGCCTCATGCGCGGCATTGGGCGCGACCTCGTCCAGCTTCGCCCGCCGCTCGTCATAGAAGCGATGCACCAGCGCGGGATTGCGCGCGATGGCTTGCGGCGTGCAGACATCCTCGACCCGATGCCCCTCCCACAATCCATCCGGCCCGCGAAAGGTGGCAAGCCCGCTTTCGGCGGAAATGCCAGCGCCAGTCAGGATGACGATGTTGCCTATGTCCAGCTTCATGTCGCCAGCCTAGCCAAAGCCCGCCGCCAACGCCATGGTCCTGCTTATCGAAGTCTTTACCCCGTCCGGGCTAGACCCCGACGCATTATAAAAGCCGGAACATGCCCCATGCGTTTTGCCCTGACCCTGCCCCTGATCGCCGCCCTCGCGCTGCCGCAGCCTGCCTTTGCGCAGGTCGCCGCCGCCGATAGTGGCGATACCGGCTGGATGATCCTGTGCGCGCTGCTGGTGTTGCTGGCCGCGCTGCCGGGGCTGATGCTGCGCCACGCCGGGCAGGTCAATGTCCGCAATGCCCTGTCGGTGATGACGCAGGGCGCAGCGGTGGCGGCGGTCGTTTCGCTGGTCTGGGCCATTGCTGGCTACTCTATCGCCTATGCACCGGGCAGTGCCTGGCTGGGCGGTGGCGCTAACCTGCTGCTCGCCAATCTGGGGCAGTTGCGGGAGGGGATGACGGTGCCTGAATCCGCCTTCGTCCTGTTCCAGATGGCGCTGGCGCTGCTCGCCGCCTGCCTGCTGATCGGCGCGGTGGCGGAGCGGGTGCGGCTGGGCTGGCTGGTGGGCTTTGCGCCGCTCTGGCTGCTGCTGGTCTATGCGCCGGTCGCTCATGCGGTGTGGGGCGGCGGCTGGCTGGCGGACCTTGGCGTGCTGGATTTTGCCGGCGGGCTGGTGGTGCATGGCGTGGCGGGTTTTTCCGCGCTGACGCTGGCACTGATCGCCGGGCGGCGGCGTGAAGCGTCCGACCCCGGCCATGCCCCGGTATTGAGCCTGGCGGGCGGTGCCTTGCTGTGGGTCGGGCTGTCAGGCGTGGTCGGCGGTTGGGCATTGGGCGCGACCGATGATGCCGCGACCGCCATCCTGAACTATCATTTTGCCGCCTGTGCCGCTGCCCTGGTCTGGGCCTTGCTCGACCGGTTGCTGGGCGCGCGCACCAGCGCCACCGGCATCCTGTCCGGCGCGCTGGCAGGCATCGCCGCGATTTCCGCCAGCGCCGCTTTGGTCGGCACCGGCGGCGCGATGATGATCGGTGTGATCGCGGCACTGATATGCCGCCTTGGCAATGGTTTGGCCGGTCGCTGGATCGACGATCCGGCGAGTGTGTTCGTGGTCCACGGACTGGGCGGGCTGACCGGCATCCTGCTGCTCCCCATCTTTGTCCTGCCGCTGCTCGGCGGGGTAGGCTATGAAATGCCGGTCAGCCTGACCGCCGCGCTGCTCAGCCAGGGCATCGGCCTTGTCGTGGTCGCGCTGTGGGCAATGATCGGCACCGCCATCGCCGCGCTGATCGTGTCGATGGTCGTGCCGATGCGGGTCAGCGCGCAGGAGGAAGCCGATGGTCTCGACGCCAGCCAGCATGGCCAGCAGGGCTGGGATTTCCGCTAAACGCCATGAGCGTCGCCGTCGCCATCTTCGCCCATCAGGAAGAAAAGCGGATCGCCGCCTGCCTTGGCTCGCTGCCGCTCGACCGGGCGGACACGCTATTCCATGTGCTGGTCAACGGCACGACCGACGCCACCGTGGCGCGGGCGCAGGAAGCGGCTGGCGGGCGGGCCAATGTCATCGTCCATGACATCGCTACGGGCGGCAAGTCGCGCACCTGGAACCATCTGGTCCATGACCTGCTGACCGGCGATGAGGACGCCGTCATCTTCATGGATGGCGATGCCGAAATACAGGCCGGGTCGATAGACGCACTGGTGGCAGACCTTGCCGCCAACCCTCATGCCAATGCCGCCGCCGGGATGCCGGTCAATGGCAGGATGGCGGAAACCTATCGCCGCGATTTGCGCACGCAGGGTGGATTGTTCGGTGATCTCTATGCGCTGTCGGGCCGTTTCGTCGGCGCGATCCGCGCGCGCGGGCTGCGCCTGCCCGACGATCTGATCGGCGACGATGGGCTGGTCGCGGCCTGGGCGCATAATGATTTGCAGAGGGACAGCGGCTGGGATGTCACCCGCATCGTCGCCTGCGAAGGTGCGGGCTTTGTCTGCGAACAGGTCAGCCTCACCCACCCCTCCACCTGGCGGATGCAATATAAGAGGCTGATCAACTATTCGGTGCGCTTTTACCAGAACCGGATCGTGTCCGACATCATGACGCGCGAGGGACCGGACGGCCTGCCCTCGCGCCTCGCCAGCCTCTATCCCGACTGGCTCCCCCGCTTCCGCCCGCGCCGCGGCATCAGCGCCTGGTTCGACCGCAAGGCATTGGCGCGGATGCGGAACGCGGTTTAGACCAAGCTGCAATGATCTCCTCCCCCTTGAGGGGGAGGTTGGGTGGGGGTGTACCGCCGCCAGTGTGGACGCTCGGCTTCGCCTCGCTCCCCCCCCCCCCGGCCCCTCCCCGCCGGGGAGGGGAGATAAAGGCATAATCGTTAGCGGTCCTTGCCCGCGAGTTCCTTGTTCACGAACAGCGCAAAGCCGGTCACCACTGCACCCGACAGCAGATAGGCGCCCGACGCGGCCAGCCCGAACTCCGCCGAAATCGCCAGCGCGACCAGCGGCGCAAAGCCTGCGCCCACCAGCCAAGCCAGATCCGACGTCAGCGCCGACCCGGTATAGCGGGTCGCGGTGCGGAAGTTGGAGGCGACCACGCCCGACGACTGGCCGAAACTCAAGCCCAGCAGAATGAAGCCCAGCACCATGAAGGCGACCTCGCCCAGATCGCCGCCATTGAGCAACAGCGGCGCGGCGACGGCGAAGAAGCCAATACCGACCGCCGAATAACCCAGCAACCGGCGACGGCCGATCATGTCGGCGACGAAGCCCGACACGATGATCGCCAGCACGCCGACGCAGGCACCGATCGCCTCGATCACCAGAAACCGCTCCAGCGGCTGGTCGGTGTAAAGCGCGATCCACGACAGCGGGAACACAGTGACCATGTGGAACAGCGCGAAGCTGGCCAGCGGGGCGAAGGCACCGATGACGATGTTGCGCCCTTCGCTGCGGATGGTCGGGATCACCGGCGAAGGCTGGAGTTCGCGCGTCTCATACAGCCGCGAAAATTCCTCCGTCACGACGATCCGCAGCCGGGCGAACAGCGCGACCACATTGATCGCGAACGCCACGAAGAAGGGATAGCGCCAGCCCCAGCTCAGAAAATCGGCGGGCGACAGGGTGGACAGGAAGAAGGCGAACAGCCCCGCCGCCACGATCAGCGCCAGCGGCGCGCCGAGCTGCGGCATCATCGCATACCAGCCGCGCTTGCGCTGTGGCGCGTTGAGCGAGAGCAGGGACGCCAGCCCATCCCATGTGCCGCCCAGCGCCACCCCCTGCCCCGCGCGGAAAAGCGCCAGCAACAGGGCAGACCAATGACCGATGGTCGCATAGCCCGGCAGGAACGCAATCGCCGCGGTCGATCCGCCGAGCAGGAACAAGGCGATGGTGAGCTTCACCCCCCGCCCATAGGCGCGATCCACCGCCATGAAGATGAACGACCCGATCGGCCGGGTGACGAAGGCCAGCGCGAAGATGGCGAAGGACCAGAGCGTGCCCATGAGCGGCGAGAGATAGGGAAAGACATGGGCGGGAAAGACGATGCAGGAGGCGATCGCATAGACGAAAAAGTCGAAAAACTCCGACGTCCGCCCGATGATGACGCCGATGGCGATCTCGCCGGGTGCGATCTTCTTGGCCCCATGCGCATGAAGATTGCGCACGTCATGTTCCGCCTGCGTTTCGTTGGGCGTTGTCGTCGCGGATGTCATGGCGTGGAACGGGCCTTCATGCTGCGGGAACGATCATCCGCCGCACTTCGTTGCACGGCGAATCACCCCTTGGTCAAATAGTGCCATGCCCTATTTCGCAGCCGCGCAGGGATAGGACAAAAGGTCCAATGTCGCCCCGGTAACTTCCTGACTAGACGGAGGCCATGATCGCTCGACCGCCTGCCAAAAGCCGCGCAATTCTGCGCCGATTCGCGCCCCTGCTGCTGTTGCCATTGGGGGCGTGCAACTGGGTGGTGATGGCCCCGTCCGGCGACGTTGCGATGCAGCAACGCGATCTCATCCTGATCGCGACCGTGCTGATGCTGCTGATCGTGCTGCCGGTGATGGCCACCATCGGCTGGTTTGCTTGGAAGTATCGCGCCAAAGCGCAGGCCGCCGATTATGATCCCGATTGGGACCATTCGACCAGCCTGGAACTGCTGATCTGGTCCGCGCCGCTGCTCATCATCATCGCGCTGGGGGCTGTTACCTGGACCAGCACCCATCTGCTCGACCCCTATCGCCCGATCGAGCGACTGGACGCGCAGCGCAAGGTGGATCCGGCGGCCAAGCGCTTGCAGGTCGAGGTTGTCGCGCTCGACTGGAAATGGCTGTTCATCTACCCGGAGCTTGGCATCGCGACCGTCAATGAACTGGCCGCCCCGGTCGATCAGCCGATCGAGTTCAAAATCACCTCCGCCTCGATCATGAACAGCTTTTTCGTGCCGGCGCTGGCGGGGCAAATCTATGCCATGCCGGGGATGCAGACCAGCCTGCACGCGGTCGCCAGCAAGCCCGGCAGCTTCGATGGTTTTTCCGCCAACTATTCGGGCGCGGGCTTTTCCAACATGCGCTTCAAATTCCACGCCATGGACCAAAGCGGCTTTGCCCAGTGGGTCGCCCGCGTGAAGGCCAGCGGCAAGCCGCTCGACCGCGCCACCTATTTGAAGCTGGAACAGCCCAGCGAAAAGGTGAAGCCGACCTATTTCGCCAGCGTCGAACCCCGCCTGTTCCACGCCGCGCTCAACTTGTGCGTGCAGCCGGGCAAGCGCTGCATGGACGCGATCATGATGACCGACAGCCAAGGCGGCGCGGGCAAGGAATCGGCCCGCGACACCGCTGGCCTGCGCCATGACGGCACGATCGACGTCGGCGGCTATCACCCGGTCGAACCCGGCAAGAAGGGCGAGATCGCCCAGCCAGCGGGCATGACGCCAGCGGCAGAGCGCACGCCTGCCGAGCGCGGCAAACAGGCACCGGGGCAGCAGGATCATGAGGGGCATCATGGCATGTAGCGCTTATTCACCCCTCCCCTTCAGGGGAGGGGACGGGGGTGGGGGCTTGCCGGATGACACCGCATCTGCCTCATGCCCCCACCCCAACCCCTCCCCTGAAGGGGAGGGGCTTTACAGCGATCCAAGCACCCCCTCCCCCCTTACAAGGCCGTAACGTCCATGTCCCCGCATCCCGCCTCCGAAAATAGCGGCATCTGGAAACTGATCTTCGGTCGGCTCGACTGGAGTTCGCTCCCGCTGCATGAGCCGATCGTCGTCGGCACCTTCCTGATGGTCGCGCTGGGCGGCGCGGTGGTGTTGGGCCTCGTCACCAAATATCGGCTATGGGGCACGCTGTGGCATGACTGGTTCACCACCGTGGACCATAAGCGCATCGGCATCATGTATATGATCCTGGGCCTCATCATGTTCCTGCGCGGCTTTGCCGACGCGATCATGATGCGGTTGCAACAGGCGATGGCCTTCAACGGCTCCGAAGGCTATCTGAACGCCCATCATTACGACCAGATTTTCACCGCCCATGGCGTCATCATGATCTTCTTCGTCGCGATGCCGATGATCACGGGGATCATGAACTATATCGTCCCGCTGCAAATCGGCGCGCGGGATGTCAGCTTCCCCTTTCTCAACAATTTCAGCTTCTGGATGACGACGGCGGGCGCGATCATCGTGATGATGTCGCTGTTCGTGGGCGAATTTGCCCGCACCGGCTGGCTCGCCTATCCGCCATTGTCCGGCATCGCTTACTCGCCGGGCGTCGGCGTCGATTATTATATCTGGGGCTTGCAGATAGCGGGCATCGGCACATTGCTATCGGGCGTCAACCTGATCGCCACCATCGTCAAGATGCGTGCGCCCGGCATGACGATGATGAAGCTGCCCATCTTCACCTGGACCTCGCTCTGCGCCAATGTGCTGATCGTCGCGGCCTTCCCGGTGCTGACCGCCGTGCTGGCGCTGCTCAGCCTGGACCGTTATGTCGGCACCGCCTTCTTCACCAACGACATGGGCGGCAACCCCATGATGTATGTGAACCTGATCTGGATCTGGGGCCACCCGGAAGTCTATATCCTGATCCTGCCCTTGTTCGGCGTGTTCAGCGAAGTCACCTCCACCTTCTCGTCCAAGCGCCTGTTCGGCTATAGCTCGATGGTCTACGCCACCATCGTCATCGCGCTGCTCAGCTATCTGGTCTGGCTGCACCATTTCTTCACCATGGGATCGGGCGCCAGCGTCAACAGCTTCTTTGGCATCACGACGATGGTGATCTCCATCCCGACAGGGGCCAAGCTCTTCAACTGGCTTTTCACCATGTATCGCGGGCGCATCCGCTATGAATTGCCGATGATGTGGACGGTCGCCTTCATGCTGACCTTCACCGTGGGCGGCATGACCGGGGTGCTGCTTGCCGTCCCGCCCGCCGACTTCGTGCTGCACAATTCGCTGTTCCTGATCGCCCATTTCCACAATGTCATCATCGGCGGCGTGCTGTTCGGCCTGTTCGCGGCGATCAATTACTGGTGGCCCAAGGCCTTTGGTTTCCGGCTGGAAACCACCTGGGGCAAGCGCAGCTTCTGGCTGTGGGTCGTGGGTTTCTGGGTCGCCTTCATGCCGCTATATGTGCTGGGCCTGATGGGCGTCACCCGCCGGATGCGCGTGTTCGATGATCCATCCCTGCAAATCTGGTTCCAGATCGCGGCACTGGGCGCGGTGATGATCGCGGCGGGCATCGCCTGCATGTTCATCCAGTTCGCGGTGTCGATCAAGAATCGCGACCAGTTGCGCGACATCACCGGCGATCCCTGGGACGGTCGCACGCTCGAATGGGCGACCAGTTCGCCCCCGCCCGACTATAATTTCGCCTTCACCCCCGTCATCCATGATGGCGACGCCTGGGCGGACATGAAGAAGCGCGGTTATCAGCGCCCGCTGACCGGTTACGCCGCCATCCACATGCCGTCCAACACCGGCACCGGCATTATCATCGCCGGCCTGTCGGTCGCCTTCTCGGTCGGGATGATCTGGTACATATGGTGGCTGGCGGGCCTGTCCTTCGTCGCCATACTGGCCGTCGCGATCGGCCACACGTTCAATTACAAGCGCGACCATTATATCCCCAAGGATGTGGTCGAGCGCATAGAGGGCGAGCGCAGCGCGCTGCTCGCAGCAAAGGGCTAACATCATGGCCACACGCTCCCAAATCGACCCCGCCTTCCTCGACAATGACGGCAAGCCCCTCTTCCATCTGGCGCACGAACCGCATCATCCCGAAGGGTCCAGCACCGCGCTGGGCTTCTGGATTTATCTGATGAGCGACTGCCTCATCTTCGCCTGCCTGTTTGCGACCTATGCAGTGCTGGGCGGCAATTATGCGGCGGGACCGGGGCCGCGCGACCTGTTCGACCTCAATCTCGTCGCGCTCAACACCGCGATGCTGCTCTTCTCGTCGATCACCTATGGCTTTGCCATGCTGGCGATGGAGAAGGACCGGGTCGGCGCGACGCAGGGCTGGCTGGCCATCACCGGCCTGTTCGGTCTGGCGTTCCTCAGCATCGAACTCTATGAATTCGCGCACCTGATCCATGAAGGCGCGACGCCGCAGCGGTCGGGCTTCCTGTCCGCCTTCTTCGCGCTGGTCGGCACCCACGGGCTGCACGTCACCTTCGGCATCATCTGGCTGGTGACGCTGATGGTGCAGGTCGGGCGCAAGGGTCTGATCGCGGCCAACCAGCGCCGCCTGATGTGCCTCAGCATGTTCTGGCACTTCCTGGACGTCATCTGGATCGGCGTCTTTACCTTCGTCTATCTCATGGGGATGCTGCGATGAGCGCGCACGATCACGAACATTCGCAAGGCGCCCATGGCACGATGGGCAGCTATATGATCGGCTTTGGCCTGTCGCTACTGCTGACCGCCATCCCCTTCTGGCTGGTCATGACCGGCTATTTCGCCAATCCGCAGGTCACCGCCTTCATCATCATGGGTTTTGCCGTGGTGCAGATCGTCGTTCACATGATCTACTTCCTGCACATGAACACCCGCTCGGAAGGCGGCTGGTCGATGATGGCGCTGATTTTCACGCTGGTATTGGTGGTCATCACCCTGTCCGGCTCGATGTGGGTCATGTATCATCTCAACGCCAATATGATGCCCCATATGGAGCATGATATGAGCCAGATGCCGTGACATCTATATGCGTCTAGCAGACATCCAGAACCACGACGGTTTGGCATTGGCGATTGTGTAATTCACAAACCTGGCACCAAAATCCTCCCCTACAAGGCAGGGCTATCGCATATGAACGGCATCTCATTTTACTTCGTCATGCTGAATTTATTTCAGCATCCATCGTGCCCCAAAAGCCGCCGCTGGTGACGCGAAATGGATCCTGAAACGAGTTCAGGATGACGATGAAGGAGGGGGCGGTTTCATATGCGATAGGCCTCCCCTGCAAGGGGAGGATGACCGATGACATCGGCAAATAGGTCGAAATTCCCGGTCGGCCTGACGCTGATCGCCGCCTTGCTGTTTGCGGGGCTGTGCGCATTGGGCGTGTGGCAGGTCGAGCGGCTGGCGTGGAAGCGTGACCTGATCGCCCGCGTCGATGCCCGCATCCACGCCGCCCCCGTCGCCGCGCCCGGTAGCGCCACCAAGGCCGACGAATATCGCCGCGTCACCGCCACCGGCAGCTTCCTGCATGATCGCGCGACTTTGGTGCAGGCCGCCACCATGCGCGGCCCCGGCTTTTGGGTGCTGACACCCCTGCGCCAAACCAACGGCACCATACTCCTCATCAATCGCGGCTTCGTGCCGCCCGACGCCCGCACCCGCTACGCCCGCCCGACCGGCATCGTCCGCGTCACTGGCCTTCTCCGCCTGAGCGAGCCGGGCGGCGGCTTCCTGCGGTCGAACGATCCCGCCGCCGACCGCTGGTATTCGCGCGATGTCGCCGCCATCGCCACAGCCCGCGCCCTGCCCGCCACGCCCACCTATTTCATCGACGCCGATGCCGACCCGCAACCCCAAGCCCTCCCCATTGGCGGCCTCACCGTCATCCGCTTCCCCAACAATCATCTTGTCTATGCGCTGACATGGTTCAGTCTGGCCGCCATGACCGCGGGCGCCTATATCCTCCTCATGCGCCAAAGCCGCCGCCCATGACCGCGCTCCTGCCGATAGCAACCCGCTGGCTCCCCAGCCAATGGCCCGCCGACGCCGCCGGGCGCAAGAATATGGCGCTGCTGGTCCAGTTGCGCTGGATCGCGCTGGCGGGGCAGGTGGCCACCATCCTGATCGTCCATTATGGCATGGGCATCCGCCTGCCGATGCTGCCGATGCTCGTCGTCCCCTGCATCGCGGCGGGGGTGAACCTCGCCAGCCTCGCCATATTGCGGCGGCGTACCGACATCACCCATGCCGAGCTGTTCCTGGCGCTGCTGTTCGACGTCCTCTCGCTTACCGCCCAGCTTTACATGAGCGGCGGCGCGACCAATCCGTTCATCTCGCTCTATTTGCTCCAGGTCGCGCTGGGCGCGGTGCTGCTGCATCGTTGGAGCGTATGGGGGATCGTCGCCGTATCCGCATTCTGCGCGGCAGGCCTGGCCTTCTTCTACCGCCCGCTTGACCTGAGTGAAACGCTGGAGGGCCGCCTGTTCGATCTCCACATCATCGGCACCTGGGTCTGTTTCACCATGATCGCGGTGCTGCTGGTGCTGTTCATGACCCGCGTGACCCGCAACCTGGCGGCGCGCGAAGCCTATCTGGCGCAATTGCGGCAACAGGCGGCGGAGGAGGAGCATATCGTCCGCATGGGCCTGCTGGCATCAGGTGCGGCGCATGAGCTTGGCACCCCCCTCTCCTCGCTCGCCGTGGTGCTGGGCGACTGGCGGCACATGCCCGAAATCACCACCCATCCCGCGCTGGTCGAGGAAGTGGAGGAGATGCAGGCCGCCGTCACCCGGTGCAAGGCGATCCTGTCGGGTATATTGATGTCCGCAGGCGAGGCGCGTGGCGAAGCGCCGCAGGTCACCAATGTCCGCGCTTTCATCGACAGCATGGCGCAGGGCTGGCGCGCCGCCAATCCGGGGATGCCGCTGCGCTGCGATTTCGGCCCGCACGACTATCCCCGCATCGTCGCCGATCCCGTCATTCGGCAGGCCATCACCAACCTGCTCGACAATGCGCGGGAGGCTGGCGCGACATATATCGACCTGCTGGTCGGGCGCGACAGCCAGTGGCTCAACATCGCCGTGCGCGACAATGGGCCGGGGTTCAGCGCCGACATGCTGGCCGATTTCGGCAAGCCCTATCGCTCCAGCAAGGGGCGGCAGGGTGGCGGCCTCGGCCTGTTCCTGGTCGTCAATGTCGTGCGTAAACTGGGCGGCAGCGTCAGCGCCAGCAACGGCGCGGACGGCGGCGCGCTGATCCTGCTGCGCCTGCCGCTCGGCACGCTGGCCATTGGGGAAGATTTGGCGATCGAGAAGGAAAAGCCATGACCGATAACCGTCTGCTTATGATTGTCGAGGATGACGACGCCTTCGCCAAGACGCTTAAACGCTCGTTCGAGCGGCGCGGCTATACCGTGCTGATCGCCGACAGCGTGGAAATGGTCACGATGCTGCTGGCCGATCATGATCCGGGCTATGCCGTCGTCGACCTGAAGCTGGGCGGGCAATCCGGGCTGGTCTGCGTCCAGGCGCTTCACGCCCATGATCCTGACATGCTGATCGTCGTGCTGACCGGCTTTGCCAGCATCGCCACCGCTGTCGAGGCGATCAAGCTGGGCGCGACCAATTACCTCGCCAAGCCATCGAACAGCGACGATATCGAAGCCGCCTTCGCCCGGTCCGGCGGCGACACCGCCACCCCGCTTGCCCCCCGCCCAACATCGATCAAGACGCTGGAGTGGGAGCATATCCATGAGGCGCTGAAAGATAGCGAGTTCAACATCTCCGAAGCCGCCCGCCGCCTGGGGATGCACCGCCGCACCCTCGCCCGCAAACTCGCCAAGCGCCAGGTTGGTTGACGGGACTTTTCCACCGTGGCAATGGGCGCTGCAACGCGGGTGTAGCTCAATGGTAGAGCTTTTGCTTCCCAAGCAAGTGACGAGGGTTCGATTCCCTTCACCCGCTCCATTCCCCCGATCATCTGGATAATCCCAAACGCGCCTTGGCGTCCGATGCCGGGCGCGCTAAGCCTGACATGAAGCGCGCTGATTGTGACTTATCTCCCCTCCCCGGCGGGGAGGGTTGATTGGAGGCACGTGACTCCAATCAAGGGAGGGGGAGCAAGGCGAAGCCACGCGTCCACGCTGGCGGCGGTACACCCCCACCCAACCTCCCCCTCAAAGGGGGAGGAGGTAAATGGTTATGGTCAACGCATCTTGCTATTGGCCCAGTTCAGGGGGATTCATGCGTTTAGGCTGGGATGAGATAAAGCGTCGGGCCAAGGCGTTCAGCGATGAATGGAAGAGCGCCCATTATGAGCGCGGCCAGACCCAGACATTCTACAATGAATTTTTCGAGATTTTCGGCATCAGGCGCAAGCAGGTGGCGATCTATGAACAACGGGTCAAACTGCTCAACAACCGGCATGGCTTCATCGACCTGTTCTGGCCCGGCACGCTGCTGGTCGAACAGAAAAGCGCCAGCCTGGACCTTGGCCGGGCGCAGGGGCAGGCGCTTGATTATGTGGAGGGCATCCACCCGACGCAGCAGCCGCGCTGGGTGCTGTCCTGCGATTTTCAAACCTGGGTGCTGCTGGACCTGGAAACCCGCACCCAACTGACATTCCGCCTTGCCGACCTGCACAAGCATATCACCGCGTTCGATTTCATGCTGGGCCGCAAGGTCAGTTTTGAGACCCAGGCGGGCGTCACCATCAAGGCGGCGGAACTGATGGGCAAGCTGCACGACGCGCTGGAGGAATCGGGCTATGTCGGGCATGATCTGGAACAATTGCTGGTCCGGCTGCTCTTTTGCCTGTTCGCCGACGACACCGGCATTTTCCAGCCCAAGGATATTTTCCTCCAGCTTGTCGAAAATGACACCAAACCCGATGGCAGCGATGTTGGCCGTATTCTCAATGACCTGTTCGACGTTCTTGATACGCCCGAACAGGCCCGCCAATCCACCCTGCAAGCGGAACTGAACGCCTTTCCCTATGTGAATGGCCGCCTGTTTGCCACGCGGGTCCGCACCCCGCATTTTACCCAGGCGATGCGCGACCATCTGCTCGACGCGGCGCGGCACGACTGGTCGGGCGTGTCGCCCGCCATTTTCGGGTCGCTGTTCCAGTCGGTGATGGACGCGAAGGAGCGGCGGGCCAAGGGCGCGCATTATACGACCGAAGCCAATATCATGAAGGTCATCGGCCCGCTGTTTCTGGATGATCTGAAATCGGAACTCGCCGCCATCATCGCGCGCAAGACGGGCCGGGACCGGGCGCTGGGCGAATTTCAGAACAAACTGGCGCGGCTGACCTTCTTCGACCCCGCCTGTGGTTGCGGCAATTTTCTGGTCATCGCCTATCGCGAAATCCGGGCCTTGGAACTCGAAGCGCTCAAGGCCCAATATGGCGAGCAACAGATTGACGCGGCCCTGCTGTCCCGCGTCACCGTCGATCAGTTTTACGGCATAGAATATGAGGAATTTCCGGCCAAGATCGCCGAAGTCGCGATGTGGATGATGGACCATATCGCCAATAATGCGATCAACGAAGCGTTCCGGCTCAACTATGCCCGCATCCCGCTGAAAGACAGCGCCCACATCCTGCATGGCGACGCGCTGGAAGCGGATTGGGCCGACCTGCTGCCGCCGGAAAAATGCAGCTATATCATGGGCAACCCGCCTTTTGTTGGCGCGAAATATCAAAGCGAGTTTCAGCGCGGGCAGGTGCGGCGGATCGCCGGGCTGGGCGGCAGTGGCGGCACGCTGGATTATGTTGCGGCATGGTTCATCAAGGCGGGGCAATATATACGTCCCACCCATTTAATAGAAAATGGGCGTTCAACTTATGGCACGCATTCTGCCGTGTCTTACCGCACAGAACGCCATGCGTATAATATCCGCATCGCCTTCGTGTCCACCAACTCGATCACGCAGGGCGAACAGGTGGCGCAGCTCTGGCCGATCCTGTTCGACCGGCACGGGCTGGAAATCGCCTTCGCCCACCGCACCTTCAACTGGTTCAGCGAAGCCAAGGGGAAGGCGCATGTCCATGTCGTCATCATCGGCCTTGCCCACCGCGACCATGAACCGGCGGAAAAGCGGCTGTTCAGCTATCCCGACATCAAGGGCGATCCGGTCGAAAGCCGCCATGCCGCGCTGACGGCCTATCTGTTCGATGCGAAGGGTGTGGCGAACCGGCATCTGGTGGTGAAGGAGGAAGCGAGGCCGATCAATGGGGCAGGAAAGGTTGTGATTGGTTCCAAGCCGATTGATGGCGGATACTTGATATTCGACGCGAAAGAACGGGCTGAATTGTTGGCCGCTGAACCGGAAGCCGACGATTTTATTCGTCCATTCATCGGAGCGCAGGAGTATATCAACGGTGGAATGAGATGGATCGCTACTTTGCAATCCGCCGCCCCTGATCGGCTGAGAACTTTGCCGAGGTTGATGGAGCGCATTGCGTTGGTGCGTCAGTTTCGCGAGGGTAAGATTCCACCAAAAGGGAAAGGTGACGAAAAGAAGGTTGCGCCGGGACTTTCGTCAAAGGCACTGGCCGCAACGCCAACTGCATTTCACGTCACTGTTATTCCAACTGCTCCGTTTCTTGCTATTCCCGAAGTCAGTTCAGAGCGGCGGGATTACATACCCCTTGGTTGGCTGGAGCCACCAACTGTTCCTAGCAATAAGCTTCGGATTCTTCCGAATGCAGGTCTTTGGGAGTTTGGCATTTTGACCTGCCGGGCGCATATGGCATGGCTTGCGCACGTTGGCGGGCGGCTAGAGAGTCGTTTTCAATATGGAATTGGGGTCGTCTACAACACCTTCCCATGGCCCGACGCCACCCCCGCCCAGCGCGCGAAGATAGAGGCGCTGGCGCAGGCGGTGCTGGATGCCCGCGCGGCCTATCCCACGTCCAGCCTCGCCGATCTCTACGACCCGGACACCATGCCCGCCGACCTGCGCCGCGCCCATGCCGCGCTGGACCGCGCGGTGGACCGCCTCTACCGCTCCGCCCCGTTTGAAACCGACCGCGACCGGGTGGAGCATCTGTTCGGCCGCTATGAGGCGCTGGTCAATCCGCTCGAACGGCTGGGCGCCGCAAAAAACCGCCGCGTCGCGCGCAAGGCCGGTCAGGATGCGGGCGAGGGTTAGGGCGACGTGCGGCTAGCGTTTACCGGCGAAGGCCGCAGTACGCGATTCCAAATGCTGTGCCAGACACTCTGGACGCATCCTCCCCTGCAAGGGGAGGTGGCAGCACGAAGTGCTGACGGAGGGGTGTTGCCCTCTCGATAGCGGGACACCCCTCCGTCTGGCCTGCGGCCAGCCACCTCCCCCACCGGGGGAGGATGCGTTCCCCTCAATAAGGCGCATCTCCATCCCGCGCGGGAATCGCACCCCGCCGGCCGATATTCCAGCCCGCCAGCCGATGCCCCGCCAGCGCCGCGTCCACCGGCACAGCGCCTGCCAGTCGCGCGTGGAGATAGCCGCCGTTGAACGCATCGCCCGCCCCGCTGGAATCGATCACCGGCACCCTTTGCGGGATCGGCACGATGGTGCCATCGACCAGGCAGCCATCACCGCCCAGCTTCACCACAACCTCGCGTCCCTCGCCCGCGCCCCAGCGGGCGGCGGCGTCCTGCGCGTCGTCGGCTGCGCCCATCTCCACCTCATCCGCCAGCGTCGGCAGGCCCATGTCGCTGACCGCAATCGCCCGGTCGCGCCAGTGGCAGGCGGTCGCCGCGTCGCTCCACAGGCGCGCGCGATAATTGCCGTCGAAGGCGATCCTGCCGCCCTTGGCGCGCACCGCCGCGCACAGGGCCAGCAACGCCTCCCGCCCCGCGTCCGGCAGGATGGCGAGGGTAATCAGCGAGAAATAGAGCAGGTCGGATTGCGCCGCCTGCGCCACCATATCCGCGCTGCCGGGCAGGTCGAACATCCGCCGCGCCGCTGCCTCGCCCCGCCAATAATGGAAGCTGCGCTCCCCGGTCGCGTCGGTCTCGATCGCGTAGAGACCGGGCAGCCGGTCCGCCGCGCGCAGCACCAGGCTGGTGTCGACCCCTTCCGTCTCCCACGCCGCGCACAGTTCCGCGCTCATCGGGTCCGCGCCCAGAGCGCTGGCCAGCCGCACCCTGTCGCCCGACCGCGCCAGGTGGATCGCGGTGTTGATGACATCGCCGCCATAGCGCAGGTTCCAGCTGTCGCCGCTCCCCCGGCTCAGTTCCAGCATCGCTTCGCCGATGACCGTGACATTCGCCTTCGCTACGCTGCCCATTCTCAATCCCGCTCCTTATGACACCGGTTTCCTGCGGAGTAGCCGCTCCCAAGTCAAGCCAGGACGCCAACAAAGGCGATCCACCGGGAACGATCACATGACATGGGCGTTTTGCCTGTGGCAAGGACGCATATGATCCATCGACGTCCGCCTTCGGGGAATTCATGATTAGCGCTGCGCCTGGACGTCCCGACAACCGCTTTGAACTGCTGGTCCAGAGCGTTACCGATTACGCCATCTACATGCTCGATCCCACCGGCATCGTCGTCAGCTGGAACGCGGGCGCGCGCCGGTTCAAGGGCTATGAGGCGGACGAGATTATCGGCCAGCATTTTTCCCGTTTCTACACGGCGGAGGATCAGGCCAGCGGCGTGCCTGCGCTGGCGCTCTACACCGCCGACCATGATGGCCGGTTCGAAGCCGAAGGCTGGCGCGTGCGCAAGGATGACACGCATTTCTGGGCCAGCGTCGTCATCGACCCGATCCGCGATCCGCAGGGGCAATTGCTGGGTTTCGCCAAGATCACCCGCGACCTGTCCGAACAGCGTGCCGCGCGCGAAGCGCTGCGCCACAGCGAAGAACGCTTCCGCCTGCTGGTGGAGAGCGTCACCGACTATGCCATCTATATGCTGGACCCCATCGGCACGGTGACGAGCTGGAACCGGGGGGCGGAACGCTTCAAGGGCTATCGCGCGGACGAGATTGTCGGGCAGAATTTCTCCCGCTTCTATAGTGAAGAGGACCGGATGGCCGGCCTCCCCTCCCGCGCGCTCCACACCGCCGAAACCGAAGGCCGGTTCGAGGCGGAAGGCTGGCGCATCCGCAAGGATGGCACCCGTTTCTGGGCCAATGTCGTGATCGACCCGATCCGCGATCCGCAGGGGCAATTGCTGGGCTTTGCCAAGATCACCCGCGACCTGACCGAACGGCGCGAATCGCAACGCGCGCTGGACGAGGCACGCGACGCCATCGTCCAGACGCAAAAGATGGACGCGATCGGCAAGCTGACCGGCGGGGTCGCGCATGATTTCAACAATCTGCTGGCGGTGATCGTGGGCAGTCTCGATCTGGCGCGGCAACGCATGGGCAGCGGCGCGGACATCAGCCGCTATCTCGACAATGCGATGGCCGCGGCGGAACGCGGCGCGACGCTGACGCAGCGGATGCTGGCCTTTGCCCGCAAGCAGGAACTGAAACTGCAAAGCGTCGATTGCATCGGGCTGGTCCGCGACATGGCCGACCTGCTCCAGACGACTTTGGGGTCCGGCATCACCATCGAAACCCGCTTCCCGATCGCCCTGGCCGCCGCCCATGCCGATCCGGCGCAGCTGGAACTGGCGCTGCTGAACCTGGCGGTCAACGCCCGCGACGCGATGCCGGGCGGCGGGCTGATCATTGTCGAGGCGGCGGAAGTCTCGGTCGATACCGGCGAACGGCCCGATCTGGCAGCGGGCGACTATGTCCGCCTGGCCGTTACCGATGCGGGCGAAGGGATGGACGAAGCGACGCTGCAACGCGCGCGCGAACCCTTTTTCACCACCAAGGGCGTCGGCAAAGGAACCGGGCTGGGCCTGTCGATGGTCCATGGCTTTGCCCAGCAATGCGGCGGATCGCTGACCCTGTCGAGCGAGATCGGGGTCGGCACCAGCGTCGCGCTGTGGCTGCCCGTCGCCAGCGCCGATGCGGTGGAGGCCGCCCCGGCGCGCAGCGAGGCTGTGGACGGCCTCGACACGCCGATGGTCATATTGGCGGTCGATGATGATGATCTGGTGCTGATGAACACGGCGGGGATGCTGGAGGATCTGGGCCATACCGTGTTTCAGGCCAGCAATGCGGTCGACGCGCTGCGCCTGCTGGAACAGGGTGCGGTCGATCTGGTGGTGACCGACCATGCCATGCCCGGCATGACCGGCGCGCAACTGGCCGACGCGATAGAGGCCTGTTTTCCCGGCCTGCCCGTCATCATCATCACCGGCTTTGCCGAACTGCCCCCCCACGCCAGCGCCCGCCCGCGCCTGGACAAGCCGTTCAAACAGGCCGAACTTGCCCGCATCGTCAAGGCCAGCCGAGCGTCGCGCGCCGCCGACCGGCTTGTCCATGCTAGCGTTGCGCCGGGCGGCGATTGACGCTTTTGGCGGATAGGGGCTTGCCAGCGGCCTGCACATCGCCAATGGGGCAAATATTCCAACAAAATCGCAGGATTACATGGACACGCCGTTTGCGCCCACCCCGACATCGCATTTCTTCACGTCGCTGCGCACCCGGCTCCACTATCTCGACTGGGGCAATCCGTCCGCACCCACGCTGATCCTGATCCATGGCGGGTTCGACCATGGGCGCAGCTGGGACTGGACGGCGCGCGCGCTGGCGAAGGATTATCATGTCGTCGCCCCCGACCTGCGCGGCCATGGCGACAGCGGCTGGTCGGCCGACGGCGCCTATATGATGACCAACTATGTCTATGATCTGGCGCAGCTGGTGGACTTGCTGGACCGGTCACCGGTCACGATCGTCGGCCATTCGCTGGGCGGGTCGATCGCGCTGCGCTATGCCGGGCTGTTCCCGGACAAGGCGCACAAGATCGTCGCGATCGAAGGGCTGGGCCTGTCGCCCGACCGGATCAGGGAACAGGCGGAAGAGTCAGAACCGGACATCTGGCGCGCCTGGATCGAAACCCGCCGCTCCAGCGCCCGCCGCACCCCCAAACGCTATCCCACGATCGAGGCGGCAGTCGGGCGGATGCGCGAACGCAACGAACATCTCTCGCTCGAACAGGCGCTGCACCTGACCATCCATGGCGTCAACCGCAATGAAGATGGCAGCTATAGCTGGAAATTCGACCCCTATCTCAACGGCATGGCACCCCAAGCCGGGTCGGACGACAGCCTGCCCGCCTTCTGGGCGCGGATCACCGCGCCGACCTTGCTATGCCTGGGGCTGGACAGCTGGGCGTCCAACCCGGTCAGGGACGGCCGCGCCGCCCACTTCACCAACGCCCGCCTGGTCGAATTCGCCGATGCCGGCCACTGGCTCCACCACGACCAGTTTGCGCGTTTCATTGCGGAATTGCGCGCGTTTTTGTGAGTTTATCCTTCCCCAGTGTTCAGGGGAATAGGATATGGTTTTTCGTAATCTCTCAACGTCATCCTGAACTTGTTTCAGGATCCATCGTGCGCCAAAAGCCGCCGCTCGTGCCGAGAAATGGACCCTGAAACAAGTTCAGGGTGACGAGTTAAGGTGGGCGCGGTTCCATATGCGATAGCTCTGCCTCACAGGGGAGGATGCGATTACGCCACGAACCCCGCCACCGCCGCGTCATATTCCGCCTTCAGCCCCGCGATGAACGCGCCAGCAGACTGCACCTTCGTAACCGCGCCGATCCCCTGCCCGCATCCCCACACATCGCGCCACGCCTTCTTGTCGGTCATCGCGCTGGCAAAATCCATGTCCGCCGCTTGTGGCAGCGCGTCCGGGTCCATGCCCGCCGCGACGATGCTGGGGCGCAGATAATTGCCGTGGACGCCAGTAAATACGTCGGAATAGACGATGTCGTCCGCCTGACTGTCGACGATCATCTGCTTGTAGGCCGCATCGGCATTGGCCTCGCTCGTGGCGATGAAGGGTGACCCCATATAGGCCAGGTCCGCCCCCATCATCCGCGCCGCCGCGATCGACCGCCCCGTCGCGATCGACCCGGACAGGGCCAGCGGCCCGTCGAACCACTGGCGGATTTCCTGCACAAGAGCGAAGGGCGACAGCGTTCCGGCATGACCACCGGCCCCCGCCGCCACCGCGATCAGCCCGTCCGCGCCCTTCTCTATCGCCTTGCGCGCGAAGCGGTCGTTGATGATGTCATGCAGCACGATCCCGCCATAGCTGTGGATCGCGTCATTCACCTTTTCCTGCGCGCCCAGCGACGTGATGATGATCGGCACGCGATATTGGACGCACAGCGCCAGATCCTCCTCCAGCCGGGGATTGGTCTTGTGGACGATCAGGTTGACGGCAAAGGGCGCATCCTTGTCAGTCAATTCCGCCTGAAGCCGTTGCAGCCAGCTTTCGAACACCCCCGAAGGCCGGGCATTGAGCGAGGGGAAAGCGCCGACGATGCCCGCGCGACACTGGGCGATGACCAGTTCGGGCTGCGATATGATGAACATGGGCGATCCGATCAGCGGCAACGACAAACGGCCTTGAAGCGATGTCGGCAGGGTCATGATCGCGGCTCTCCATTTTTGTTCGCCATCCGCGCTATCATTCGCCGGGCCGCAGAAAAAGGCCAAATCAACTGTATTGATGATATAATACAGTCGTGGTATGAAGAGACATAATCAACAGTCCTTGGGAGCTGGACGATGTATAGCGAGAGCGATCTACAGGATGCCGTAGCGGCCGGGGCAATCCCGGCGCAAAGTGCGCAGGCGCTGCGCGACCATGTCGCCCGGTTGCGGTCCAGCCCGGTGGTGGATGAAGAATCCTTCCGCCTGCTGACCGGCTTCAACGATATTTTCGTGTCGATCGCGGGCGTAATCCTGCTGGTCGCGGTCGGCTGGCTGGGCAACAGCATCCGGCTGGGCGCGGCGGAACATCATCCCTCACTGATGTCGGGCCTGCTGGTCGCGGCGACCAGCTGGGGGCTGGCCGAATATTTCACCCGCCAGCGGCGCATGGCGCTGCCGTCGATCCTGCTGCTGGCAGGCTTTGTCGGCGGGGTCGCCTTTTGCCTGGGCGCGCTGGCCGCACAGCTCTTCCCCGATGCAGGGCATCGCGGCGGCGCGCTGATCCTGTCGGGCGTGGCAGCGTTCAGCGCCTTGGCGGCCTTCGCACACTGGCGGCGCTTCATGGTGCCGATCACGGTCGCGGCGGGCGCAGGCGCAGCGGCGCTCGTCGTCGCCAGCCTCATCATTGCGGCGGTGCCTTTCAATCAGACACTGCCCTTCCTGCTGCTACTGGCGGGCGGTCTCGCCATCTTCGCCTTCGCCATGTGGTGGGACATTTCCGACCGCAGCCGTATCACCCGCCGGTCCGACGTCGCCTTCTGGCTGCATCTGACCGCCGCGCCGATGATCGCCCATTCGCTGTTCCACCTGCTCGGCGTGTTCGACGGGGATGACATCAGCGTCGCCAAGGCAGTCATGGTAATCGCCCTCTATGTCGCCTTCGGCCTCGTCGCCCTGGCGATCGACCGGCGCGCGCTGCTGGTCTCCAGCCTCGCCTATGTCCTCTTCGCCCTCTATGCCCTATTCAAGCAGGCAGGCGCGGTCGAACTGTCCGCCGCCTTCACCGCGCTGGTGATCGGCTCCTCGCTGCTGCTGCTGTCGGCGCTCTGGCATCACGCCCGCACGCTGGTGGTGGGCGGCCTGCCCCCGGTGCTGACCGACAAGCTGCCCTATCTGGACCGCGCACCGGCGTAAAAATCCTCCCCAAGCTTGCCTTGGGGAGGGGGACCAGCCGAAGGCTGGTGGAGGGGCAATTAGGACTACCCCTCCACGATCCGCAACAATTTACGCTCGACCGGGGCCAGGACATTCTGCAACTCCTGGCCCCGCTTCAATATATGGCCACCTTCGCCGACCAGCGCCCACATGCCCTGCCGGTTGCGGAGTGCCGGGCGCTTTTCGATGCGATATTCGGGGCGTTCGGCGGCACGGCGGAACGCGCTGAAAATCGCGGCCTCCCGCCCCATATCCATCGCATAGTCGCGCCAGTGCCCGGCCGATACCATCCGGCCATACAGGTCCATGATCCGCTGCAATTCCAGCCGGTCGAACCCGACCTGCCCCGCCCCATCCTTGGGAAACGGCGTCACATTCGACATCAGGCCCGGTCACGCGCCTTGAACAGCGAAGCATCCTCGTCGGGCAGCCTTGGCTTCTGCTGTTCCGCGATCAGTTCGGCCAGCCGCTTCTGCAACTGTTCGACCTCGCACTGGAGCAGTTCCAGCTTCTGCTTTTCGGGGTCGAAGCAATCGGTGCAGGGCGTGCCATAGGGCATGAAGTCGCGCTGATAGGCGGTCACATCGACCAGCATCGCGCGCGCCGGGATGCCCACCATCGTCGCGCCTTCGGCCACATCCTTGGTCACGACTGCATTGGCCCCGACCCGCGCCCGCGCGCCGACCGTCACCGGCCCCAGCACCTGCGCGCCAGACCCGACGATGACGCCATTGCCCAGCGTCGGGTGACGCTTGCCCGCAATACCGTTGGCCGGGTCAGTCCCGCCCAGTGTCACATTTTGGTACAGCGTGACATCATCGCCAATCTCCGCCGTCTCGCCAACCACGGTAAAACCATGGTCGATGAAGAAACGCTTGCCGATTTTGGCACCCGGATGAATGTCGTTCCCGGTCAGGAAGCGCGAGAAATGATTGACCGCCCGCGCCAGAAAATAGAGCCGCGCCCGGTAGAGCCGATGCGCCACCCGGTGGAAAGCCAGCGACCAGATGCCCGGATAAAGCAGGATTTCCGCCCTCGATCGGGGCGCGGGATCGCGCGACTTGACCGAATCAAGATAGGCAATGAGGTTGCGCACCATCCACATATTCCCGAACCGGGCGTGCATGGCCGCACGCCGCTGTAGCAAAATCGACCCCAACATAGCGTCCCAGGTCCGATTTTTCCAGAGACGGTGCTATTTCACCTTGGCGACCCGAAATAGAAACTTGCTTGGCGCGCCCGGATAAGCCAATCATAGAGGTAGACAATCAGACCAGAGGCCACCGGATGATCGACTCCTTCATCGCCCATTTCGGCGAAATCCTGCCCTTCATCCTTGTCGGCTTTGGCGCCCAGATGGTCGATGGCGCGCTCGGCATGGCCTATGGCGTCATCTCCAGCACCCTGCTGCTCACGCTCGGCATACCGCCCAGCCGCGCCTCGGCCAGTGTCCATGTCGCTGAAACCTTCACCACCGCCGTGTCCGCGATCAGCCATATCCTGCACAAGAATGTGGACTGGAAGCTGTTTTCCAAACTCATCATCCCCGGCGTCATCGGCGGCGTGACCGGTGCTTACGTCCTGTCCAATATCGACGGCGCGGTCATCAAACCCTATATCCAGACCTATCTCGCGGCCATCGGCCTCTATCTCGTCTGGCGCGGCTTTCACCTGCCGCCCAAGCAGAAGGACCCCAAATGGGTTGCGCCGCTGGGCCTGACCGGCGGTTTCCTGGACGCGACCGGCGGTGGCGGCTGGGGTCCGATCGTGACGTCCAACCTGCTGTTGCAGGGGTCCAGCCCGCGCCATACGATCGGCACGGTCAACACGGTCGAATTCTTCCTGACCCTGTCGATCAGCATCACCTTCCTCATTCATCTGGGCTGGCAGGCCTTCACCACCTATACGCTCGGCCTGCTGATCGGCGGCGTCGCGGCGGCCCCGATCGGCGCGATGCTTGCCCGGCATATCCCGCCCCGCCTGCTGTTCACCGCGGTCGGCATCATCCTGACCATCACGTCGATGTTCGGCCTTGCCAAATTTCTTGGATATATCGGCTAAGGCACTTATATTCGGCTTTCTGATCGAGGAAGCCGATAGATGTCCAACTACATGCCGACCCTCAAACAGCTGCAATATCTGGTTGCACTCAAGGAACAGGGTCATTTCGGCAAGGCGGCCGACAGCTGCTACGTCACCCAGTCAACCCTGTCTGCGGGCATAAGAGAGCTGGAGTCGCTGCTCGGCGTCACCCTGGTCGAGCGCACCCGCCGCGTCGTCCGTTTCACCGCGCTCGGCGATCGCATCGTGGAAAAGGCGCACCGTGTCCTGCGTGAGGCGGAGGAACTTTCCGCCATCGCCGAAGCGTCCGGCAAGCCGCTGTCGGGCGAATTGCGCATGAGCGTGATCCCGACCATCGCCCCCTTCCTGCTGCCGCGCCTCCTCCCCCGGCTGCGCGCCGACCGCCCCGAACTCAAACTCTATCTGCGCGAGGAAACGACGACAGCGGCCATCGAATCGCTGCGCCACGGCAATGTCGATTGCGTCCTGCTCGCCCTCCCCTTCCCCACCGGCGAACTGGAAAGCGAGATCCTCTTTCAGGACCGCCTCTATGTCGCCTTCCCGCGCGATGATCCGCGCGACCCACCCGACTGGATCGGGCCGGAGATGATCGACGAGAGCAAATTATTGCTGCTGGAGGATGGTCATTGCCTCAAGGACCATGCGCTCGCCGCCTGCAACCGCCCCGAATTGCGCGCCAGCGCGATCATGATGGGGACGTCGCTGCACACCCTGATCCAGATGGTCGACAATGGCCTGGGCGTCACCATGCTGCCCGAAATGGCGATCACCAGCGGCATTTTGGACCATACCCAGATCGTCGCCCGCCCGCTCCGATCCGACCGCGCTTGGCGCGACATCGCCCTGGTCTGGCGCAAGAACAGCCCGCGCGAAAAGGAATTTCATCTGCTCGCCGGGATATTGCGTGAGGCATCCGACCCTCCGGCGGTGATGGTGGAGGCAGCCTGACACCCACCTCCGTTCGTTTCGAGCCCTTCGACTGCCCGCCTGCGGCAGGCGCTCAGGATAAACTACGTCGAGAAACCTGGCGCACTGGTTTCTCGACTTCGCTCGAAACGAACGGAGATCAGATCAACCCCACCCCTTGGCCTTCACCTCATCCTCAACCCGCGCCTCGACCCACCCGGTCGCGCCACCGGCAAAATGCTCCTTCTTCCAGAAGGGCGCCTCCGATTTCAGCCAGTCGATCAGGAAGGCGCAGCTTTCCAGCGCCGCAGTGCGATGACGCGATGCGGTGCCCACGAACACGATCCGCGCACCCGGCTCCAGCCGCCCGAAACGGTGAATGACGCTTAGGCCCAGCAGCGGCCAGCGCGCCATCGCCTCGTCGCAGATGCGGTCGACCTGCGCCCGCGTCATCGCCGGATAATGTTCCAGTTCCAGCGCGACCAGCCCGCCGCCACCGCGCACCACGCCGGTAAAACTCGCCACGCCGCCGCCGCCCAGCGCTTCGAGCGCGGCCAGTTCCGCCGCGACGTCGAAGTCGCCAGCCTGCACCGCGACGCGCTTCATCCCCCGGTCACCGGCGGAAACAGCGCCAGTTCGCGCGCGTCACCGATCAGCGTATCGAGGCCCACGAACCTTTGGTCCAATGCTGCCCGCAGCCGCGTCGCGTCCCCCAGCGCCTCGGCATAACCGCCGCCCCGCGCCGCCAGCCCAGCCACCAGATCGGCAACGGTCGCGCCCATTTCAGGCCGCGCCACCTGCTCCTCATCCAGCCCGATCCGTTCGCGCACCCAGGCGAAATAGACGATAGTGAGCATCGGCCCGGTTCAATCCATATGCTTTATGCCGACGCGCAGATAATCCCAGCCGGTTATCAGCGTCAGCAGTGCAGCAGCCCATAGCGTCACGATGCCGACCGCCTGGACGAAGGGAAATTGCGGCACCGCCCCCGCCAGGATCAACGCGCCCAGCGCAATGATCTGAAAGGTCGTTTTCCATTTGGCCAGCCGCGACACCGGCACCGACACCTGAATCCCCGCCAGAAACTCGCGCAGGCCCGACACCGCAATCTCGCGCAACAGGATGATCATCGCGGCAACGATGTGGATGCCCGCTATGTCGCGCGTCGCGCTCAGCATCAGGATGACGGCGGCGACCATGATCTTGTCGGCAATGGGGTCCAGGAAAATGCCCAGCCGCGACACCGCCCCCTGCGCGCGGGCCAGATAGCCGTCGAAATAATCGGTAATGCCCATCAGGCAATAGAGCGCAAACGCCAGCGCATAGCCGGTGATCCAGCGCGCGCCCATTTCCGCGGGCCACAGCAGGGCGACCAGCAACGGCACCGTGACGATGCGCGAAAGCGTGAGCAGATTGGGCAGCGTCAGCATCGCAGCCGACTGCCACAGTCCGGCCCGACGCACAAGGTGGGCCGCATGTTTGCGGTGACGGGATTGGACAGCGGCACCGGCAGCGGCTAGACCCCGCCCCGGTCGCTAACGGTAAAGAAGCCAGATTCATCCATGAAAGCCTCGCTCAGGCTCCTCAACAAGCGCCGTTTTTTGCCGCTTTTCGTCACCCAGCTGCTGGGCGCGTTCAACGACAATCTGTTCAAGAACGCGATGGTGCTGTTCGTCGTCTATCAGGTCTATAATGACGAACGGTCCGAAACCTGGTTCAGCGCACTGGCGACCGGCATCTTCATCCTGCCCTTCTTTCTGTTGTCGGCGCTATCGGGGCAACTGGCCGACCAGCGCGACAAGGCGGTCATCATCCGCTGGGTCAAGGGCGCGGAAATCGCGATCATGCTGGTTGGTGCGACGGGCCTTGGCCTCATCTGGGGTGGCATCGCCATCCACACGCTCGCCATTCCGCTGCTGCTGCTCGCTTTGTTCGCCATGGGAGTTCACTCCACCTTCTTCGGCCCGATCAAATATGCGATTTTGCCCCAGCATCTTTACGATGAAGAAGTGCTGGGCGGCACCGGCCTGGTGGAGGCGGGCACCTATATCGCCATATTGGCCGGCACGATCCTCGCTGGCCTGATCCCGGTGGAGATCGCCGCGATCGGCATCGTCATCACCGCGCTGATCGGCTATGTCGCGGGCCGTGAAGTGCCGCCCGCCCCGTCGCTGCTGGAACGCACGCCGATCGATTTCCACATCATCCGCTCGTCCATCACTTTGGTGCGCGGCACCATGCACATCCGCCGCCTGTTCCTGGCGATCATGTCGATCAGCCTGTTCTGGGCGGTCGGCTCCATCCTGTTCATCCAGTTTCCGCCGCTGGTCAAAAATGTGCTGACAGCCGATAAATCGGTCGCCAGCCTGTTCCTGGCCATTTTCTCGATCGGCATCGCCATCGGATCGGTCGCGATCAACCGGCTGCTCTGCGGCCATGTGTCGGCAAAATATGCCCCGGCCTCGGTCATCGGCATGGGCGCGTGCATCGTCGCCTTCCATGTCGTGTGCGCATTATGGACACCCGCGCCCGCCGGGCAGATGCTGTCCTTTACCGGCTTCCTCGCCCATCCCATGGCGATCGCGCTGTCCGCCTGCCTGCTGGGTGTTGCGACCTTCGGCGGCATGTTCGTCGTGCCGCTCTACGCCTTCCTGACCACCACGGTCGAAAAATGCGAAGCGGCCCGCACTGTCGCGGCCAATAATATCGTCAATTCAGGCGCGATGGTGATCGGATCGGTGATGGCGATCGGCCTGACGATTGCCGGGCTGTCGGTGGTGAAGCAGCTGCTGCTGGTCGCCCTGCTCTGCCTGCCCTGCGCCTGGCTGGCGTGGAAACTGCACAAGGCCTGCGACGGCCCCGTCTGTGCTTAAAATCCTCCCCCTGTGGGGGAGGTGGCGTCGCGTAGCGATGACGGAGGGGTGTCGCCCTCTCGATAGCTCGACACCCCTCCGTCTGGCCTGCGGCCATCCACCTCCCCTTGCAGGGGAGGATTTCCTAGGAAATGAAGCTGTAGAATGCCGTGAAGAAGGCGCAGAAGCTCAACCCAAACAGCTTCCAGTCGCTATCGTCATCAACCATCTTCCGCTTGCGCGCAGGCGCTGGCTCCACGACGCGCAGCACATGCTGGGGCAAGCGCTGGCGAAAGGGGTGACGGGCGGATTCGGTCGTCAGGACAAGGGGGCGTGTTCGCATAGCCACTGGTTAACGCATTATTTACCTTTGGGGCCATCGCGAAAGATGGTTAACATTGGCCTGTCCCGGCGCGGGACAGACTTGACTGTATCAGGTGAATAATACAGCATGGCTGAACCGATGACCGATCCGTCCAGCACAACTGACTCCGCCGCGCTGCCTCCGCGCGAATTCGGTGCCGGGCCGCCCAGCGCCTTCGCCCCGCCCACGCCCTGGCGGCGACGGTTACAGATTGTCGGCTGGATCGTAGCGGCTGGCCTTGCCGTGCTGATGCTGATGATCGGCTGGCTCGCCGTCACCGCCCCGCTCTCCCGATCGCTCCAGCCCATCGCGCCGCCCAGCATCAGCCTGATGTCGGCCGACAGTCACCTCATAGCCCGGCGCGGCGCGGTGATCGACACGCCGGTCACCATCGCCCATCTGCCCGCCCATGTGCCGCAGGCGTTCATGGCGATAGAAGATCGGCGCTTCTACAGCCATTGGGGCGTCGATCCACGGGGCGTCGCCCGTGCCGCCTGGCACAATCTCTGGTCGGACGGATCGTCGCAGGGCGGCAGCACCATCACCCAGCAACTCGCCAAGGGCGTGTTTCTCTCCAGCGATCGCACCATGGGGCGAAAGGCGCGCGAGGCGATGATCGCCTTCTGGCTCGAAGCCTGGCTGACCAAGGACCAGATCCTCGAACGCTATCTTTCCAACGTCTATTTCGGCGACAATGTGTACGGCCTGCGCGCCGCCTCGCTCCATTATTTCAACCGCGCGCCCGAACGGCTGACCATCTCGCAGGCCGCGATGCTGGCAGGCCTGCTGAAAGCCCCCTCCCGCCTCGCGCCGACCAGCAACCTCAAGGGCGCGCGCGCCCGCGCCGCGCTGGTGACGCAGGCGATGGTGGACGCTGGCTATATCAGCCAGGCCGAACGCAACGCCCTGCCGCCTGCCCGCCTCAATGTCCGCGAAACCCCCGATACCACCACCGGCACCTATTTCGCCGACTGGGTGCTGCCCGAAGCCCGCGACCGGGCAGGCGCGGTCTATGGCGAACAAAAGATCGACACCACGCTCGACTGGCGCATCCAGCGCCTCGCCGAAGCCGCCATTCGCCGCGCGCCGCTGGGCGGGGCGCAGGCGGCGCTTGTGGCGATGAAGCCCGACGGCAGCGTCGTCGCCATGGTCGGCGGCAAAAATTACACCAAGAGCAGCTTCAACCGCGCCTTCCAGGCCAAGCGCCAGCCCGGATCAACCTTCAAGCTGTTCGTCTATCTCGCCGCCTTCCGCGCGGGCATGACGCCGGAGGATATGATCGACGACACGCCGATCACCACCGGCAGCTATCGCCCGGCCAATCATGGCGGCAAATATCGCGGCCGCATCAGCCTGCGTCAGGCCTTCGCCGCCTCCAGCAATGTCGCCGCCGTCCGCCTGACGCAAAAGGTCGGCGTCGACAATGTGATCAAGGTCGCCCGCGATCTGGGCGTCACCGCGCCGCTCACCGAGGATCTGAGCCTCGCGCTCGGCACATCGGAAATTCCGCTCATCGAACTGGCCGAAGCCTATGCAGCGGTCGCGGCGGGTGCCTATCCCGTCCTCGCCCACGGCCTGCCGCCCGAAGAGCAGGGCTGGTTCGAGCGGCTGATGGCGCGCCAGCGGTCCTTCGATGACGATGAACTGGCGATGATCCGCGATCTGCTCTCCTCCGCTGCCAATCGCGGCACCGGCAGCGCGGCGGCGCTACGCACCAGCACCTTTGGCAAGACCGGCACGACCCAGGACAGCCGCGACGCGATCTTCGTGGGCTATGCCGGTGGCCTCGTCACCGCCGTCTGGATCGGCAATGACGACAATAGCCCGCTCCCCGGCGGCGCGGCGGGCGGCGGCATCCCCGCGCGCATCTGGCGCAATTTCATGAGCGGCGCGATCAACGAAACGGTCGAGGATGCCCCGGTCGAAACCCAGGACGCAGACCTGGTCAACGCCATCGCCAATATCAGCGTCGAAACCGGCATCGGCAATGTCGGGATCGGTGTAGACGAAGGCGGTATGACGGTGAATATCGGCGGCAGCCAAATCCGCCTGCCCAACGACCCACCTGCCCCGCCAGCCGATGTACCCCCACCCCGCATCGCCCCCACGCAACCGCCGGAGGGCGGGGATAGCGGGCCGTAACCCAACACCCGTCATCCCAGCGAATGCTGGGATCTCACTTTTCTTCTGCCGCGCAAAGGAAGAGAGATGCCAGCTTTCGCTGGCATGACGGCGTAGGCCGCGAAAATATCCCTAAATCGCCTGCCCAGCAGCCCAGCCACTGGCCCAGGCCCATTGGAAATTGTAGCCGCCCAGCCAGCCGGTCACGTCCACCGCCTCGCCGATCGCGTACAGCCCCGGCACCTTGTTCGCCTCCATCGTCCGCGATGAAAGCCCTGCGGTAGCGATCCCACCGACCGTCACTTCCGCCTTGGCATAGCCCTCCGTTCCCGTCGGCTCGAACGGCCAGTCATGCAGCCGCGCGCCCAACTGCCGCAGCGCCTTGTCGGACAGATTGCCCATCTCGCCCTGCACCCCGGCCCGCTCCAGCAGCGCATCGGCCAACCGCTCGGTCAGCGCCTGCGCCACCAGCTTGCGCAGGCTGGCGCGGGGCCGGTCGCGCTTGGCCTCGATCAGCCATTCGGCCCCATGATCGGGCAGGAAATCGACATGGATCGGCGTGCGATGCTGCCAGTAGGAGGAAATCTGCAACATCGCCGGGCCGGACAGCCCGCGATGAGTGAACAAGGCCGCCTCGCGAAACCGCACCTTGTTCCAGCGCACCACGACGTCCGCCGACACCCCCGACAGCGCCTGAAACAGCGCCTCCTCCGCCCCCAGCGTAAACGGCACGAGCGCCGGGCGCGGCTGGATAATCGCCAACCCGAATTGCCGCGCGACCTCATAGGCAAAGCCGGTCGCGCCCATCTTCGGAATGGATGGCCCGCCGGTCGCCAGCACCAGCGCAACCGCGCGATGCTCCACCCCGCCCGTCGTCACCCGATACAGCCCGTCGCCATGGCTCACATCCGCCACCGGCTGCCCCAACGCCAGCGTCACGCCGCCCTTGGCGCATTCCTCTTCCAGCATCGCGACGATCTGCTTGGCCGACCCGTCGCAGAATAGCTGCCCCAGCGTCTTTTCATGCCAGGCAATGCCATAGCTATCGACCAGCGCGATGAAATCCTGTGCGCTATACCGCCCCAGCGCCGACTTGGCGAAATGCGGATTGGCCGACAGATAGCGATCCGCCGCCGTATCGACATTGGTGAAATTGCACCGCCCGCCGCCCGAAATCAGGATTTTCTTGCCCACCTGGTCGGCATGATCGACCAGCAGCACCCGCCTGCCCCGCTGCCCCGCGACAGCCGCGCACATCATCCCCGCCGCGCCAGCCCCCAGGATGATCGCGTCCCAATCGGCCATCAGCGGCCTCGTTTCAGGCGCACCAGCGCCTCGTCCAGCGCCGACAGGAATCGCGACCGGTCATTCTTGCCAAAGGGCGGCGGCCCGCCAATCTGTTCGCCGCCTGCCCGCAAATCCGCCATGATCGCCCGCGTGGCAATCGCCGCGCCGATCGAACTCAGCGTAAAGGGCTTGCCATTGGGCGCGATCACCACCGCGCCCGCTTTCAGGCAGCGGTCCGCCAGCAAAATGTCGGCGGTGATGCACACCGAACCCGCATCGGCCCGCTCGGCAATCCAGTCATCCGCCGCATCGAACCCGTCGCTCACCACCACCCGGTCCAGCAATTCATGCGCGGGGATTCGGATCGGGCTGTTGCTCACAATCGTCACCGGCACGCCATGGCGAAAGGCGACCTTGTAAATCTCATCCTTCACAGGACAGGCATCGGCATCGACCAGAATCTTCATGGATGGCGCGATAAGCTGGGGAACGGCACTTCACAATGGCCCGATTGAAGCGCCCCGTGTTCCCGCGCAGGCGGGAACCCAGTCCCGCCGTTTGAACTGGGTTCCCGCCTGCGCGGGAACACGCGGCCCCATTATTTCCCCCTATGACCATTCCCCGCCTTCACCCCAGGCCCATCCTGTCCTACATGGGACGCAATGAGCGCACCCCTGTACAACAAAGACATTTTGCGGCTCGCCGCCAGCATCCCGCACCACCACCGCCTGCCCGCCCCGCAGGCAAGCGTCGAGCGGCGGTCGCCCACTTGCGGATCACGGGTGACGGTGGACGTGGCGATGGCCGACGGTCGCCTCGCCGACATCGGGCTGGACGTGAAGGCGTGCGCGCTGGGGCAGGCCTCCGCATCGCTGATGGCGGCGCAAGCCATTGGCATGAGCGCCGATGAACTGGCCGACGCCCGCGACAGGCTTACCGCCTATCTCTCCGGCGCCAGCGATGATCTGGATTTCTGGCCCGGCCTTGCGGTGCTGGCTCCGGCGCGCGGCTATCCCGCCCGCCACGCCTCGATCCGCCTGGGCTTTGAAGCCATTGCCGAAGCCGCGCGGATGGCGGACGCCTGATGGCCACGCCAACCACTCCCGTCAGCGCGACCGAGATATTGCTCTCCGACGGCGTCATCCTGCTGGGTGCCGCCCTGCTGTTCGTCATCCTCTTCCGCCGCTTTGGGCTGGGCGCGGTGCTCGGCTATCTTGTCGCGGGGGCTTTGGTCGGACCGCAAGGGCTGGGGCTGGTCGGCGGCGGCGAATCAAAGCTCGCCATTGCCGAAATCGGTATCGTCCTGCTGCTCTTCCTCGTCGGGCTTGAACTTCATCCCGCCCGGCTCTGGCGCTTGAAGAAGGACATCTTCGCGCTCGGCATGGCGCAGGTCGTGCTGTGCGGTTGCGCGCTGACCGCGATCATCTTCTACTTCACCGGCTTCACCTGGGGCGCGGCGATCGCGCTCGGCCTGCCGCTCGCCCTTTCCTCGACGGCGCAGGTCTTGCCGGGCCTCAAATCCAGCGGCCGGATCAATTCGCCCTTTGGTGAAAAAATATTCTCGATCCTGCTGTTTCAGGATCTTTCGATCGTCCCGCTGATCACCATCGTCGCGGCGCTCTCCCGCAATCCGGCTGATGCGGGCGGGCCGCCCGGATGGATGACGGCGGCCTACACGGTCGCAGCGATCGCAGGCCTCGTCCTTGCTGGCCGCTTCATCCTGCGCCCGCTCCTGTCCCTCGTCGGACGGTTCGGCGAGCGCGAACTGTTCGTCACCGTCGGCCTGTTCACGGTGTTGGCCGCCGCAGCCCTGATGCACAGCCTGCACCTGTCGACCGCGCTGGGCGCGTTCGTCGCGGGCGTGATGCTCGCCGATTCGCCCTACCGGCACGAAATAGAGGCCGACGTCGAACCCTTCCGTTCCATCCTGCTCGGCCTCTTCTTCCTCGCCGTCGGCATGGTGCTGGACCTTGCCACCGTCGCGGCCAATCCGGTGTTCGTCGTCGGCATGGCGCTGATCCTGGTCGCGACCAAGGCGGCGATCATCGCGGGCCTCGCGCGCCTGTTCGGCATGGACTGGCGACCCGCATTGGGCGCTGGCCTGTTGCTGAGCCAGGGCGGCGAATTTGGCTTCGTCCTGTTCGCCCAGGCGCAGGGCGCGCTGCTGATCGCACCGGAAGCCGCCAGCCTGTTCAGCGCCATCGTCACCTTCTCCATGGCGACGACGCCCTTCCTGATGCTGTTTGCCCGCCGCTTCGAGTTCGCCGCGCCAAAGGAAGGGGCTGACCTGCCCGGCCCGGACCATGCGCCACGCGGCACCGCCATCATCGTGGGCTATGGCCGGTTTGGCCAGACCGTCGCGCAGATGCTGATCGGCCATGGCTTTGCCGTCGTGTCGATCGACAAGAAGCCCGCCCAGATTGAGGTGTCGCAGCGGTTCGACACCAAAGTCTATTATGGCGACGGCACCCGCATCGACCTGCTCCATCGCGCCGGTGCCGACGAAGCCAGTCTGATCGCCTTCTGCATCGACGATCCCTCGCTCGACAGCCGCACGCTCCAGCCGATCGCCGAGGCTTTCCCGCAGGCGGCGCTGATGGTCCGCGCGTTCGACCGGAAACAGCTGCTCGCCCTGCAAGATATCGATCTCGCCGCCGTCGTCCGCGAAGTCTATGAATCGGCTATCTGCATGGGCGTGCAGGCGATGCAGGCGCTTGGCGTCCCGCCTGAGGAGGTCGAGGAAGTCGAACGCCAATATCGCGCCAATGACGAGCAGCGACTGGCGCTCCAGATCGAACATGGCTCGCTGCTGGCGGCCAAGGATCTGGTGTATCGCCCCGGCCGCGGGATGCGGCTGCGCAGCCGTGGCGATGGAGACAAGACATGATTGCGATCCTTGCCGCCCTGTCCGCAGCCCTCGCCATTGGTGCGGGCGCGTTCGGCGCGCATGGCGTCACCGATGCCAAGGCGGTCGAATGGCTGCGCACCGGCGGCCTCTATCAACTGATCCACGCCGTCGCCGCGCTGGCGATCATGGGCGTCGCGCGCGGCGCGGCGGCGCTGCTGCTAGTCGGCGCGGCGATCTTTGCCTTCACCCTTTATGCCATGGCGCTGGGCGCACCCAAATGGCTGGGCGCCATCACCCCGATCGGCGGGCTGCTGATGATCGCCGGATGGCTGTGGGCGGCATGGACCTTCGGGCAACGCTGACGCGCGCCCTTGCCCCGGCCACTGACCCGGCCTAGATTGACGTCATGGCCGACCATCACCATCATCATCACGAACCCACCGGCACCCGGCTGGCCGACGCCGCGCGCGTCACGCTGGAAGCGCAGAGCGAACAATGGACGCCCATGCGCGCCGCCATTTTCGATGCGCTGGCGGCGGAGGAAAAGCCCGCATCGGCCTATGACATCGCCGACACCGTGTCGAAAGCGCGCGGCAAGCGGGTCGCGCCCAACAGCGTCTATCGCATCCTAGACCTGTTCGTGACCAACAATATCGCGATGCGAGTGGAAAGCGCCAACGCCTATATCGCCAACGCGCATCCCGGCTGTCATCACGACTGCATCTTCCTGGTGTGCCGCACCTGCAAGCAGGCCACGCACCTCGATGATGACAAGGTCACCAACCAGGTCCGCGCCGTCGCCGAGCAGGAAGGGTTCAAGCCGGAACGCCCGGTGATCGAGATTTTGGGGACATGCGCCAAATGCGCCGCGTAACTGGATTGTTGCGCAATAGGATGGAACGGCCTAGCGCCTTGACGAGTCTATGCCTTTCATGAACGATCGCCCTGAAACCCCGTTGCTCGACCAGGTGATCTGGCCGTCCGACCTGCGCGCCCTTCAGCCGGAGCAGCTGCGGCAACTCGCCGACGAACTGCGGCAGGAGGTGATTGCTGCCGTGGGCGTCACCGGCGGACATCTGGGGTCGGGCCTTGGCGTCGTGGAACTCACCACTGCGATCCATTATGTGTTCGACACGCCCCGCGACAAGCTGATCTGGGACGTGGGGCATCAATGCTATCCGCACAAAATCCTGACCGGACGCCGCGACCGCATCCGCACCCTGCGCCAGGGCGGTGGCCTGTCGGGCTTCACCAAGCGCGCCGAATCCGAATATGACCCGTTCGGCGCGGCGCACAGCTCCACCTCGATCAGCGCGGCTTTGGGCTTTGCCATCGCCAACAAGATGCAGGATCAGCCCGGCAAGGGCATCGCCGTCATCGGCGACGGCGCCATGTCGGCGGGCATGGCCTATGAGGCGATGAATAATGCGCAGGCGGCGGGCAATCGCCTGATCGTCATCCTTAATGACAATGATATGTCGATCGCCCCGCCGGTCGGTGGCCTGTCGGGCTATCTCGCGCGCCTTGTCTCCAGCCGCGAATTTCTGGGCCTGCGGGATCTCGCCAAGAAACTGGCGCGCAAACTGCCCCGCCCGCTGCACAATGCCGCGCGCAAGACCGACGAATTTGCCCGCGGTATGGCGATGGGCGGCACCCTGTTCGAGGAACTGGGCTTTTACTATGTCGGCCCGATCGACGGCCATAATCTCGACCAGTTGATCCCGGTGCTGGAAAATGTCCGCGACGCCGCCGAAGGGCCGTGCCTGGTCCATGTCGTCACGCAAAAGGGCAAGGGCTATGGTCCCGCCGAAGCCGCGGACGACAAATATCATGGCGTTCAGAAATTCGACGTCATCACCGGCACCCAGGCCAAGGCACCGCCCGGCCCGCCCAGCTACACCAATGTCTTTGCCCAGGCGCTGATCGCCGAGGCCCAGCGTGATCCCGCAGTCTGCGCCATCACCGCAGCCATGCCGTCGGGCACGGGCCTGGACAAATTCGCGACCGCCTTCCCCGACCGGACCTTCGATGTCGGCATTGCCGAACAACATGCCGTCACCTTTGCCGCGGGCCTCGCCGCGCAGGGAATGCGGCCTTTCTGCGCCATCTACTCGACCTTCCTGCAACGCGCTTATGATCAGGTCGTCCATGACGTCGCGATCCAGAATCTGCCGGTCCGCTTCGCGATCGACCGCGCGGGCCTTGTCGGCGCGGACGGATCGACCCATGCGGGCAGTTTCGACGTCACCTATCTCGCCACCCTGCCCAATATGGTGGTGATGGCGGCAGCGGACGAGGCCGAACTGGTCCATATGACCCACACCGCCGCCTGCCATGACAGCGGCCCGATCGCGCTGCGCTACCCGCGCGGCAACGGCACCGGCGTCGATATGCCAGTCGTCCCCGAACGCCTCGAAATCGGCAAGGGCCGCATCGTGCGCGACGGGCGGCAGGTCGCCATCCTCTCGCTCGGCACCAGGCTGGAAGAAGCACTCAAAGCCGCCGAAGCGCTGGAAGCGCGCGGCCTGTCCACCACCGTCGCCGACCTGCGCTTTGCCAAGCCGCTCGACGAAGCGATGATCCGCCGCCTGCTCACCACCCACGAAGTCGCGGTAACGATAGAGGAAGGCGCGATCGGCGGGCTGGGCGCGCATGTGCTGACGCTTGCCAGCGACCTCGGCCTCATCGACAACGGCCTGAAGCTACGCACCCTGCGCCTGCCGGATGTGTTTCAGGATCAGGACAAGCCCGAAAAACAATATGCCGACGCCAGGCTCGACGCCGACGCCATCATCGACACGGTGCTGACGGCATTGCGGCACAACAGCGTGGGAACGGAAGCGCGGGCGTAAAACCCTTCCCTGCAAGGGGAGGGGCTTAGAGCGTGATCACTTCGCTTTGCTCCGTTCGTTTCGAGCGAAGTCGAGAAACAGCGCGCGCAGGTTTCTCGACTTCGCTCGAAACGAACGGAGGTTGGAGTTTCAACCTAAAATCATCATAGCCTAAGCAGCTATCAGGCAACAAAAAGGGGCCAATCGGCCCCTCCCCTTACCCCTTACTGCGGCGTCGCTGCCCGTGCGTCCTGCCCGTCGCCTTCGGGCGCGGCGATGATGTCGCGGGTGGTCGCGCCCTTGTCGACCACTTCGGTGCCCGGATCGCCAGCAGTCGAACGGATGCCCGCCGCCGCATTGGCGCGACCCGCCGCGTTCAGCGTCGACGTTTCGGTCGCGCTGCGCTGGGCCGGGCCGCCGAACATCGCTTCCATCGCCGCCTTGCTCGAATCGACCGCATTGGACGAAGGCGTGCCGGGTGCTGGCGGGACCAGCGCGAAATCGGGCGGGATCACCAAAGGCGCCTGACGCGACACCGCAAATTCATCGGGACGCTCACGGTTGAACAGGCCGCCACCGCCGCCACAGGCCGACAGGGTGGAGAGCAGACCGGCGGCAAGGATCAGTTTAAGCTTCACTTCAAAGTCTCCGTATTTGCGCCCTTGTCGCGCAGCAGCAACGCCCGCGCAAGCAGGATCAGCACGCCGATGGTGATCGCTGCGTCAGCCAGGTTGAAAATCAGGAAGGGTCGCCATGCGCCAAAGTGCAGGTCCGCATAATCAACGACATAGCCCAGCCTGATCCGGTCGACGATATTGCCGATCGCCCCGCCCAGTACCAGCCCCAGCGCCGCGACATCCTGCCGCGCCTTTTCCCGCCACATCCACACGCCGACAAAGCCTGCGATCAAAATGGTCATCCCCACCAGCGCCCAGCGCATCAGGTCGGTATCGGCATGGAAAAAGCCCATCGACACACCGCGATTTTCCAGCCAGCGCAGGCGGAAGATCGGCAGTATCTCGATCCCCGTCTCCGCCCGGCTTTTCAGCGCCAGCGGATAGGTGACGGCATATTTGATGAGCTGATCGAGCGCCAGCGTCACGATCGCGACGGTCAGGCCCATGGGGCGGTGGTTGACGGGATTAGTCATCGATCAAACCTAGAGACTGTAAAAGGCGTGTTCCCGCGCAGGCGGGAACCCAGTTCAGACGGCGGGACTGGACTCCCGCCTTCGCGGGAGAACGCTGTTCCATGCCGATTCACCCCGTCACCACATCATCGCAGCGGTCGCACAATGCACCATCCTCGACAACTTCGGGCAGCAACCGCCAGCAGCGCCCGCATTTATGCCATTCGCTGGGCTGGACGCTGATGCCATCGCCCTCGCCCATGGTCACCCGCGCGACGATCGCGACTTCGGCGAAATCCACGTCGCCCACCGCCAGCACCTGGCCCATGGTGACATCGGCTTCCAGGCTGGATCGGACGATCTTCTCGCGCCGCAATGGCTCGATCGCCTCGTTCACCTGTTCGCGCTGGGTCCGCAGCTCGGTCCATTTCGCGTCCAGACCCGCGTTGATCCAATGACGGTCAATCTCCGGCCATTCCAGAAAATGCACGCTTTCCTCGTCACTTGGGAAGCGGCTTTGCCACACTTCCTCGGCGGTGAAGGGGATGATCGGCGCGGCGTAGCGGACCAGCGCATGGAACAACGTATCGAGCAAAGTGCGATAGGCGCGGCGCTTGGGGTCGGTCGGCGCATCGCAATAGAGGCAGTCCTTGCGAATGTCGAAGAAGAAGGCGGACAGGTCGCTATTGGCGAAATCGAACAAGGCACGGGTGTAACGGCTGAATTCCAGCCAATTGTCGCTGCCCGCCGCCTTGTCCACGACCGACCGCAATTCCGCGTCCAGCACCGCCAGCCGGTGGAGCATATAGCGCTCCAGCTCCGGCATTTCGGCATAGGATACCGCCTCAGCCTCTTCATCATAATCGGCAAGAGCGCCCAGCATGTAGCGGAAAGTATTGCGTAATTTGCGATACGCATCGGACGACCCGGCCAGCACTTCCTTGCCGATCCGCACGTCATCGAAATAGTCGGTGCTGGCGACCCATACGCGCAATATGTCCGCGCCGCTTTCGCCCATGATCTTGAGCGGATCGACCACATTGCCAAGCGACTTGGACATTTTACGCCCCGTCCCGTCGAGCGCGAAGCCATGGGTCAGCACCGCGTCATAGGGCGCCCGACCCCGCGTGCCGCTGGATTCGAGCAATGACGACTGGAACCAGCCGCGATGCTGGTCCGACCCTTCCAGATACAGGTCGGCGCGCACGCCTTCGCCATAGCGCGCTTCCACCACGAAACTGTGGGTCGACCCTGAATCGAACCAGACGTCGAGAATGTCGGTCACGACTTCATAGTCGTTGAGGTCGTAATCCGGCCCCAGCATCGCCTGATGATCCGCCCCGAACCAGGCATCCGCCCCGGCGCCCTTGAACGCTTCGATGATGCGGGCATTGACTGCCGGATCAACCAGATATTGCCCACTCTTGCGATGCACATAGAGCGCGATCGGCACGCCCCAGGCCCGCTGGCGGCTGATCACCCAGTCGGGACGATCGCTGACCATCGCATTGATCCGGTTGCGCGACCGTTCCGGCACCCAGCGGGTGTTCGCGATGGCGTCAAGCGCCACGCCGCGCAGGGTCGGGCCGTTGGTCGGCAGGATTGCAGCCAGCGCGCCGGTGACCGGCTCCAACGGCGGCAGCGGATAGTCCGCCACCTGCCCGCTAGGCTTGTCCATCGGGATGAACCATTGCGGCGTGCAGCGATAGATGATCCGCGCCTTCGACCGCCAGCTATGGGGATAGCTATGCCTGAACTCGCTGGCCGACAGCAGCGCGCCAGCCGCGCGCAGGTCGGTGCAGATCGGGCCGTCAGCCCCGTTGAACTTGGTATTGATGACGCTGCCCTGCCCCGGCAACCACTCCCAATCGTCGCGATAAAAACCCGCATCATTGACCGCAAACACCGGGTCGATCCCCAGCGCCTTGCACGCAATGAAATCCTCCTCGCCATGGTCGGGCGCCATATGAACAAGGCCCGTGCCCGCGTCGGTGGTGACATGGTCGGCGGGGAGGAAAGGACGGGGCTTGGCGAAAAAGCCGCCGAGTTCGTGCATGGGGTGGCGAGCGATGGCTCCAACGAGGTCGATGCCTTTGCCGGTCCATATCGACATATATCCGAAGTCTTCTTCGTCGGTATTGCGAGCAAACCAGCCGTTACGTTCACCGAAAGCGTGCACCAAATCCGAAGCTACGAGAAAACGGCGACCAGTCTTCGTCGGCGCCGATTCATCGTTTAACGGAAGCATCGTCTCTTCAACCAGCTTATACTCAATCCCCTCCCCAAACGCGATCGCCTGGTTCACCGGGATCGTCCAGGGCGTCGTCGTCCAGATCACCGCATAAGCGCCAACCAGCTCCGGCGCATTGGGCGCTTCGACAATCTCAAACGCCACGTCGATCTGCGTCGACGTCACATCCTCATACTCAACCTCGGCCTCGGCCAGCGCGGTCTTTTCGACCGGGGACCACATCACCGGCTTGGCCCCGCGATAAAGCTGGCCGCTTTCCGCAAACTTCAACAGCTCACCAACAATCGTCGCCTCGGCATCGAACTTCATCGTCAAATAGGGATCGGCCCAGTCGCCCATCACGCCCAGACGCTTGAACTGCTCCTTCTGCACGCCCACCCAGCGGTCGGCATAGGCGCGGCACTGGGCGCGGAATTCCTGCGCTGGCACCTCGTCCTTGTTCAGCTTCTTCTTGCGATATTCCTCCTCGATCTTCCATTCGATCGGCAGGCCGTGGCAGTCCCAGCCCGGTACATAGGGCGCATCCTTGCCCAGCAGCGATTGGCTGCGGACGATGATGTCCTTGAGCACCTTGTTCATCGCATGGCCCATATGGATGTCGCCATTGGCGTAGGGCGGGCCGTCATGCAGGATGAAGCGCTCACGCCCCTTACGGCGCTCGCGCAGCCGGTCATACAGACCCATCGCCTCCCACTTCGCCGCAATCGCGGGTTCCTTTTGCGCCAGGCCGGCCTTCATCGGAAAGTCGGTGACGGGCAGGAAAACGGTGGACTTATAGTCTGGTGCGTCGGTCATATTGGGTCCGGTATCTGCTAATGACCGTTCGCCCTGAGCGAAGTCGAAGGGCTCGACCGACCGATAGGGAGGTCACTTCGCTCCGCTCAGTGGAAGGCTTCGACTTCGCTCAGCCCGAACGGGTGAGAAAACAAGCCGCCATTAGGCGACGTAAGGCGTTCCCGCAAGGTTTTGGCCCGCAAGGATTTGCCGTGCTTGCGTGCAGTCGCGCGCGATCTGCGCGATCAGCGCGTCCAGCCCGTCATATTTCGCCTCCGGTCGCAGGAAGGCGATCAGTTGAACCGCAATGACCTGACCATATAGGCTCTCGGCAAAGTCGAAGAAATGCGGCTCCAGCAACTCCTTGGGCGGGTCGAAGGTCGGGCGGATACCCAGATTCGCCGCACCGTCCAGCACCCGCCCGTCGGGCAAAATCGCGCGCACCGCATAAATGCCATAGGCCGGGCGCAAATAGCTGCCCATATCGACATTGGCGGTCGGGAAACCGATCGTCCGCCCCAATTTGTCGCCATGCTGGACCATGCCTTCGATCGTGAAGGGCCGCGTCAGCAGCCGGGTCGCAGTGGCGCAATCGCCCGCCTGCAACGCCGCGCGGATGCGGCTGGATGAAATTACCGCCCCGTCCGCATCCGTCACGGGCGCCACCGCCTGCGCCCACATATCCCATGGCGCGCCCAGATCGGACAAAAGCGCCACCGATCCGGCCCGCCCCTTGCCAAAGGTGAAGTCCTGCCCCGTCACGACCCCGGCCACGCCCATATCGACGGTTAACATGCGAACGAACGCCTGTGGATCGAGCGCCGCCAGTTCGGGCGTAAAGGCAAACACCATCATCGCGTCCGCCCCGGCAGCGGCGAACAAAGCCTGCCGCTGGTCCAGCGTGGTCAGGCGAAAATGGGGCGTATCGGGCCGGAACAGCCGCATCGGGTGCGGGTCAAAGGTTGCGACGATGACCGGACGCCCCGCGGCACGGGCGCGGTCTATCGCATGGCCAACCACGGCCTGATGCCCGGCGTGAAACCCGTCAAAATTGCCCAGCGCCATGATGGCCCCGCGCAAATGCGCCGGGACCGGGGCGCCGCTTGTCAGCCGCTCCATGGCGCGGCCTATAGGGGTGCGCGGGGGGCGTGGCAATGCGGCATATCCACTCCCCCCCGTTCGCCCTGAGCGAAGTCGAAGGGCTCCTCCGAACGGAGTGAGGAGCCTTCGCTTCGCTCAGTGGAAGGCTTCGACTTCGCTCAGCCCGAACGGTGTTTGAGGGATCGGTAATCGCGCTGCAATGTCACGAAGCTGTAGGCGCGTCGTCCGTCCAGCGCGACATGATCTTCCCGCGCGGTTTCAAGCCAGTCAGCCGGATCAGGATAGGCAATGCTGGCGTCCCCCACCGCGTCCAGATGCACTTCCGTCAGCTCGATCCGGTGCGCCGCACCCAGGAACAGCCGATAGATTTCCGCCCCGCCAATCACCATCACGCTCGGCGCATCGGCCAGCGCCAGCGCGCCCGCGACATCATGCGCCACTTCCGCCCCCGCGCCCGTCCACGCCCGGTCACGCGTCAGCACGATATGGCGACGCCCCGGCAGCAGGCCCGGCAGGCTGTCGAACGTCTTGCGCCCCATGATCATCGGGTGGCCCAGCGTCAGCGCCTTGAACCGCTTGAGGTCCGCCGGCAGCCGCCAGGGCAGATCGCCATCCCGCCCGATCACGCCATTATCGGCGCGGGCCAGGATCAGCACGATCTCCGTCACAGCACCAGCCGCGTGACATGCCCCATCTTGCGCCCCGGCCGCGCTTCATGCTTGCCGTACAGGTGCAGATGGTTGGCCGGATCGGACAGGATCGCCAGCCAGTCATGCGCATCATCGCCGATCAGGTTGCGCATTTCCACCCGGCGCGCGGCCAGCGCCGTGTCGCCCAGCGGCAGGCCGCAAATCGCGCGCACATGATTTTCAAACTGGCTCGTCAACGCACCCTCGATCGTGCCATGGCCGCTATTATGGACGCGCGGGGCCATTTCGTTGAACACCGGGCCGTCGGCGCTGGCGAAAAATTCGCAGGTCAGTACGCCGACATAATCGAGCGCGTCGGCAATCTTGTGCGCCAAAGCGCGCGCAGCAGGCATCTGCCCCTCGATCAGCGGCCCGGCGGGCGCGATCGACGTGTCGAGGATACCGTCGACATGGACATTGGCAGAACTGTCCCAGAAGCGCACTTGCCCGTCCGCGCCGCGCACCAATATGACCGAAAATTCCTCGGCAAAGGTCACGAAGCCTTCCAATATCGCGCTCTGCCGCCCGATCGCATTCCATGCCCCCACCGCATCGCCCGGCTCGTTGAGCCGCGCCTGCCCCTTGCCGTCATAGCCCATGCGATTGGTTTTCAGGATCGCGCGGCTGCCGACCTGTGCGATCCCCGCCTCCAGATCGTCCAGATTCTCGACCGGCGCGAACGGCGCGGTCAGCCCGCCCAGATCGCAAACGAACCGCTTTTCCGCCAGCCGGTCCTGCGCCACCCGCAACGCCTGCGCACCGGGGCGGACCAGCCCGTGCGTGGCCAATACCTCGACCGCTGCGGGATCGATATTCTCAAACTCGTAAGTGACGACATCGACGCCATCGGCAAAGGCCGCCAGCGCCGCTACGTCGTCATAGCTGCCCCGCGTCCAGCGCGGCGACACGTCGGCGGCGGGGCCACTCTCCTCCGGCGCATAGATGGCGGTGCAATAGCCCAGTTGCGCGGCGGCAATGGCGATCATCCGGCCCAGCTGGCCGCCGCCAATTATGCCGATGGTCGAACCGGGCGCGATGGTCGTCATGGGCGCGATCAGTCCTCGACCGTTTCGGCAACCGCATCGGTCTGCTTCGCGCGCCAGGCGTCCAGTCGTTCGGCCAGTGCGGGATCATTGGTCGCCAGGATCGCGGCAGCCAGCAACCCGGCATTGATCGCGCCGGGCTTGCCGATCGCCAGCGTCGCCACGGGAATGCCGCCGGGCATCTGGACGATCGACAGCAACGAATCCATGCCCTTCAACGCCTTCGATTCGACCGGCACGCCCAGCACCGGCAGCCGCGTCATCGACGCGCACATGCCCGGCAGATGGGCCGCGCCGCCAGCACCCGCGATGACGACTTTCAGACCGCGATCCACCGCGCTGGTGGCATAGTCATAGAGCCGCTGCGGGGTGCGGTGCGCCGACACCACCTTGCATTCATGGGCCACGCCCAGCGCATCCAGCGTCTCGGCGGCATGGCGCATCGTGTCCCAGTCGGACCGCGACCCCATGATGATGCCGACCTCGATTGCCCCGCTCATGCCCGTGCTTCCCCTCATGGCGCGGCCTTCACGGTGCCGCCCGGAAAGCAAAGCCCCTTAGCGGCCAGCCCGTCGGGGGGCAATGCTATTCCTCCCCTCCCTGCCAAGGGAGGGGTCGGGGGTGGGTCCGGCGCGAAGCGGCGGTTCGCGCCGCTCACACCCACCCCTAACCCCTCCCTTGAAAGGGAGGGGGATATTATTGTCACCGCTCCGACAGATAATAACGCTCGATCGCGCTCAGATCGTCAGCCAGTTCATAGACGATCGGCTGGCCGGTCGGGATTTCCAGTTCGGTGATCTCGTCGTCGGGAATGTTCGACAGATGCTTGACCAGCGCGCGCAGCGAATTGCCATGGGCGGAGATCAGCACCCGCTTGCCCGCCTTCAGATCCGGCGCGATGCGGCTGTCCCAATAGGGCAGCACGCGGGCGATCGTATCCTTCAGGCTCTCGGTCGATGGAATCGCGATCCCCGCATAGCGGCGATCCTTGCTCAGGTCGAACTCGCTGCCCGCTTCCAGCACTGGCGGTGGAATGTCGAAGCTGCGGCGCCAGATCTTGACCTGCGCGTCGCCATGCTTGGCCGCCGTCTCCGCCTTATCGAGGCCCGTCAGCCCGCCATAATGGCGCTCGTTCAGCCGCCAGTCCTTCTCCACCGGCAGCCACAGCCGCCCCATTTCCTCCAGCGCCAGATTGAGCGTCTTGATCGCGCGGGTCTGGAGCGAAGTATAGCATTGGTCGAAATCCAGCCCCTTGGCCCTCATCAACTGCCCCGCCGCCCGCGCTTCGCCCGCGCCCTTTTCGGTCACGTCCACGTCCCACCAGCCGGTGAAGCGGTTTTCCAGATTCCATGACGACTGGCCATGGCGGATGAGGACGAGGGTGGGCATCGGGCATGTCTCCTGCGCGTCTGGGAAAACTATGCCCCCCCATAGCGCGCGAAACGCCGGGCGCAAGGTTGCAGCGGCGCGCCCGCCCCCCACATTGCAGTCGATAGGGCGATGGGCTAGCCATGGCGAACCGGGCAGAAGGAACACCCACTTGGCATTTGTGAAGGGCGCGTGGCGCATATTGGTCGCGATCAAGGACGGGCTGGTCCTGCTCTTCCTGCTGCTATTCTTCGGCGCACTCTACGCCGCCCTCTCCTTCTCGCCCAAGCCCGCCGCCAGCATCAGCGCAGGTGCGCTACTGCTCGACCTGGACGGCACCATCGTCGAACAACCCGCCGAAACCGATCCCTTCGCACTCCTGTCCGGCTCCGGCCCCGATATGAAGGAATATCGCCTGTCCGACATCGTCACCGCGCTGGAAGCGGCAAAGACGGACAGCAAGGTCAAAGCGGTCGTGCTGAACCTGGATGGCTTCATGGGCGGCGGTCAGGTCGCCATCGCCCGCGTCGGCCAGGCGCTCGACGCCCTGCGCGCCGCGAAAAAGCCCGTGCTGGCCTACGCCACCCTCTATACCGACGACAGCTATCAACTGGCCGCCCATGCCAGCGAGGCGTGGAGCGATCCGCTCGGCGGCGTCGCGATCATGGGCCGGGGCGGGTCCGGCCTCTATTATAAGGGGCTGATCGACAAGCTTGGCGTCAACACCCATGTCTATCGCGTCGGCACCTATAAGAGCTTCGTCGAACCCTATATCCGCGCCGACCAGTCCCCCGAAGCCAAGCAGGCCAATCAGGCGCTGGCCGATGTCCTTTGGCAGAACTGGCAGGATGACGTCGCCAAAGCACGTCCGAAGGCGAAGATCGCCGCCTATGCCGCCGACCCTGTCGCCGCCGCCACCGCCGCCAATGGCAATATGGCGCAGGCTGCTCTTTCCTCAGGCTTGATCGACAAGCTTGGCGACGCCACCGCGTTCGGCGCGCGCGTCGCGGAAATTGCGGGCGAAGGGTCCGATGCCAAGGCAGGCGGCTTCGCGAAAATCGACCTCGCCGCCTATGTGAAAGCCCGCAAGCCCGCCAATGACGGCCAGATCGGCGTGCTGACGATCGCGGGCAATATCGTCGATGGTGAAGCCGGTCCGGGCACGGCGGCGGGCGACACGATTTCGGACCTGCTGCTGACCGCACTCAACGAAAAGGATTTGAAAGCGCTTGTCGTCCGCGTCGATTCGCCGGGCGGCTCGGTCATGGCGTCAGAAAAGATCCGCAACGCCATTTTGACGGCCAAGGCGGATGGCCTGCCCGTCATCGTCTCCATGGGCAATGTCGCGGCCAGCGGCGGCTATTGGGTCTCCACTCCCGCCGACATGATCTTTGCGCAGCCGGACACCATCACCGGCTCGATCGGCGTGTTCGGCATCCTCCCCAGCTTTGAAGGCACACTCGCCAAGATCGGCGTCACCACCGACGGCGTCGCCACCACGCCCCTGTCGGGCCAGCCTGACCTTGCAGGCGGCACCTCCCCGCAATTCGACGCGATCATGCAAATGGGGGTCGAGGACATCTACCGCCGCTTCGTCGGCCTCGTCGCCCAATCGCGCCGCAAGACCCCGGCGCAGATCGACACCATCGCGCAGGGCCGCGTCTGGGACGGCGGCACCGCGCGGCAAATCGGCCTCGTTGACCGTTTCGGCGGGCTGGAGGACGCCATCGCCGAAGCCGCCCGTCGCGCCAAAATCGACCCCAAAACCGCCCGCGCCTACAGCATCGAAAAAGCCCCCGACAAATGGGCCGAATGGATCGAGGCGATGGCGCAGCGCGACACCGACGATGCGGGCGCGCCCCGCGACATGCTGGCGCGCCAGGCGATGGTCCAGCGCGGCTGGGCGATGCAGGCAGTCACCGACGTCAAGGCGCTCGTCACCGGCGCAGGCATCCGCGCCGACTGCCTGGAATGCCGCAGCTATGGAGCACCCAAGATGCGCAGCGCAGCGGATGAACGCGGCGTGATGGCGCTGATCGCGGGGCTGTGGCGCTAACCCCTTCTCCCCGGTGGGGAGAAGGATACGCAGCCTTACCGAACGCAGTGAGGTTAGGCGAAGTTGGAAGAGGGGGTTCGACGCCAATATGGCGCGCCACAGTCAGGTCAGCACACCCTCTCCCAGCTTCGACTAGGCAGCAAGCTGCCAAGTCTGCGCAACCCTCTCCCTCAAGGGAGAGGGTATTTCACCCCTCCTCATGCCGATACACTGGCAACCCCAGCCCACGCCAAATCGCCACGGCCCGCAGCACGAACCCCAGCAGCGCCGCGATCACCCCCGCCACCGGCACGTCCAGCCCCGCCAGTCGCAACCCCACGAACAGCCCCGCCGCCACCGCCGCCGCCGTCACATAAAGTTCGGGCCGCAGCAGGATCGACGGCTCGCCCGCCAGCAGATCGCGCATGATCCCGCCGACGCAGCCCGTCACCACGCCCATCATACCGGCGACAAAGGGCGGCACGCCAAAACTCATCGCCTTGGCCGCGCCGAACACCGCGAACGCCGCCAGCCCGATCGCGTCGAGCCAATCGAGCGCCCGCTCGCTCCAGAAGCGGCGCGGCGTACACCAGACGATCACCGCCGCGCACATGCAGGTGATGGCAGGCGCGGCATCCACCACCCAAAACACCGGCGCGCCGATCAGCAAATCCCGCAACGTGCCGCCGCCCACCCCCGTCACCAGCGCGAAGAAGGCGAAGGTCACCAATGTCTGCCGCAACCGCGCCGCCGCCAGCGCCCCGGACGCGGCGAATACGAAGGTGCCGACAATGCTGAGCGTTTCCAGCACCGGACCGATCGAGGTGGCGAGGAGGGGCGTGGGGGAGAGCATGACTATACACTTATCCATAGTGCTGTGATTGTGACTCATCTCCCCTCCCCGGCGGGGAGGGGTCGGGGGAGGGGGAGCAAGGCGAA